>NZ_JAWVZF010000184.1:0-5208 GCF_033722355.1 Arsukibacterium sp. | reverse complement strand
TCAGTGCATCCGAATGCCGGCCTGCCCAATGAGTTTGGTGAGTATGATTTAGGTGCAGCAGAGATGGCTGCAGAGATTGCCGACTGGGCCGCACAGGGGTTTTTAAATATCGTCGGTGGCTGTTGCGGTACAACGCCAGAACATATCAAAGCGATCTCTGACGCGGTAAAACAGGCGCCGGCGCGCCAGCCCAGAGCACCAGATCACAGTTTTCATTTAGCCGGGCTTGAAGCCTTTTCTCTGGAGTGGTAATGCAGCAACAGGCCCGATTTATTAACGTAGGCGAGCGGACTAATGTGACCGGCTCGGCCCGGTTTAAAAAACTTATTCTAAATGGTGACTATGAGGCGGCACTGGATGTGGCGCGGCAGCAGGTAGAGAACGGCGCGCAAATTATTGATATCAACATGGATGAGGCGATGCTTGACAGCAAAGCTGCCATGGTACGTTATTTAAGTTTGCTGGCCTCTGAACCTGATATTTCGCGGGTACCGATTATGGTTGACTCGTCAAAATGGGAGGTTATTGAAGCGGCACTCAAATGCATTCAGGGCAAGGCGGTCGTTAATTCTATTTCATTAAAAGAAGGCGAGGCGCCTTTTGTGCAGCAGGCGAGGTTGCTACGCCGCTACGGTGCGGCTGTGGTGGTAATGGCTTTTGATGAAAAGGGCCAGGCTGATACCAAAGAGCGCAAAGTCGAAATATGCCAGCGCGCCTATCAGATCCTAACCGGGCAGATTGGTTTTCCGCCACAGGACATTATTTTTGACCCGAATATCTTTGCGGTCGCCACCGGCATAGAAGAGCATAATAACTATGCAGTGGATTTTATTGAAGCGACCCGTGAGATCAAACAGCGGTGCCCGCATGCAAAAATTTCCGGCGGCGTATCTAATGTCTCATTTTCGTTTCGCGGCAATGATGCCGTACGCGAGGCCATTCACTCAGTATTTTTATACCATGCCATCGCTGCCGGCATGGATATGGGTATTGTTAATGCGGGGCAGCTTACCGTCTATGATGATATACCTCCGTTGTTACGCGAGCGGGTAGAGGATGTCATATTAAACCGGCGTGATGATGCTACCGAGCGATTGCTCGATATCGCTGCTCAGTTTAAAGGTGATGGCAGCGTAGCTGAAAAAGTCGACGACGCATGGCGTAGCCTGCCGGTTAACAAACGGCTGGAACATGCTTTGGTAAAAGGTATTACCGACTTTATCGAGCTTGATACCGAAGAGGCACGCAACCAGGCCGAAAAGCCGCTGCATGTGATTGAAGGGCCGTTAATGGACGGCATGAATGTTGTGGGCGACCTGTTCGGTGAGGGGAAGATGTTTTTGCCGCAGGTCGTTAAATCGGCCCGGGTAATGAAAAAAGCAGTGGCTTATCTGCAGCCTTTTATCGAGCAGGAAAAAGAAGGAGGCCGGGCTCAGGGTAAGGTGCTGCTGGCAACAGTAAAAGGCGATGTGCACGATATCGGCAAAAATATCGTTGGGGTGGTGCTGCAATGCAATAACTTTGAAGTGATTGATCTTGGTGTGATGGTGCCGTGCGCTGAGCTGTTAAGAGTCGCCAAAGAGCAGAAGGTTGATGTGATTGGTTTGTCGGGTCTGATTACCCCATCCCTGGATGAGATGGTGCATGTTGCTAAAGAAATGACCCGGTTAGGCTTTACCCAACCGTTATTAATTGGCGGCGCAACGACCTCAAAAGCCCATACTGCCGTCAAAATAGAGCCCCATTATGCCAATGGCGTGGTGTATGTGCCTAATGCGTCGCGCAGTGTGTCGGTGGTGCAGTCATTAATTACGCCAGACAGCAAAGCGGAGTATTTAGCGCGGATTAAAAATGAATATGGGGTGGCACGCGAGCAACATGCCCGTTCGCGCCCGGGTGAAAAGCTGCTTAGTTTAGCTGAGGCCAAAGCCAATAAATTTCAGCTCGATTTAACTAAAGTCGCCCCGGCGCCTAAGCAGCCCGGCGTTCACTTATGGCAGGATGTCGATTTAGACCTGTTACGCGACTACATAGACTGGACACCGTTTTTTTTAACCTGGCAGCTATCGGGCAAATACCCGGCCATTTTAAATCATGCCGAAGTGGGTATGGAGGCCCGTAAATTATTTCAAGATGCCAATAGCATGCTGGATCGGATGATTAACGAAGGGCACGTGAAAGGCAAAGCCGTATTTGGTTTATTTCCGGCGAACAGTGACGGTGATGATATTGTCGTTTATACCAACGAGCAGCGAAACACAGAGGAAGCCCGCTTATATAACCTGCGTCAGCAGTTGCAGCTGCGTAACAATGTTCCTAATTGCAGCCTGGCCGATTTTATCGCGCCGGTTGCCAGTGGCGTTAAAGACTATATTGGCGCTTTTGCCGTCAGTACCGGTTTTGGTGCTGATGAATTTGCTGCCAAGTTTGCCGCTGAGCATGATGATTACAACAGCATCATGGTCAAAGCGCTGGCTGATAGGTTAGCTGAGGCTCTGGCAGAGTATCTGCATTTAAAAGTGCGCCGGCAATACTGGGGCTATGCCGCTGATGAAGATCTGAATAATGAACAGTTAATTCGCGAGCTGTATCAGGGGATCAGGCCGGCGCCGGGTTACCCGGCCTGCCCGGAGCATACCGAAAAAGGCACCTTATGGCAGCTTTTGGACGTCGAGGCGCAGACAGGCATAAAGCTGACCGAAAGTTATGCGATGTGGCCGGGTGCCGCGGTAAGTGGCTGGTATTTCGGCCATCCTGACAGCAAATATTTTGCCGTCAGTAAAATTGGTGAAGATCAGGTTACCGAATATGCCGCAAAAAAAGGCTGGAGCCTTGCAGAGGCACAAAGCTGGCTGGCTCCCAATATTCGTTAAGCTTCATGGTAAAAAATGTATGTCAGTTTGCCGAAAAACCGTTATCTTAAAAAGGATTAGGTTGAGGATATTACCGATGTGGTCACGCTGGATAATCTTTTTTTTGCTGCTGACAATGGCTGGCCAGCTGATGGCAAAGCCACTTACCGTACTGGTGGGGCAGCACAAGCCGCCCTACATTAATACCGCGAATATCTCAGGCTATGAGGTTGAGCTGCTGGCTGAAGTCGTCAGCAGAATGGGCTATGAGCCGGTGTTTGTGTTTGTTCCCAACGCAAGGCTTAAACCTTTACTTGAGCAGGGCGAAGGCGACATTGCAAGTCTGCAGCCTGTTACGGCTGAGGACACAACACTGTTTTATTCTAACCCTTATATTCGTTATCAGAATATTGCGGTAAGTTTGGCAGACAATAAATTAATGATTAACGATAGCCGTGATTTAGGGCACTATTCGGTGTTAGCATTTCAAAATGCCCGCACGGTGCTGGGGCCAGAATATGCCGATATGGCGAGAATTTCTGCTGCTTACCGTGAAACCGTGGACCAGCAGGCACAGTTAAAAATGCTTTTGTCTGGCCGGGTGCAGGTGGTGGTGATGGACCGTAATATTTTTAACCATTACCGCTTGCAGCAGGATAATGTGGACGAGCTGGCGGTTCATCCGTTATTTGACACTACCCTCTACCGGGCGGCATTCACAGAGGCCGCCCTGCAAAAGGCTTTTGACAGGGCATTGTTAAGTGTCATTCTCGATAGCTGGTACCTGCGGTTACAGCGTAAATATTTTGGCGAAGAAAATCAGAACCTGGCTCATTATCTGTTATGCAACGCCGGTTAAAGTGACTTTACTTTATCATCGCGCAGCAATTTATCCAGGTATCCCATGGCAAAGGCTGACAGCACAAAGGTGATATGAATAAGCAGGTACCACATGATCTTTTCGTTTTCGATCACTTCAGTATTCATAAATACTTTCAGTAAATGAATCGATGAAATCGCTACTATCGATGCCGCGACTTTATTTTTCAAAGAGCCGGAGTCCAGTTTTCCAAGCCAGCTGAGCTTATCGGAATTACCTTCCAGATCAAGCCTGGAAACAAAATTCTCATAGCCGGAAAACATCACCATCACTAACAGGCCACCGACCAGCGCAATATCAATTAACGATAACACCACTAAAATCAGCTCAACTTCTTTCATGCTGAAGATAATTGGAACGATACGAATAATTTCCTGAAAAAACTTAATCGCCAGCGCTATCAATGCCAGGCTGAGCCCCAGATAAATAGGCGCCATAATCCAACGGGCAGAATAAATAAGATTCTCAACAAACTTTTCCATAGTACAACCTCACAGATTTGATGTTGCTATTATGCGGTCCGTCTGGTGCAAAGCAAGTCTGAATGCCGGTATTTGCTGGTTTTTTGTCCAGGTTGCTGAAGTTTTATCTCAGCTCTCTTAATTTAGCTGGTTTTGCAGTATGATAACGGCCTTTTACGGCAGCAGTGGCTGCAGGCGTGGGCAAGGGGAAAGTGTGGAAAAGCCGTTTCAACTGAAACTGATTATCAGGCGGGTGAAAACTACCGCCTCATTGCAGTGGCTGACGGGTGCCTGGCATCTGTTCAGGCGTTTGCCGTTGTTGTTTATAGCAATGTTTTGCTTAACCGCCATCATCAGCTTTCTGTTGCAGCAGCATCAGTTAACAACCCTAATCTGGGTATTTCTGGGGCCGTTTTTAACAGCCGGATTCTATAAAACTATTGTTGGTGCGCAACAGCAACAGAAGGTCGGCATCGACTGGCTGTTTCAACCGCTGACAGAGCCCTCTTGCCGGCTTATCCTGATGACCATTGGCGCGCTTAAATTTGTTATGTTTACTCCGCTGATAGCCTTGTTTGAACAGTTGCAAACCACCATGTCGGCGGCAGTAGAAGCACAAACTGGCGTGGAAACGATAGTCTTGCTGCAACTACTGGCAATGGTGGCGTTGTTTACCCTGGTGTTAATGCTGTTTGCCTATGCCGTCGCGATTGCCTATTTTTTAAAAGAGCGTCGTATTCTGGTGGTATTACAAACCAGTTTTATTGCCTGCTGGCGCAATATTGGCGCGCTGCTGTTATACGGCCTGATTAGTATGGCACTGGTTTTTCTGACCCTGCCTACGCTCGGCATTGGCTTAATTGTGGTGGCACCTTTACTGCAAATCGCATTTTTTCTGTCATTTAATGATGTATTTGCTTTGCAGGTGAACGCCGCGGATGATGGGGTTCTGGAGGTATAACCGTGGTCGGGGTCGCTGAGCTGAAAAAACAGGCGTTAAACTGGCTTAGCCGCC
>NZ_JAWVZF010000183.1:0-5261 GCF_033722355.1 Arsukibacterium sp. | reverse complement strand
CGGTGGTACTCACTATGACCCAGTACATACTCTATCGGGTACTTTTGGGCCAGATATTTAATGAGTCTGGTATTGGCCGTAAGCTGTGCATCGGTCATCGGTAAACCGTTACCATCGGCCACATTTTCAATACCTATTGCCGTGTAATTCAGGCCAATGGTGTGTCGTGCCATTGTGGTCTCCGGCATTAACTGATAAATCGTGCCGTCGCGGTCAATGACAAACTGGCTGGATACGTTTAACGCTCCCCCGGTGCGGATGCCCGCTCTGGCTGCCGGTAGTTCTGGCGGGTTAAACGCAGCAAATGTCTGCTCAAAGGTTGGGATCACTGTCCAGTGTACTACCACCATCCTCGGTACAATGGTTGGCTCCTGCTGGATCAGGCCATAGCGTTGTTGCATATACTCAAGCGTAAGCGCTTTACGCTTATCATCAAATACAATCGGTTTCTGAATAATCAGTAAATCGTCAGGCATCGCTTGTGCCGCCGATAACAGAGCAGCTATCCCGATCAGACAGAGCAGTATTGTCTTCATGGCGGTTCCTTATGTGAGGTTAAGACAGGCAGCGCAGCACCCGCGAGTCAACGGCTGACACGCACCGGTAACAGGGGGGCAGGGACAAAGAGTAGCATTGTTCCGGTAAATGTAAATATTACCGTCATCGGTAAAACCTGCCGGCGCTGCCTGGGTCCTGGTGGCCTGCTGCATTGTGGCTGTACTGGCTTGATTCAGCACAGCTGAGCGGCCACCCGCCACGGCATGCCAGCCAGAGTGAATTGAAAAATTCAGCCAGACAGCTTCAGATAAGGGTACTAATTATGCATCAGCTTTGCCGGCAAATAGAACTGCCTTATCAGAGGAGACAAAGACGATGGAGCTTAGACGCATAGCAACGCCCGGCATAGCTCATTATGCCTGGTTACTGGCAGATGGTGAGCAGGCGATGTTAGTCGACCCCAGCCGGCACGTTCAGCAATATCTTGATACCGCCCGGGACATGGCAACCCGCATCACCCATATTGTGGAGACTCACCGTCATGAAGATTTTGTCATGGGATCAACATGGTTAGCCAGGCGCACCGGCGCCAGCATTTACAATGGCAAGCACGAAACCTTTGGCCATGGCGATTACCGGCTGGAGGATGGTGATACCTTTTACGTGGGGCAGTTGTTAATCAGGGCGTTACATACCCCGGGTCATACGCCGGAAAGTATGTGTTATGCCGTTTATAAAGATGATAATGCCGATGCCGCATGGGCGGTATTTACCGGCGATACATTATTTTTCGGTGACACCGGCCGGTCAGACTTACCGGATCAGCGCAAAGCCGTGGAAAATGCCGGCCGTATTTACGATGCGGTGCATAATAAGCTGGCCGGGCTTGGCGATACCGCCTTAGTACTGCCAGCCCATGGCCCGGGCTCGGTCTGCGGGAGCGGTATGGCTGAGCGTTCCTGGTCAACCCTGGGTGATGAAAAAACCTATAATGATGTCTTTACGCTGTCGCGTGAAGAATTTTCTATGAAAAAAGGCAGTGAACGGCTGCCGCGACCGCCCTACTTCCGGCATATGGAAAAGGTCAACCTGCAAGGGGGGATGCCTCCTGCGGTACGAGATGGCGATACTGGCTTACTGAGCGCAGCAGAATTTGCTAAAGCCGTCAGCCAGGCTGATATTTTCGATACCCGTTTGCCGGAAGCTTTCGCCGGGGGCCATATTCCACAGAGTTACAGTATCTGGCTTGGCGGTCTGCCGGTGTTTGGTGGCTGGATAGGGCATGCCGAAAGCACTATCTGTCTGGTTACAGATCGTAACGAAGATGTCGACACTGCGGTTCGTCATTTAAGCAATATCGGTCTGGACAATGTCAGGGGGGCGCTGGCAGGCGGCTTTGAAAGCTGGCGGGATGCCGGACAAAGCGTGGTGCACAGTGGCGTAATAACTCCCCGGGCATTAGATAACATGGACAGTAAGCCACAAGTGCTGGACGTACGCGAAATTGATGAATTCGACAGCGGGCATATCCCGGGGGCCGTGCATTGTTATGTCGGCTATCTGGCTGACAAACTCAGCGAACTGCCTCTGAACAAAGCCAAGCCTGTGGTTGTTACCTGTGGTGTGGGACATCGCGCCGGTTTGGCTGTCAGTATTTTACTCAGGGCAGGTTTTAAGGATGTGCGCAATTTATTAGGAGGTATCAAAGCCTGGCAAGCGCTTGAGCTGCCTGTTGAGTGAACAGGCAGCAATACCGCCAGTGCGCGAACTCAGCATATCGGCTCTCTAAAACCCGTGCGGATAAGTGTCAGGCATTTTAGCGCTATCGTCACTGATATCGATATGGTGCAGGGCCCGGCTGTCAGCGAAAAATACAAAATGATCGTACCGCTTGGGGATCACTGTCGGCACATAGTTACCGTAGCGTTCATGCCTCGGATTGTATACTACCCCAACAGCACGATGGGCAATAGGTCGCGCCAGCGCCGGATTAGATTGCAAGTCTTTGGAGTGTAAAAAGAACTGCTTACCAGACCGGTGGCAGAAATCTTCCCAGCTGCCTTGCCGGGCGGGGGGGAGCTCCATTTTTTCAACCCTGGCACCCCAGGCGCTGCCCGCCGTTACGTTACCCTGGTAACTGCCAAACCCGACAAGCGCCACCTGCTCGCTGCCATACGCTTGACGGCCCAGCTCGCCAAGATTGGTCAGTCCCTGATTGGCCATATCGGTAAAAGACGCATCACCAATATGGGTGTTATGGGCCCAGACAATTCCTTTGGCATTTTTGCCGTGAAACGCCATCAGCCGGTCGAGCGTATCCATCATATGCCTGTCACGCAAATTCCAGGTCGACTCGCTGCCGTTGGCCATTGCCCGGTAATAATGCTCAGCATTTTTACTGACGGTGGCATTTTGTTCGGCACTGAAGGCTTCTTCCCGATCATGGTTGTAGGTTGGTGCTTTACTGCGAACTTTGGCTAAAAGCTTACTGACTTCATCACTGCAGCCTTCAGGCGTCAGCCGGGTGGCAATAGCATAACGCTGGCCGTCCTCATCGCGATATGGTTCAAAGCACCGCATTGCCGTTTTCGCGGTTTCATAGGCATCAGGGTCTTCGTCGCGTAGGTAATTCATAATGGCATCCATTGACTCCCACAGGCTGTATACATCCAGACCATAAAAGCCTTTGCGCTGGTCTTCCTGCCGTGTCTGGTTAAACTCGCGCAGCCAGGTCGCAAACTCGTGAACTTCCCAGTTAGCCCACATCCAGGTAGGCCAGCGTTGAAATTCCTTCAGCGCCTGTGTGGTATCAGCAATGGCATCATCATAGTGCTTTACGTGCCGGTTTAACTCGTAGCAGGGGGGCCAGTCGCCTTCTACCACAATAAAATCAAAACCGTATTGCTCCAGCAATACTTTAGAAATCCGGGCGCGCCATTGGTAATACTCATGGGTACCGTGAGACGCTTCGCCAAGCATTACTACTTTCTTATCTCTAATGGCTTCAAGCAGCGGGCCTAAATCTTCGGTGCTGCTGAAGTCGTGTTTACACTGGCTAATAGTGTTAATAATTGACTCTGTCATCATTAATCTCCTGGTTATCCAGACAGGATATTACAGACGGCCGTAAAGCTGCGGCGTGGCGCTGGCAAGTAAACTGGCTGCCAGACTGACCTCATTAATATCCAGATGATCTTTAAAGGTGGCAGCCTGCTGATGCTGCTTATCCAGCCAGAAAGCCTCAATGTCGTCGGCAAGTTGCCAGATAGCAGCGCCAAACTGTGGCGCTGTGTCATGTTCGTTTAAAAAAGCCAGGTTTCCCTGCAAAACACGCAGCCCCAGTGACAAACCACAGTCGCGAAAGGCCAGCCGGTGTCCGGCGGCCCGGTTATGGGCAAAGGCGTGGTGAACGGTGTTCAGCCCCTGCTCGGCTGCCTTGAGTAACGCCCCAGGTTGAACCGACGCTGGCAATTGACAATAAGTCTGCAGTTCAGTCGCGCGCACGACATTCACCAGCAAGCAGCCAATACCCAGAGCATCATCGGTGGCCCAGTGTGAACGCTCGCAAAGTTGCTGTAACTTTTTAATGTAGCTCGAAAATTCCTGACTGAACTGCTCTGTCTGGTGATGTGCTTGCAAGGCACAAAGCAATCCCTCCAGGGGATCATGAGCCCCCATCGCCGGCACCAGTGGCCGTGTTAAATCGACGCTCATCTTCCAGCACATGGCAGGCCCCAGCCCATGCTGTTCAGTGATAAACCGGCTGCCAGCAAGGCTTAGTTCAGCGGCCCAGACAGCCAGTTGCTGATCGTTAAAATATTGGCTGGCTTTGAGCAACGTCATAATCCAGCGGGTGTGGTAATGATAATACTGACCATCCCGCTGCCATTCCAGCGCTGGATCGTAGCGTTCACTTTCTTTGCGCTCCGTCATTTTTTTGCCAATTCGCAGACCCGCAACCGTCGGATGCTCGCGGCCGTTATCACCTTCAAGACCACTTATCCAGCCGTGTCTTGGGTCATTTGCTGCAAACTGGCCGAGATAAAAATGCACCTGGTTAATGGTACGCATCGCCAGCTTGCCGAATGATTGCACATTGTCCTGAGGATTATCCGAAGCACTGTCCAGCGTGGTCAACGCCAGGAAATTCAGCACAGCAAAGGCATCTGTCCATAAATAACGCCGGGTCCGATCACCGCTGTCGCCAACCAGACCGGTGCGCTTCGCAAAACCCTGCATCAGAGCGTGAGCCTGTTCAGCAGGGGCGCTTGTTAGTTGCGGGCTCATTGGTCGCTATCCGCTTTACCGGCTTTGCCTGTCATAGGCACAAAGCGCACCGGCAATAATCTGGTTTCCTGATAGTCATCTTCACTGACCCGTTCCAGCAGCACCAGTTCCTGCTCCAGCCGGCCTACCGGCGCCAGCAGCCGGCCGCCGATTTTCAGCTGTTGTTTCAGGGTCTGGGGTATTTTTGCCGGGGCGGCGGTCAGTTCAATCGCGTCAAAAGGCCCCTGTTCAGGCCAGCCTTCATAGCCATCGCCATAGCGACTTTCAATGTTACTGATATTGGTTTTCTGCAGGTTTTTCTTTGCCAGATTAGCCAGCCATTCAATAATCTCAATTGAATATACCTGGTTGGCCAGGTGAGATAACACAGCGGCGTTGTAGCCACAACCGGTGCCAATTTCCAGCACCTTATCATCAGCGTTTATGCTTAATGCCTGTGCCATATAGGCCACAATATAAGGCTGACTAATGGTTTG
>NZ_JAWVZF010000182.1:0-5283 GCF_033722355.1 Arsukibacterium sp. | reverse complement strand
GCTCATTACCCAGTTGCAGCGTTTCGCCGACCACGTTGCTGCGGCCGAAGAATTTTTCGGCGCTGGTTTTAGTGATTATCAGCTCGCGCCTGGCGGTATTATCTGCCCAGGGCTGACCATGTAAAAAAGGAACATCAAACAACGTGAAGAAATCGCGCTGGGTCACCCGCAGCTTTACCGGGGTCGGGCTCACAGTGCCATCGCCTGGCAGGCGGGCATAGCCAGCTGACTGAAACATAGCTGCCTGAGCCGATGGAATATCACTACTGCCGAGTTTCTGTACATCCTGATAGCTCAGTACCCGCATGGGTTCGGTACAGCTGTCGCAGGGCTGCAGCGTGGCATTTATCTGCGGGTAAAACAGGGTGTGACTCTTATTTGGCAAGGGGTCGTGATTAAGCCAGTAGTAAAGCGTGGCATTTGAGAAAAACATGCCAAGCCCGAGACTTAAAATTAAAACGGTGAGTAAATAGGGTAAAGGTGCGCGTTTTATATTGCGAACCGCCAGACCGAAGCTGTGAAATAGATTATCCATGTCAGGCTCCCTGCGCTAACGCCAGTGGCTGATAAAGCGTACTGTCATGTAACTGACCATCAATAATCTGGATATGGCGGCCAGCACGGCGAGCCTGCTCCGGATCATGGGTTACCATCAGAATCGTGCAGCCGCGCTGGTTAATTTGCTCAAGTAGCTCCATGACCTGGCGTGCCATTAACGAATCAAGATTACCGGTCGGTTCGTCAGCTAACAGAATACGCGGCTCGCCGGCAATCGCCCGGGCAATCGCGACCCGTTGTTGCTGACCACCGGATAACTGGCCCGGCAGATAGTCGCGCCTGGCATGCAGGCCAACCAGTTCCAGCGCCTGTTCTATCCGTTCTTTACGCTCAGCAGCCTTTAAGCCACGATAGCGTAATGGCAGCTCAATATTGTCGTAAATACTGAAGTCTTTAATCAGGTTAAAGCTTTGAAAAATGAAGCCAATCTTTTCATTGCGCAGCTTGGATAGGGCAGCATCCGATAATCCTTTAACACTGCTGCCATCGAGCAGGTAATCGCCGCTGTCAAAATTTTCCAGCGTACCCAGGATATTTAACAGGGTCGATTTTCCAGAGCCTGACGGACCGGTCAGGGCGGCAAACTCGCCTTCATTTACCTGCAGGTTAACTTCACGCAGGGCATGGGTTTCAATCAGGTCAGTGCGGAATATTTTACTTAAATTAGTAAGTGTTATCATTTTTCGTCCTTAATTTTATCTGGTGTATACCAGGCTGATTATTCATGGTTGAGCGGTTAATTCAGGTTAACCCGGCTCTGATCTTTAAAGTCGCTTAAATTAGAAATGACCCATTGTTCGCCTTCAGTGGCGCCGCTGAGAATTTCCACCCACTGCACTGACAGCGCACCAAGCTCAACGTTTTTACGTACCGCCTGATTGTCCAGTACCTGATAGGCCTGACGACCGCCACCGGAGCTGACAAAGTCGCCACGGGCAATTTTAAGTACATCGGCTTTGTGTTCCAGAATTACCCGGGCTGTCAGGCGCTGGCTCTGGCGCAGGGCCATCGTATCGGCCTGCTCAAAACGTACTCTGGCGCTAACCTGATTATTGCGAACTTCCGGTGCGACATAGCTGATCACGCCATTGAGTTGCTGGCTGCCGATCATAATTTCTACCTGCTGATTGGGCTGTAAGTCACGGGCATAGCTCTCTGGCACTGCCAGCTCAGCCTCATACTGGCTTAAATCTATAACAGTCAGTAACGCCTGGCCGGGCAGCACATGACTTTGCTGTTCCACCAGCCAGTTACCTAACTGACCGGTTACCGGCGCGGTGATATTCAGTGCTGCCACTTTACGTTGCAGCTCGTTAACGACCAGTTGCTGGCGGTGAATATCCTGTGTCCGCGAGCTTTGTTCAAAAGTCAGTTTATCGCGGGCCAGTTCCACTTTACGTTTGGCGTGGTCAAACTCCAGTTCTGCTTTGGTCAGGTTGTCTTTGGCGATATCAAAATCAAGTTGCCGGATCACGCCCATTTCAATTGACTGAGTGGCGCGTTGCAGCTCGCGCCGGGCTGCAAGTAAATTAACCTGAGCGGTATTCATCACCTGTTCGATATCCAGTTGCTGCTCGCGGGCGCTCAGCACGGCGCGTTCTGCTTCAGAGGTCATACCGGAAAGCACGGCTTGCTGCTGCTGTAAATCATTCTGCAGCGCCGGGCTGGTGATAGTAGCGACAATATCCCCCTGACTGACTGCTTCGCCCGGTTGTTTAAACAGCTCGACCTGACCGGTTTCCTGACTATACAAAGTAGGCGCATTGGCCGCGACAATCCGGCCCTGTACGGCAATATCCCGCACCAGATCACCCCGGATGACAGTGGCTAACTGCAATTGATTACGTGCGACAACAATACTGGCGCCATTAGCTGCCATTGTCTGAAACAATGCCAATGTCAGAATGATAGTCACACTGGCAATGGCAATAACCGGCCCAAAGCGACGCAGTCTGCTTTTAACCGGTCTTTGCATTATGATGTCTTGTTGTTCAGTACCCTGGATCATGTTCAGCCCTTATTAGTCAACTTGCGACTATGCATAGCAGCTTTAGTGCCAATTTTTAAGTTTCTGATATTTATGGCTAAATTGGTTTTTGGGTGATTGACTGCAGTGTCCGCGGACAATAAAAGTGTCCGCAATATTTGTGCGGACAACGGTTGCTAAAACAGTTGCTTAACGTAGAATCAGTAATGTTTGACACGTACAGGTGAACTTAGAATGGAAACCACCGCAGCGCAGTCCTGTGATAATTGCCACAGCCCGCTTTATGGCGACTTTTGCCATCAGTGTGGCCAGGAGAAAAAAAGTTATATCCGCAATGTCGGCGGGGTGATAACAGAATTTTTCGGCGAGTTCAGCAACTGGGACACCCGGGTCTGGCAAACACTTTTCCCCTTATGGTTTCGCCCGGGTTTTTTAAGCCGTCGTTATGTCGCCGGCCACCGGGTACCTTACGTGCCGCCATTGCGATTATATTTATTTACGTCAATCATCGCCTTTTTAATCTATGCCCAGTTGCTACCAGAGCAGTCAGTTAAGATCCAGGGGGCCGATAGCAATACTCAGCAACAAATTGCTGAAGAACAAAAGAAGGCCCGAGAAGTCTGGTCTGAGACCATGAGCAAAATTGACAGAGATACGGCCCGGGCCGACACGTCAGTTCAACCCTCGCCACAGGCAATCCGAATCTCGTTTCTGTCAGATGAAGCGCAGCAGGAATTTAACCGTAAATTAAAGCAGATCACTGACAATCCGAAGTTGGCGATAAATAAGTTTTTCAGTCTGGCACCGCAGATGATGTTTTTGCTGCTGCCCCTGTTTGCCCTGTTGCTAAAGTTGCTTTATATCCGCTCCGATCGCTACTACATGGAACATTTGATTGTCGCTTTGCATAGCCACAGCTTTATTCTGCAAATGTTTGCCGGCTATTTGGGCTTGTCTTTGCTTGCTGCCAGTGTTAAGTGGCCCTGGTTGAAAAATGGCATAGAGTGGCTGGCATTACTGGTATTTTTCTGGATCCCGGTTTATCTGCTGTTATGTCAGAAAAATTACTACCGGCAGGGCTGGGGTAAAACCCTGCTGAAATTCTGGTTAACCAGTACCTTATATTCGGTGCTGTTTATCAGTGCATTATTGAGCATAATAGTACTGAGTATCCTCTGGGCTTAGCCTGCAGCCCTCTGACTCAGGGTTTAATCTTGCAGTTAAGTAGTTGCTTTTTAAACTCATTAATTTGCTGTCGGTTGCCGCGTTTCTCAGCACTGAGCATTTGCTGAAAAATATCATAATGCTGGTCGATGATATCGAGCTCACATTTACACTCAGCTTTGATCTGTGGGTTGCTATAGCCTTTGTCGCTAAGCACTTCAACGCAGCGCTGCAGATAACTGTCCAGCACTGCGCTTTTATCATTGCTGCCGTCCGAGGCCACAGCTTGCGCAGCAGCCAGCGCCAGGCTGATGGCGCAGAAACAGCTGACGGTAAAAAAGGAAACAGGGTTTTTCATTTAATAGTGAGACCCGTTGCGAAAAACCATACCTTAGCTGATTTGCAGCTTAAAATCAGCTATAAGCCGGCAAGTTCCAATAAGTCTGCGATATGTTGCAGCGCAGCAAGCCCCTGAATGTCTGTTGGCTGCAGTGGTACTTTATATTGGGCTAAGCCGCTGAAGTCCTGTTCAATCTGCGCCAGGTGGCGTTGTTCCTGTTCGCGGCGTGCTATCAGAAACTCACCATCGGCGCAACCGGGTAAAATACGGTTTACTATCAGCCCTGCCAGCGGCAGGTTTTCCCGGGCTAAACTTTGAATGGCACGAGTTGTTTCCAGGATAGGCAGTTTTTCCGGGGTAAGCACAAATAACAACGCACTCTGCCTGGCATCGGTTAAAATCTGCCGGGTTCGCTGCAGCAGGCGCTGGCGGGTCAGCAACGTGTCAGTAATGGCTTTATTACGCTCATCCATACCGGCAGTGGCATGCTCGCTGGGGTCAGCTAACGGGTTGCTGATATCACGGCCGGCCTTTGGCGATAAATGAGTTAACACCTCGCCCAGTTGCTCTGAGCGCTTGTTGGCGTTAAGTAAGCCCTGGGTCCAGGCCGCCATCGCCTCTGGCAGGCTGAGCAGCCGTAGCGTATGACCGGTTGGAGCGGTATCGAAAATGATGAGATCATAATGTTTCAGACCCTGTTCAATAACGTCAGCAATACGCTCCAGCATAGCGGCTTCCTGAGCGCCCGGAGACTGGCGGGTTAAACGCATCTGCCGTTCAATTTCCTGATACATTTGTGGTTGGCAGAAACGTTTTAACTGTGCGGTGACTCTGGCCAGATGCTGTGTGACTTCCCGGTCCGGATCTAACTCTAATCCATCCAGATTGGGCGAGAGACGAGTTGTGTTATCGCCAATCACCCGGTCAAAGGCATCACTTAAACTGTGCGCCGGATCGGTCGAGACCAGCAAGACCTTTTTACCACGGCTTGCAGCCAGAAGAGCCAGTGCGGCGCTGCAGGTTGTTTTACCGACGCCCCCTTTACCCCCTATCAGCAGTAAGCGCTTATCAGTTAACAACATCTGATATTGTCCAATGGTGAATGTGGCATACCCATACGAATATGCCAGTCATGAAAACGCTCCAGCAGCAGGGGTTGTAATTCCAGCGTATAATAGCTGGCCGGGTTTGGCACCCCCATCATTTCCGAGAAAATCAGCAGCATAAACAAGTC
>NZ_JAWVZF010000181.1:0-5284 GCF_033722355.1 Arsukibacterium sp. | reverse complement strand
TTTTATCCGGTCCAGGATATGTGGCCGGCCCTCATATACTTTATTGACTGTCCGGCATGGTACGCCGGCTGCAGCAAGCGCTTTGGCGGTACCGCCTGTGGCGTCAAGCTCAAAACCGATTTCAACCATCCGTCTGGCCAATTCAACTACCCGCACTTTATCGCTGTCGCGAACTGAAAGCAAGGCACGCCCGCCAGTAGGGATCAGGGTACCTGATCCTAACTCACCTTTGGCGAAAGCTTCTTCAAAGGTATCACCAATGCCCATCACTTCCCCGGTTGAACGCATTTCCGGGCCAAGAATAGGGTCGACACCCGGAAACTTATTAAACGGTATCACTACTTCCTTGACCGAGAAATACGGAGGAATAATTTCTTTGGTAATCCCCTGTTCAGCCAGCGTTTGCCCAACCATACAGCGGGCACCGACTTTGGCCACTGCCATACCGGTCGCTTTTGACACGAAAGGCACAGTCCGGGCTGCCCGCGGGTTCACTTCTATCAGATAGACTTCGTTGTCTTTGACGGCAAACTGAGTGTTCATTAAACCAACGACACCAAGCTCCAGCGCCAGCTTTTTAACCTGCTCCCGCATTTTGTCCTGAATGGCCGGGCTTAAGCTGTGTGGTGGCAAGGTACAAGCAGAGTCACCCGAGTGTACCCCGGCTTGCTCAATATGCTCCATAATGCCGCCGATAATCACTTCTTTACCATCACAGATTGCGTCAATATCCACCTCAATCGCATCGTCGAGGAAGTTATCCAGCAAGACCGGCGAGTCATTTGACACACTGACCGCTTCAGTCATATAACGGCGTAAGTCCTGATCGTCATAGACAATTTCCATCGCCCGCCCGCCCAGGACATAAGAGGGGCGAACCACCATCGGAAAGCCAATTTCGTGGGCGCGCGTTAACGCTTCTTCGACACTGGTTACGGTGGCATTTTGCGGTTGTTTTAAACCCAAACGTTCAACTGCCTGCTGAAAACGCTCCCGATCTTCAGCGCGGTCAATCGCATCGGGCGACGTGCCGATGATTGGCACGCCATTCGCCTCCAGGGCACGGGCCAATTTTAACGGTGTCTGGCCGCCATACTGAACGATAACGCCTTTAGGCTGTTCAATCCGCACAATCTCCAGCACGTCTTCCAGCGTGATGGGTTCGAAGTAGAGACGGTCGGAGGTATCATAATCAGTTGATACAGTTTCCGGGTTACAGTTCACCATAATGGTTTCGTAACCATCTTCGCGCAGCGCCAGCGCTGCGTGGACACAACAGTAATCAAATTCAATACCCTGGCCAATCCGGTTCGGGCCACCGCCAATAATCATAATTTTATCGCGATTAGTTGGCGCTGCCTCGCACTCTTCATCATAAGTGCTGTACATATAAGCAGTGTCAGAGGCAAATTCAGCAGCACAGGTATCGACCCGCTTGTAAACCGGGTGCAGCTTATAGCTATGGCGTTTCTTGCGCACTTCGTTTTCGCTGACGCCAAGTACAGCAGCAATGCGGCTGTCGGCAAAACCTTTGCGCTTTAAGCGCTTCAGGCGCTTCTCATCCAGCGCAGCAAAGCCGTCGGTCGCCAGCGCCTGCTCTTCTTTAATTAAATCTTCAATCTGCACCAGGAACCAGCGGTCGATATTAGTCAGGGTAAAGATTTCATCCATGCTCATACCGAAACGAAACGCGTCAGCAATATACCAAATGCGGTGCGAGCCTGGTTCGCGCAACTCCCGGGTCAGCTTTTCTTTGGCTTCCGGCTGGTTAATATCAATAATCGGATCAAGCCCGGCGACGCCAATTTCAAGACCCCGCAGGGCTTTTTGCAATGATTCCTGCTGATTGCGGCCAATCGCCATAACTTCGCCGACTGACTTCATCTGCGTGGTTAAACGGTCATTGGCACCGGCAAATTTTTCAAAGTTAAACCGTGGCACTTTCGTTACCACATAGTCGATACTTGGTTCAAATGACGCCGGTGTTCTGCCACCGGTAATGTCGTTCGCCAGTTCGTCCAGGGTGTAGCCTACTGCCAACTTGGCGGCGACTTTGGCAATAGGGAAACCAGTGGCTTTAGAGGCCAGCGCAGAAGAGCGCGATACCCGCGGGTTCATTTCAATAATAACCATTCGGCCATCAACCGGGTTGATACCAAACTGCACATTCGAACCGCCTGTTTCAACACCGATTTCCCGCAGTACCGCCAACGAGGCGTTCCGCATAATCTGATATTCTTTGTCGGTCAGGGTTTGCGCCGGTGCTACCGTAATGGAATCGCCGGTGTGTACCCCCATCGGGTCGAAGTTTTCAATGGCACAAACAATAATACAGTTATCGTTTTTATCGCGAACCACTTCCATTTCGTATTCTTTCCAACCAATCAGCGACTCGTCTATCAGCAGCTCTTTGGTGGGCGACAAATCAAGCCCCCGGGTACAGACTTCTTCAAACTCTTCGCGGTTATAGGCAATACCGCCGCCAGAGCCGCCCATGGTAAAAGAAGGCCGGATAATACAGGGAAAACCGATATCTTCCAGCACCTGATAAGCTTCTTCCATTGAATGGGCTAAGCCGGCACGGGGACACGCCAGACCAATTGAACGCATGGCTTTATCAAAGCGGCTGCGATCTTCTGCTTTATCAATAGCATCGGCAGTTGCACCTATCATTTCCACGTTATATTTTGCCAGCACGCCATGGCGCTCCAGCTCCAGCGCACAGTTCAGCGCGGTCTGGCCGCCCATGGTCGGCAGCACGGCACACGGCCGTTCTTTTTCAATAATTTTTTCCACCACCTGCCAGTGAATAGGCTCAATGTAAGTGGCATCAGCCATTTCCGGATCGGTCATGATGGTCGCCGGGTTCGAGTTGACCAGAATAACCCGGTACCCTTCTTCGCGCAGCGCTTTACAGGCCTGGGCGCCAGAGTAGTCAAATTCGCAAGCCTGACCAATTACAATCGGGCCGGCGCCAATAATAAGAATGCTTTTAATGTCGGTACGTTTTGGCATGGGGTCGCTCTCCGTAATTCGTGTTTGCTCAGGCGCGATGTTGTTGCATCAGCGTGATAAAGTGGTCGAACAGCTCAGAGGCTTCATGCGGGCCGGGACTCGCTTCAGGGTGGCCCTGAAAACTGAATGCCGGCTTGTCCGTGCGATGAATGCCCTGCAGTGAACCATCAAACAGCGATTTATGAGTGACCCGTAAATTGGCCGGTAAGCTCGCTTCGTCTACCGCAAAACCATGGTTCTGGGACGTGATCAGGACTTTTTTACTCTCCAGATTCTGCACCGGGTGGTTAGCGCCATGGTGGCCAAACTTCATTTTTGAGGTTTTCGCACCACTGGCCAGTGCCAGCAACTGATGCCCCAGACAGATACCAAACAGCGGGATGTTCTTCTCTAACAGGATTTTAATTGCCTCAATGGCATAATCACATGGTGCCGGATCGCCAGGGCCATTGGATAAAAAGATACCATCGGGATTAAGCGCCAGCACATCGGCAGCCGACGTCTGTGCCGGCACCACGGTGAGTTTACAACCGCGGTCAGCCAGCATCCGCAGGATATTGTGCTTCACACCATAATCATAAGCGACCACATGAAATTTCTCTGCTGCGGCCGGCCGGTGGCCTTCGCCCAGTGCCCAGCTGCCTTCAGTCCACTGGTATGTTGATTTAACCGAAACCTCTTTGGCTAAATCCATGCCTGAGAGGCCGGCAAAGCCTTTGGCCAGTTGCAGTGCACGGGCTTCATCGAGCGCGTCACCAGCCATAATACAGCCGTTCTGGGCGCCTTTTTCCCGTAATATGCGGGTCAGTTTACGGGTATCGATATCGGCAATGCCAAGAATGTTATGTTTTGCGAGGTATTGACTAAGTGAGAGTTGATTACGGAAATTACTGGCTAACAGAGGAAGGTCACGGATAATCAGGCCTTTAACCCAAACCTGACCGGATTCCTCGTCTTCACTATTGGTTCCGGTGTTGCCAATATGTGGGTAAGTAAGTGTTACTATCTGCTCTGCGTATGAGGGATCAGTTAATATTTCCTGATACCCGGTCATCGAGGTGTTAAACACCACCTCACCTACAGAAACTCCTTCAGCGCCAATGGCTGTACCGTGAAATACGGTGCCGTCTTCCAGTACGAGCAGGGCGGACTTAGTCAAAATAACCTCCAAACAGCAAAAAACGGGCGAAAACCTAGTGTGTTTTACAACCCGTTTTGACCCAAAATTCTAAACCCCGTATTCGCCAGAGCGAGTGACCGGGCAAACCTGCTTATTTTAGGCGAAAAGCGTACTTTTGGCTATGGCTATTTTTGATTTTTACGAAAATAC
The DNA here is from genome assembly GCF_033722355.1 of Arsukibacterium sp. Taxonomy (GTDB): domain Bacteria; phylum Pseudomonadota; class Gammaproteobacteria; order Enterobacterales; family Alteromonadaceae; genus Alishewanella. Next base: position 939 of record NZ_JAWVZF010000181.1, on the reverse strand, counting down.
CTGCTTTAACGCGTTTTTATGATTAGTTGCTCAAAAGCTTATGTTAAGTCAGTCAATCCCAGCACTTGCTGCATGGAATAAAGTCCGGGCTGTTTATTTTGCAACCACAAAGCAGCACGCAGCGCACCTTGGGCAAAGGTATTTCTGCTGGAAGCTTTATGGCTAATTTCCAGCCTTTCGCCCAAATCTGCAAAAAGTGCGGTGTGATCGCCAATAATATCGCCGCCCCGCACGGTGGCAAAACCAATAGTTTGTTGCGACCGCTCGCCAGTAATACCTTCGCGACCATATACCGCCACCTCGGTCAGATCCCGCCCCAGGGTTTTGGCAATGGTGCTGCCAATGGCCATGGCGGTGCCTGACGGCGCGTCTTTTTTATAACGGTGATGCGCTTCGATAATTTCAATATCAGCGGTCTGGCCCATTACCCTTGCTGCCGTTTGTACCAGATGAAGCAGCAGGTTGACACCGACACTCATATTTGGCGCCCAGACAATCGGGATATGTGCGCTGGCTTGCTGCAGTTGCTGATACTGGTCATCAGTTAGCCCGGTTACCCCGATTACCATGGCTTTTTTCGCAGCTACTGCCAGCTTAAGATGCGTCAGCATGGCGTCGGGCATAGTGAAATCTACCCAGATATCAGCATGGTTAATACTGCTTTCACCGGTTTCACTGAGCGCCAGCCCCAGCTTGCCACATCCGGCCAGCTCACCGGCATCAACGCCAACTAAGGACGAGCCGGCACGCACCGTAGCCGCTGTTAAGTTCAACTGCTGCTCATTGGCAACTGTAGTAAGGGCACGACCCATCCGGCCGTTAGCGCCGAAAATTCCGATAGCTGGCATAATTTACTCTGAAAATAATTAGTAATGGCAGCTATTAAAACAAAAGCGGCTATTAGTAGGAAGTAAAATAGCCATCTTAATGGCTATTTCT
>NZ_JAWVZF010000180.1:0-5311 GCF_033722355.1 Arsukibacterium sp. | reverse complement strand
TTATGGCCCGTTTCGCGATGCAGTAGGCTCTGCCGGCAATTTAAAAGGTGGTAATAAAAAGAATTATCAGATGGATCCGGCTAACAGTAATGAAGCGCTGCATGAAGTGGCGATGGATCTGGAAGAAGGCGCCGATATGATCATGGTCAAGCCTGGCATGCCTTATCTGGATGTTGTGCGCCGGGTAAAAGATGAGTTTGGTGTGCCAACCTTCGCCTATCAGGTCAGCGGCGAATATGCTATGCATATGGCCGCTATTGAGAACGGCTGGCTGGCAGAACGGCCGGTGGTGATGGAATCATTACTGGCGTTTAAGCGGGCCGGTGCAGATGGTATTCTGACCTACTTTGCCAAAAAAGCGGCTACCTGGCTCAGGCACGGCTAGTTAATCAGTTTCTTAAGCCGTTGCCGGCGGACGGGGAATAGCCAGTTCAACCAGCAACGGCAGATGATCCGATGCCATTTTTGCCTGCAGCGAACCCGGTATTTCGACCGCCGTCACTTCGACTGCTTCACTAACATATATATGATCAATCCGGATAGCGGCGAATCGGCTGGGAAAGGTGCCCCGCGGACGATGCCCTTCCAGCAATGTCTGGGCATCAGTCAGGTTTAGCCCCAGCCGCCGGCATACCTCTGAACCGGGCTGTGCATTTAAATCACCGCAGAAAATAACCGGCCCTTTGCAATCAGGATGACCAAGCCATTGTTCACTGAGCAACGCATCGATTTGCGCCAGCCGCTCCCGCGGCTGCAGCCCCAGATGAGTGTTGATGATATTTATCTGCTGGCCATGCAGCTCTACTGTCGCCCAGATAGCACCACGTGGTTCCAGTTTTGGTTTATCGGCCAGACCGGGCAAAGCGCCGGCCTTTACCAGAGTTAACGGCAGATGAGTTAAAATCGCATCACCATATTTTTCCTCCTCCAGATGCATTGCCGGGTGAAAATGAAACTCCATTTCCAGCTGTTTGGCAATCAGCTGAGCCTGATCTAAGCCCTCAGTCCGGCCACGACCCACATCCAGCTCCTGCAGAACCACTACGTCAGGGTTCGCCAGAGCAATCACTCTGGCAATCCGTCCCACGTCCAGTTTACCATCCAGACCGATACAGCTATGCACGTTATAGGTCATTACCCTTAGCAGATCACAGCGCTCTGTGCTGCCGGCAACCCGACCGGCCGGTTTGGTTTCGGCCCTGCCCAGTTGCTGCAGCGCAGCATGATAGATATCCGACGGCCTGAGATAACCGTAAGTTGTGTTGGCCAGCGCCAGATCTTCAGGCAGTAATGCAAACCCATGCGTTTCGGCAGGGGTTGCACCGGCATGCGCACCATTTTCGTTAGCAAAAGACTGGGCTTTAACCCCTTTGCGCCAGCCCATAATCACCAGATCACCGGCATCAGGGTGCTGACACAACCGCACTGTATCTTCACTGACGGCATCAAGAAAAGGATGATCTGCCCCGAAAATTGCAGCTTTATCATCTGGCAGATAAAAATTGCCTTCTGCCGTTGCCGCCAGCACCCTGTCAGGCCCGGCAACTGTCAATACCAGCGGCACTTTATGGCTCGTGGCCAGTTCTGCCGCCAGCAACCGGCGTTCACTGTCAGGTAGCGGCGCCTTGACATAGATATGGCCGACCGGGCCCTGCGCCGCCACCTTGATGCCGTTGTCCGGGGCCAGCGGATCATGGCCATTGGTCACTGAAAACCACTGTTGCAGGTTTTTACCACCGAGCAACCGTGCCCGCTGGGTCTGGACACTTGCGGTGACTTTGCGTTTGTTTACAGTGCTGCGGGACGTCAGTTTTTCAAAGCTCTGATCGACAGCCTGTTGCAGCGGATAGCCTTGCAGCAGATGATAAGGGGTGACTTTTGCCTGACCGTGATCAGAATAAATCCAAACCTGATAGCTGCGCCACTGGGAACGGTGCGCGGCACGCCATAGCCGGGCAATGCTGTCATCGATACCTTTCAGCGTCCAGTGAGCGAATAACGAGGATGGCCCTCGACGATGTGACTGTTCATCGTAGCCCAGCAAATTAAGATGTACTACCGGCAGCCCTCTGGCGATATCCATTTTACCGCCGATAACGCAAAGCTCACGCAGCACAATAGATACCGCCACCCGCGCCGGAATGAATTTTAATTCGCTGAAAAAATCCTGGCCTTTAATCAGGCCCCGGCAAAAATCGACGATTGCCAGCCCCAGCTCCAGAAAAAACAAACCAACAATCCGCAGTGCGCTGTATAAATTACTAACAAAAAGCCCTAACAGCACTAACGGGTTTGCCGCCCGCAACGCCGCTCCCCAGCCCATGGTGGCCGAGCAGAAATGCGACTCTGCTGCACCACCGGTATAGATGTCAGAATAGGCACTGCCGCCCTTGAGTAACGCTGCCTCGCTCTGCTGTTGCAGACGTTGCTCTACCTTGGCAGCCGCATCAGGTTGCAGCATCCGGACAATCTCACCGCTCTGGTGGTCGCGAAATGAAAATGCCGGTACCGCGGTTTTTATGCCATAGAACAACTCTGCCTGGACTGCCGGGGTAGTCGCCGGTAAACCGCTGTAGTGCGCCTGTAATTTATAATGCTCCCGCTTGAGCAAACGTTGTAAAAACGGCATTTTGCCGCGCTTGAGTGCCTGCTGTAACTGAGGCTGCGATAAACCATCAATCTGGATCATAATCAGGCCGGAACGGATACCGGAGCCTTTTGAAACCGGCAATCTCAGCAGCTTGGTAAACCAGTGGCTGCGGCTGAGACTTCGCCTTAACCATCGAAACCAGACTTCGACCCGAATGATCATAACGCTCTCCGGACAGTGTTAACTAATAGATGAAACGGTTAAAAAAGCGCAATGAGCCGCCACACATCAAGATAATTTTTTGCCGGCAGCCAATTTATTATCTGCAAACAAGCCGCTACCGACAGCGGTCGTGCCAGCTACGGCAACGCTGCTTAAAATGTCCCATTCCGCTTTGATCCACGCCAGCACATCTTCCCAGTCACGCTCTGTTTTCGGACTGGCTGGCATCGTCTCCAGCACCGATTGAAAACAGCGTATTGCTTTGGTGGCTGAACATGACATGGCAAACTCATCAGCTGTTTTAAGCGCACCCTGACCAAGCGCTGCCAGCCTGGCGGGTTGCCTGAGCAGTTGTTCAAGCGCCGTGCTCATTGCCAACGCCGTATTTTCATTCAGTAACAGGCCATTTTTATCATTTTCAACGACCTCCCGTACGCCTGGCGCGTTAAACGCCACCACCGGCAAACCTGCCGCCATGGCTTCTGTTATTACCATGCCCTGAGTTTCACTGGCTGAGGCAAATGCAAAGACATCCATGGCATGCAGCGCATCTGTCAGCTGTTGTTGCTGTAACACCCCAGCCATATGCAGCCGCTCGCTGATGCCGGCTTGAGCAAAGATACGCCGGATAGCCGGCTCTGAGGGCCCTGCCCCTACCACCAGAAAGTGACTTGTTGGGCGGGCAGATATCGTCTGGGCAACGGCCCGGGCCAGAACTTCGAGATTTTTTTCCGGCGCCAGCCGCCCCAGATGTCCGATAACCGTAGCGTCGGCTGGTATGCCCAGCCGGCGTCTGACGGCAAGGCCATCACCATTGGCAAACTTTTCCAGATACACCCCGGTTGGGATCACCGTAACCGGGCTGGTGACGCCCCGTTCATGCAGTAAATCGGCAATACTCTGACTTGGGGCAATAACCTGATTACACAGGTTGGCATAACGCGTTGCCAGGGCAATAGCAAAATGCTGCATCGTCAGCGAGTCGCCCGGCACATAATGGGTATATTGCTCGTATAAGGTGTGGTGAGTGAAAACCAACGGCAGTTTACGGTAGCGTGCGGTTCGCAGTGCACTCATACCCAGCAGAAACGGATGCTGCGAATGAATAATATCCGGTTTAAAGTCATCCAGGATCTGGCTTAATTTGTCGTGAAACGGCAGGGCTACAGAAAAATCGGTGGCATTAAAATTCTGAATCGCAGCAATACGCACGACATCCTGTTCATTTTCTGGCATACCGGCAAACTCTGGTGCCACCACCAGCACCCGGTGCCCCAATTTACGATACTCTGTGACAAAAGCCTCAACTGAACGTGCCACACCACCCACATGTGGGGTGTAAGTATTGGTAAAAATGACAATATTCATCTGCTATTACTCCCTTTTATTAAGCTGACGCTTCCTGTTGCCGCTGCTGCTGTTCGGGTAACAGCCTGATAGCCCGGTAAGCTGATCTGAAGCTGCGGCCCCTCTGCTTTATGCCAGTCTGCCTGCCATTCCAGTTGTATATTGTCATTCTGCTGACGGCTTATTGTCAGACTAACGCTGCCAAAACTGGTTGCCGCCGGCCCAAAGCGGACCACACTGTCAGCAGCAAGCCAGCGCTGCGGTACTCCTGCCGCCAGTACTAACTGCTCACCTTCTTCGCGGACAAAACAATTTCTGATCATTAATAACCATTCAGCGGCTGCCCAGACATGATGACCATCGCCCATACAGCCACCTCCCGTACCAGGATGTATCGCTTCCGGCCATTGGCCGGTAGGTGAGGCCAGAGCAGCGACAGCATCCATTAACACCAGGTAGCGGGGATCGTTGGCTCGTAATAAAATCTGAGCAACATGCAGCGTTAAATAAGCATTCAGGCCGGAATGAATCATATCCTGATAAAATGCATCCTGCACAAAACAACGCTTAAGCAGAAATTCAACGGTATCTGACAGCCGTGGATCGTCAGGTTGGCACAGTTGTACCGGATAGCCGATAGCCAGCGAACCAATAGCCCCTGCATCCAGCCGCCGGTAAGGCGACGCCGGCATGCCAGGTCGCTTCAGCCTGGTGGCACAGTGTCGCAGGCTGCGGTCAATTGCATTGCTGAAATCAGTGGCCGCCGCTGAGAATTCCTGCTCAAGTGCCGGATCGGTTTTAGCAAATAATCTGGCAGCCGCCTGCAAGCCGGCGACGCCCCAGAAATCATCCCAGTAATAATAATCATTCGGTCCCAGATGCTCTGCGCTGAAGCCAGCCGGCAATAAACCAGCGTGCGGCGCGTCCAGTTTATCCGACAACCGTTTATTGATGATCCAGCGGGCACCTTTTTTCAGCGGGCTATGCCAGTCATCTGACAGCTCGCGACCAGTAAGTTCGACATAACGTTGCAGGATCCATAACACCTCACCGTTAGCATCCCACTCCCCTTCCTGCGAACGGAAATAGCCCAGTAACGTCTGTCTGGCCGGAAACTGCTGTAAGGCGCGGGCGGCGCGCTCCGTCAGGCCG
>NZ_JAWVZF010000179.1:0-5364 GCF_033722355.1 Arsukibacterium sp. | reverse complement strand
GGGATTTGAGGCGGCGATGAGTGCTCAGCGTAAACGGGCACAGCAGGCGTCAAATTTTGGCACAGATTACAATGCAACTTTAAGCTCGCATCAGCACACCGCTTTTACCGGATATGAGCATGATTTTGGTGATGCGACTGTCGTCGAGATTTTCAGCGACGGTAAAACAGTCGATAAGCTCACCGCAGGCGCCAGTGGTTTGGTTGTGCTGGATGAAACGCCATTTTATGCTGAATCAGGCGGTCAGATTGGTGATAGCGGCAAGCTGTTGCTGGCCAGAGGGGGCGAGTTTACCGTGTCAGATACTGTGAAACTCGGCAAAGCCTTTGCTCATCAGGGGACGGCGACAGCTGAACTTTGTGTCGGCGATAAAGTGGCTGCCAGAATTGACAGTGAACGACGTGCTGCCATTAAACAGAATCATTCTGCTACCCATCTGCTGCATGCTGCCCTGCGCCAGATACTGGGTGAACATGTTACCCAGAAAGGCTCTCTGGTTGGGCCTGAGCGCTTACGTTTTGATTTCAGCCATTTTGAAGCGGTCACCCCGGCTGAACTACGTAATATCGAACTGCTGGTAAATCAGCAAATTCAGCTCAATCATCCGCTGCAAACCCGGTTGATGCCGGTAGAGCAGGCGAAAGCGGCGGGAGCAATGGCCTTGTTCGGCGAAAAATACGATGAAGAAGTCCGGGTGCTGTCGATGGGTGACTTTTCGATTGAGCTGTGCGGCGGGACGCATGTCAGCCGTACCGGTGATATTGGTTTATTTAAAATTGTCACCGAAGCCGGTATTGCTTCAGGTGTACGGCGGATTGAAGCAGTCAGTGGGAATGGCGCTGTGCAGTATATTCAACAACTGGAGCAACAGGCGGCACAAGCAGCAGGTTTGCTAAGAGGGGATGTGTTCAGCCTGACTGAAAAAGTCCAGCAGGCACTGGATAAGAGCCGGGGGCAGGAAAAAGAGCTTGAACAACTGAAAGCAAAACTGGCCAGTCAGGCAGGGTCGTCGCTGGAGAGCAAGGTGCAACAGCTGGCGGGTGTTAATGTGTTAATCAGCGAAGTGGAGCAGGCTGATCCGAAAAGCTTAAGAACCATGCTCGATGAGCTGAAAAACAAGCTGAGCCCGGCTGTTATTCTGCTGGCTACCGTGAATGATGCTAAAGTTAGTTTAATTGCCGGTGTCAGTAGTGAACTGACAGCCAGGGTGCATGCCGGCCAACTGGTTGCCTGGGCTGCCCAGCAGCTTGGTGGTAAAGGGGGCGGCCGGCCGGACATGGCACAGGCCGGTGGAACAGATGTCAGTGCATTGCCAGCTGTACTTAGCAGTGCACAGCAGCATATAAGCGAAAAGTTAAATAGCTGATCGCCCGGCAGCGTAATGACGTAATGTCAGAAGACGTCTCGTTTCACCGTTTTAAAGGCGGTTTGTATCGCGAAACCGCCCGGCAAAGTGGCAAAGTTGCTAAACTATGCCGGGCAACGGGCGTGTTGTATAAATATCAGGTGTTGGCTTTTCAAGCAGGGGCCTGCTGAGTTATTATACGGCGTTTTATCGAAAACAACGGTGAAAAGTCACTGTAATTGCAAGGAAAAGGAGCAAGCGAATGCTAATTCTTACCCGTCGGGTTGGTGAGACTCTGATGATCGGTGACGAAGTCACTGTCACTGTGTTAGGGGTAAAAGGAAATCAGGTTCGGATTGGTGTTAACGCACCGAAAGAAGTCTCAGTCCATCGTGAAGAAATTTATATGCGGATCCAGGCTGAGAAAGATACCTCTGGTGGCGGCTTTAACGAAGCTGACTAAAAATAACCGGCAGGACGCTGGTGACCAAATTGTCTGTTTTAAACAATAGCCGGTAAATATTGAACGAATTGTTTAAAAGGTCGGCAAACAGACTTTACTGTCCTAAAAATTGTTTGACTTATTTTCCTGAGACATTAATATACACGCCGCAACACAGCGCGGAGAAATGGCCGAGTGGCTGAAGGCGCACCCCTGCTAAGGGTGTATAGGGGAAACTCTATCGAGGGTTCGAATCCCTCTTTCTCCGCCATTTTTATAGATTGGACGCATAGCTCAGCTGGATAGAGTACTCGGCTACGAACCGAGCGGTCGGAGGTTCGAATCCTCCTGCGTCCGCCATCTATAAAATTCTGGATGAGTCTGAAATAGTCTCACAAGTGCAGTACCCCCTGGACGCATAGCTCAGCTGGATAGAGTACTCGGCTACGAACCGAGCGGTCGGAGGTTCGAATCCTCCTGCGTCCGCCATATTTGAAGAACCCGCTGAAGTTAACGCTCTGGCGGGTTTTTTGTTTTCGCCTAATAAATTTTCTTTGCTGTTCAGCGCCGGCTTATCTGAAAAGTGATATATTCTGCTGATTATATAAGGTAACTTTTACTCCGCCACGTTGACGTCAGAAACGTTGCGCAATTTTTACCTTCTGCAGCTAAGGGTAATTTGTGGACACTACTGCCGGCAAAGCAGCACAGCAAACTCACTGTTCCAGTCAGGTTAATGACAGTGGCACCAATGAACTGGTGTTGTGTCCGCATTGTGATTTATTGCAGTTTTTGCCGGTATTAGCTGCCGGCGAAGAGGCACATTGCGTGCGTTGTCAGTATCAGCTGGATGCACGCCAGCATAACCCGGTGATGCGTCCTGCTTTATATGCGGCATCTGCGTTATTAATGCTGGTGCTGGCGAATCTTTTCCCCTTTGTCAGTATGGCGATTGGCGGTAATCGCAGCGAAATTCATTTTTTTGATACCTCCGCCGTATTGTTCACTGAATATCAGCAATTGCTGGCGGTACTGATCTGGTTGTTTATTCAGGCTGTGCCAGCGTTTTGTATGCTGGCTGTTATTTATTTAAAACTGGGCATGCGCTATCGGTTACCTGCGCGGATTTGGGTGGCCAGAGTCCTTTACATGCTTAAACCATGGAGTATGGTTGATATATTTCTGATGGGGTTACTGATCAGCTTTGTTAAACTGGTTGCCACAGCAGAGATTTCACTGGGCATGAGTTTCTGGGCGTTCTGTTTGTTTTGTTTATTGCATTTGCGCACCTTTCAGGTGCTGGACAGGCATGCACTGTGGGCCAGTATTGCACCGAGCCCACAGCCGGCTGCCACCGTCAGTACAGGTTATAGCGGGCTGGACCAGCAACTTAAGTTGTGTCAGTGTTGTACTGCAGTGATGCCAATCCAGCAAGCTGTGTGCAGCCGTTGTCATACCCGGGTGACGCCCCGGATACCCGCAAGTCTGCAAAAAACACTGGCTTTGCTGATCACGGCCTGTGTGCTGTATATACCGGCAAATATTCTGCCGATTATGCGTACCGTGTCCTTTGGTGAGGTTACCGATTCAACCATTATCAGCGGTTTTATTCTGATGTGGCAGGATGGCGAATATCCGGTTGCCATTATTATTTTTCTGGCCAGCGTCGTTATCCCTATCGTCAAAATTGTCGTGATGTTTTGGTTATGTTACCTGGCCAGTGCACGACGACAGACTGCTGGCAAATACAGTGGCAATGTATATCGGCTGGTCGACTGGGTTGGGCGTTGGTCGATGGTGGATGTACTGGTGGTTGCATTTATGGCCGCCCTGGTCCGTTTTGGTTTACTGGCCAGCGTCTATCCGGGCGTCGGCGCAGTACTTTTTGCAGCAGTCGTTATTACCACCATGTTGGCAGCTGTAAGTTTTGATCCGCGTTTGCTGTGGGATAACCAAACCCCCCCTGCAGTACAGCGCCCTCAGTCCCTTAATGCAGAAGGAGCAACAATGTGACAAAGCCGGCCGCGCTTAACGCAAATGTCAGGATTATTAAGCAATGGTCACCGATCTGGGTTGTGCCAATAGCGGCGGTGTTAATCGGGCTGTGGATGTTGTTTAGCCATTTTCAGAACCAGGGCGTCATGCTTTTGCTGATTGCTGAAGATGCAGAGGGTATTGTCGCCGGTAAAACCCAGATCAAAAATCGCAGCGTTGATGTCGGCCAGGTGGTATCGGTTGAATTGAGTGAAGACCTTACCAAAGTGCTGATCCAGGCCCGGATGAAACCGAATATGACACCACTGCTTAATGCCGGCTCGCAGTTCTGGGTAGTCAAACCTCAGATAGGTCGCGGCGGAGTAACCGGTCTTAATACGCTGCTGTCGGGGGTTTATATTGAGCTACAGCCAGGTGATAACGGTGAGACACAACTGAACTATCCATTGTTAAACTCACCGCCGGTTGCACCAGCAGATGCGCCCGGCGTCAGGGTAAAGCTGAATTCAGCTGATACTACCGGCCTTGCCGTCGGAGACCCGGTATTGTACCGGGGATATGAAGTGGGCACGGTGGAGTTAAGTGAATTTAACGTGTCAGACCGGCGGACCCGCTTTCAGCTGTTTATTCATGAACCTTATGATGAGCTGGTCACCGAGAATGTCCGCTTCTGGTTAAGCAGTGGTCTGGCCTTTGATTTATCAGCTGAAGGTTTAAGCGTCGATATTGGCTCGGCAACCACCTTACTAACCGGTGGGGTCAGTTTTGATCTGATGGACGGCTGGCCAGCAGGCAAACCAGCAACTGACGGCACAGAATTTCAGTTGTACCCGGATAAACAAAGTATTCAGGATGGATTGTACAGTCAGTATATTGAATATCTGGTGTTTTTTGATGAGTCTGTCCGGGGCCTCAAACCGGGCGCACCGGTAGAATACCGCGGTGTGCGGGTAGGTACCGTGGCGACTGTGCCATTTTTCTTTAATATTGATAAACCTTTTGAGGTATCGTTGCAGCAGGGGATCCCGGTACTGATCCGGATTGAATCTGCCCGTCTTTACGAAAAACTAAACTTGAAACAACTGGATAGCGAACTCCAAAAAGCAATAGAAGATGGCCTGCATGCAGTGTTGAAAACCGGCAATTTAATTACCGGCGCTTTATATATCGATCTGGATATCAACGGCGGCTGGCGCCAGGACAGCAATTTACAGGGATTGTTTGATGAGCAGCAGCGGCTGAGCCGTACTCTCGGCTATCCGGCTCTGCCATCGGCGCGCAGTGGCTTTAGTAATATGGAGCAGAAGCTGCTGATGGCACTCGATAAAATTAATAATTTACCTGTGGAAACGCTACTGGCTCAGGGCGAGCAAACTCTGGCCGCGACCAATGAGGTGATGCAGAGCTCACAACATCTGGTGCAGAGCATGCAAACCTTACTGGACCAGCCACAGCTGCAACAATTACCATCAGACATTCAACTGAGTTTGCAGCAGCTTCGCACTACGCTACAGGGCTTTAGCCCTGATGGCGCTGCCTATAATAATGTTAATGCCAATCTGCAGGCATTAGAGCAGGTGTT
>NZ_JAWVZF010000178.1:0-5481 GCF_033722355.1 Arsukibacterium sp. | reverse complement strand
GTATTACTGGAGCAGGGAAAGCCCGCCGAGGCAAAGGCAAAGTTTGAACAATCGCTGGCAGTGCGGCCCGGCCATGCAGAAGTGCAGCTTAATTTGGTTCAGGCTTTGATCAGAAATGGCGAGCAAGAGCCAGCCCGTAAGGTGCTGGCAGCTGTTCAAACTGACAATATTAAATACCTTGACCGGGCCAAGGCACTGCAGCAACAGCTGCAACAGTAAACAAAGCGACAAACACAGTGTCAGCTTTCCTGACACTAATTGGTAAAAAGCCGGGCGCCCCCGGCTTTTTTGTCAATTATTTTTACATCTCAAACTCACACCTTGTCGCAATAGATTTATTTTAATACAAATCAAATACTTAACCCACTCCTAATTATGGTATATTAAATGCATAAATATTATGAGTTGCGAATTATCGTAGTAACTACAAGGAATGAAGTATGAAAAAGTTAACCAGTATTTTAGGCGCATCAGTATTTGCATTATCTACTTTTGCCGCATCAGCAACACCCATTAATATTAATGGCGTAATCTGGGACCCTGCTGATCCATTGGGTTTTGCTGCGGATACCAATTATTTTACGCAAAGCATTATCAGCAACCCTGGCGATACCTTATCAGGCTGGGGACGTATTGGTTCTATCAATGGTAATAACGAGTCAGTTTTTTGCCCGGGATGCGAGTTAACTTTTGAGTTTGGAGGCTTCACTGCAACTTCTATTGTTGCCGGAACGCCAACCAATACCGGTTTTTTTGCACCTGAATCGTCCACTGGTTGGGTGATTGATGTCGCTTTTGAATTTTCTGGCGGTTTTGCCAATTTATGGGTAGATAATACCCCTGATTTTGCAACCAATAATTCTGCCACTGCAACTGATGGAAACTTATGGTTATCACTGGTTCCAAATTTGGGATTTGGCTCAAGTTTGATTGCCAATGCCACTATCGCCTTCAACCCGGTAACTAATTCAATCATTTTCAATGAAATAATTCTGGGGATGGGTAGTACGTTTCTGGATGCAACAGGCGGTGCAGCTTTTGGTAACTTTAATCTAGACTCACAACGTTATGGTGCGGATGCCAAAGTTACTTCTCAGTTTGGTTCTTTCATCAGACCGGATAACGTGATTTTGAACGCAGTAACGGTTCCTGAACCGGTTTCACTGGCTATTTTAGGTTTAGGCTTGCTGGGAATGGGCGCACTATCACGTCGTCGCAAAGCGTAAGTATTTACTTCTGATAAAAAAACCTCCGCAAGGAGGTTTTTTTATGGCGGTTAATCAGGCGCAGGACTTTTTAATAACCGGGCTGATACCGGCCGGGACTGATAATATTGTCCGGATCCAGTGCCTGTTTAATTTTGCCACTTATTTGCCAGAACGGCTGCTTGGCGTCCAGTAAAGCGGCCTGCTGTGCCAGATTAAGCCGGTATGGTACCCAGCCCTGTTTTAAGCCTTCACTGACCAGCTCATCTAGGCAGGCCCTGGCCTGGGCGACAGCATCGGGATCTGCCAGATTAAATACAATCGGAATAGTGCTGTCTACGGTGTCGTGCTTTAAACTGGTAAAGGTGATCATCGGCTCAATTCCATATCTGGGGCAAATTGCTCTGACATGGCCGATAAAACGGCGCATAGCCTCGCCTCTCATCGGCACCAGCGGGGCATACCACAATAAGCCGCAACCGTCCGCTGCCGGGTTCAGCATCCGATTTTTTGCTGGTTCAGTCTGCGCATTGCGCCAGTAAGCCAAGGGTAAAGCAACCTGGTTGGGATAGCCCCGCATTATTTCAATGCCGCCATCAAGTGAGCTCAGCATCTTACGCTGTTTACTCAGCATGCCAGAGGGCAGAAGTTGCAATAGCTTTCTGCCAATATTAATTAATAAACTGTCTGAAAAAATTATCTTACTGCAGTGTCCTGCGCTAAAGCGTTTAACTTCAGTCCGCGCGGCTTTTACTACTGACTTCTGACCATATAAGGTACCCGCAATCGTCCAGGCTGGAATATCATAATCTTTGGCAAGTCGGGTAACCTGCTGAACACTCATCACCTGATGAGCGGCCGGGCCGTTTGGATTAGGCGCCATCATTGCGATCACACGACGTTGGTCCATGATATTGACTGAACCGACGATGCCTTCCAGCTTCTGCAAGATAGTGAAGACGATTTGCTGCGCCTGCTCAAACTGGTGCTCATTGGCAAACTGTAAATAAAACGCACTGAATGCCTCAGGTTCCGCTTTAAGTCTGAGACTTATCTCGCTGATTACCGCCAGATTGCTTTGGGTCCATAAGCCATCAAGATAGGGCCCGAGGCCATATTTATAAGTCTTATCAATAAAATCATCTTTACTGTAATCAAGCTCTGCAACAGCTGAGCGAAAATAAGTACCATCTGCCAGATACCCTCTGATGCTGTTAACGGCAGCAAAGTGATCGGTATAGGGGGTAATACCATATCCCCGCTCCAATGCATTACCCAAAATACTGCAGGAAGGCCCTGCCCCCGTTACCGGTACCATAAATTTCAGCTGATGGCGATTGAGGTATTGCCGCAGATCCTGCTGCGTCACACCGGGTTCAACGGTAAACAGCCCCAGTTTTTGATCATCGCAGGTAATGCGATTTAACCGGGACAGATCAAGAATCACCGCATGCTGGTCATTCGCTCTGGCAGAGGAATAGCCCCAATTTTTGCCGGTGCTGATAGGATGAACAGAAAACGGTAATTGGGTATTTTTATAATCCGAAGCCAGTTGCAGCACTGTCAGAATATCCTGCTGCTGACCGATACTCACAACTAGCCGGGTATTTTCAAAATGACCTTCACAACTCTGCTGATAAGGAGCCAGCTCTGCATCAGATGTAAGCACCCGGCTTGCTGTACTCAGTTTATCTTTAAGTAACCCAGCCAGCGCAACAGCTTGATTTGCTGCCATCCTGTTCAATAGCTTACCCTCAGTTTTCCGCTGAAGTTAATACCAAAACGATTATCACCATCTCCTCTGTCCTGCTCAAATAAGTCACGCTCAATTGACTGCAGCAGCCGGGTAAATCCGGCAGAGATACTGGTTCTGAACATATCAGAATTAATATAATAAGCGGCCCGTTGACCGTGATATTCAATGGGGTTACCAAGCTGCTTAAAGTTAATGCCAATAAAGCTTAAACTGCGGGCCAGTCGGGGCTCCATCATGACATAGCCATGAAAACGATTCGAATGAAACCCCATAGCTGCCGCTGACATATACAAACATATTGCAATGTAAGGGAAGCAACGTAACTCACTTTCTGAGTATTCCTTTTCATTAAAAGCACCGGTTGCCGCGCCTTTAAATTTATCGATTGCCCGTTTACGGAAATTCTCAGGTACCGCGAGCCGTGAAATTTCGCAGATGGTTTCCCGCGGAAAATTCCAGGGAGCAAAGTCTTTATCATCGATTGCATGCGAGCAAAATTTTTCGATGGGTAACAGCTCGTCATCTTTAGCAGAGGTGATTAAGCGGACTGTGCCGGCCAGCGCATTTGAATTCAGATGTCTGATAAAACAGTGAATGGAGCGTTCATCAAACTCATCGAACTCTTCATAACCCTCTTTGATATCTTCAAAGTGCAGTTCTTCACAGTAAACCTGATGCCTTAAGCGGTATACTTCGTGCCTGAGTGCTTCGGTATTCGCTATCTGAGGTCGCAAAAATTTAGAAAAATGTTCTGATATCGTTTTTGCATCGTTGCTGGCAAGCCCAGCCATGGCTTTTTTTACCATACCACCAATAATGGGTTTATCTGCCAGAGATTTAAGCCGTCTCATAGACCCCTCTTATAGCTGTTTGCCATATCCATATCTTCACACATTTCCTGAACTGATTTACTGATAATAATTAGCGGACCAGACTGCAAATAACGAAGCTAACAAAAAGCCAATTATTGTATGGCAGCCTTCGTCTAGTGTAGATGATTTTGTCAAAATCATTAGCATAAACACCAATAATGTTGGTTAGTCAGATTAGCACTTTACCGCATGCCGGCCGGATTATTAATGGTTACCTGAATAACTGGGCCAGTTTCACCGGCATAATGTCAGTAGCGGTCTGATAGCCGATATCATACAACCATTGTTTCTGCGCCAGCGTCATATCAAAATTAACCGAAGATAATTGTCCGGTGTTAACAACAATCGTATTATGCCAGTACTCAGCATGCACATATTCACGCGAGATTGCATTCATAAAAGTCTGAATAAGCATATAGAGATAAGAGAGTACCGGAAAAAACCGACTGGTAACTACAGGCTTGCTGTCAGCCTCACTTCTCAGACGAAAACAAACCAGGGGCACCCCCTGCCCTGACCAGTCCCGGTGCAATGCATCCTCTGATAAAATAACGCCATCAGTCATCACGTGGTGTTTAAAACGTTTAAACGCGAAAAACAACGGAATTGACATTGAAAACCGGATAGCCTGCGACACTTTAAGTTCAGGTGTCAGTTCACGATTAAAAATGACCGGACCACCACCCTGAATATCCGTAGCCAGCACGTGTAAATCTGTCGGCAAATCTGCAAAACATTTCCCCTGAAGTAACTGGTCAAGCCAGGTTTCAAAAGCATTGCCATCACTTAACCCACCTAAACGAACCAGTTTTGCCAGTGACATGCCACGAAACTGGCGAAAGTCAGTCGTCATTGCCAACTGATGCATTTCAGTTAAACTCCAGCCCGCAGCATACAAGGCTGCAACAATACTGCCACCCGATACCCCAACCAGATGTCTGAACGTTAGTCCCTGTTCCTGAATTGCTTTTAGAATGCCGATATAACAAGCTAAACGAGTGCCACCTCCAGATAATATCGGCACAATTTCCTTTGGCATCTGTTTCCCTAAGCAGCAAAATTTAATTCTCTGCCACAGTATGGGCCAATATTACTAAGTTTCCAGCACCGGATAGAGCAATTTGTAAACATATACGCTAGTATGACAACGTTCACTAAGGAAAGGGAAAGTACGATTGCTATGGTTAAGCCTATTTATCTTTTATGTATCGTCTTATTATTCTGTTTTCCAGCCCAAACAACTGAACTTACTGAAACGCTGAAAAAAATTAAACCTTCTGTTGTCGCAATTGGTATTGCAAACCCAACCGCCTCACCGCGAATAAGGCTGATTGGCAGTGGCTTTGTGGTAAAACCGGGAAACCGGATAGTCACCAATTATCATGTAATTGCCAACCCACTTGATGACAGTAAACTTGAGCAATACGTCGTTTTGTCAGGTCAGGGTACGGTGTTTAAAGTGCATCCGGTGCAAAAACAAAAAGTTGCGCCTGAAGTTGATTTAGCTTTGTTAACGATTGCAGAGCCGTTACCGGCATTAAAGGTAAGCAATGCACCATTAACTGCCGAGGGCTCGGCTATCGCCTTTACCGGCTATCCTATTACCCAGGTTCTGGGTTTATACCCGGCCACTCACAGCGGCATTATC
>NZ_JAWVZF010000177.1:0-5482 GCF_033722355.1 Arsukibacterium sp. | reverse complement strand
TTGCTGAAGCGGTGCTGTTTGCGATATCGGCCCACCCAAGATGCGATGTCCGAGAAATTACCCTGATGCCAACGAAGTAGCCGGCATAATCTGACAAATACCGTTGAGGGTAAATGCCTGCATTATTTTGTTACTTGCCAACACGTAAATATAACGTGTACCTTAGTTTAAAAAGCGCCGCAGCTATCTGCTTACCGGCCGGCAATAACAATAATCATGAGATGGCTATGATAAAAAAACTCGGGCTGGCAGTGCTGGCATTGGCAGCCCTGAATGGCTGCGCAACCATGGACAAATCGCAATGCCTTACTGCCGACTGGCGCACAATTGGCTTTGAAGACGGTGCCAGCGGTAAACCTGAAACCGCTATTGCCAGCTATCGCCAGGACTGTGCAGACCATGGGGTTTCGCCCGATCTTAATGCTTACCGCCTTGGCCATCGCCAGGGTTCTGAGAACTTTTGCACGCGACGAAATGGCTTTAATGTCGGTTCACGCGGTGCCAGTTACCAGGGTAGCTGCGCGCCGGAACTTGAGCAGGAGTTTATGCTGGGCTATCGGGATGGTCAGCAATTATTTGAGTTTCGCCAAGCAGTAAAAAATGCCCGTTCTGCGCTGGACCGGCAACACCGGCAAATCAGCAACGTGGAGCAGCAGATCGCCGTACACACTGAGTTACTGGTTGCAGATGGCCTGGTACGGGATGAACGTATCCGGTTATTAAATGAAATTGAAGCGCTGAAAGCCGAACATTTTGATTTGATAAATCTGCTACCTGAACTGGAGAGGCAGCTGCAATACGCAGAACAACAGCTGCAACAAGGCGAGCAGCGGTTTATCCCGTACCGCTGAAGCTTGGTTTTATTTTGATAACAGCTAAACAGGACATCAGAGATGGCGACAGCATTTAAAGAATACAAAATGATCTATATCGCCGAAGGTGGCTGCGGCACGATTTTCCTCGGGGCATCGGGCCTGCCATTAAAAAAGGTGGAGGCTGAGCTCAATGCCCAGGCAGCGCAGGGCTGGCAGGTAGTATTTCAGTTAATTGAACAAAAACGCTTCTGGTTATTCTGGACCCGCGAGGCCATGATTGTGACACTGGGCCGCTAAGATGCAACGCCTGCTGCTTTGGCTTATCCGCCGTTATCGGAAAACCGGCGGCGGCATGCGCTGGTTTGGCATTGAATGCAACTTTCGCCCCAGCTGTTCCGCATACACCTATACTGCTATCAAACGTTATGGCGCAATTAAAGGGGTTGGCATGGGTTGGCGGCGGATAAAACGCTGTAACCGGCATGACAGTTTTTGTAAATGCATTGAACCGGTGCCGCTAAAAGGAGCAAATAGCAGTGCTGAATCAACAACAGGTTGACGCCGAAGAAGAACAGTTGCGCGAGCAGGTTGCAGCCCTGCCCGATGCCCAGCGCAGAGCGTTTTATCAGCAACTGAAACCATTGCTCCGGGATCCTGATACTTATGCCACGTTAAACTGGTGCTTTTTAGCCGGTTTGCATCATTTCTATCTTGGCCTGTGGGGCCGCGGCCTGATTAATTTACTGGTATTTATTGCCGGTGTTGTCCTGCTATTCACCTCATATTGGTTACTGGCCATTATGCTGCTGGTATTTGTCTCAGTTATCGAACTGTGGACGCTGTTTCGCGCCCAGATTATTATTCAACACTGGAATAATCAGCTGACGCGTCGCTTATTGCAGCGTCAGCCCTATAGCGATACTAACCCTTAAAACCGCTCCACCACTTTGGCCCGCATCGCCGGGTTAGCAAAGTCCAGCTCAACCGGTTGCTCAAGGATAATCTGTCCCACTACCACTGCATCGGCTGCGATATGTAAACTGGGTTTGCTGTTATTACCCCAGCCAAAAAACGATTTTTTGTTACCGGGCTTTTTAAAGATGACATCACCTTGCACCACAGTATTGCCTGCCAGCTGAATATCACCATTAACCGTGCTGATGTTGCTCGCCAGCTGGCCATTGTGAAAAGTAATATCGCCGTTTATCGTCACCACATCGCCGGCGATCCGGGCATTGTCTTTGGTTATAATTTCTCCATTTACTGTGCTGAGGTTGCCATTGACAGTGAAATTGCGACCGGCCTCAATTGCACCGTTAACGGTTTCAGCATTATCAATGGTGACATCATCGTCAACAGTAATGCTGCCATTAACCAGCGAAACAGTTTTAGCACTGCTGTTACTGGCCATTTTCACACTGCCGTTAACCAGCGACACATTACCATAGTGCTCATTGCTTCCTACCACGGCGCTTCCCATCACTTTGTCGATATTGCCGTGAGGGGCATCAGCCAGTGCTTTGCTGTATACACCATCAAACATTATCGTTGCAGCAATTAACGTGGTAACCGTAACCAATTGTGAGAATTTCATTTTTGTTTCCTTACTTTTGTTAGTCTTGCCAATCAGTTTGCAAGCGCTTTGCCAAAATTATCTAATTGAAATATATAGATTTAATCCCGCAGCCAAGTTGGTAGAAATAACAAAACCGCTACTATTTAGTTAAATTCGCTAATCAGCAGGCAGTACCGGAGCCGGTGCGGCGAACGGCGAAGTCTGGGTAAAGGGTTGCTGCGCACCCTTGAAAATAAATTTACCACAAGGTAATTTTAGCGTTATTATTTTGACCGACTTTGTTAACGGAGAGGCAAGGTGAAAAAAATAACAGATTCATTACCAGGCAATAGCGGGGCTGTCATCAATAAGGCACTGTTAACGACTGTACTAATATGCGGCGTTCTGACAACAAAAGTACTGGCAAATCCCGCTGTGCAGGAACATCAAGCCAATATGCTGCTGGCGATGATGCAGCAAAGCGGTGAGCTGACAAGGCTGGCGGAGTGTGTCGGCTTAACTGAGGCCCGGCTGAAAAATGTTTACCGGCAAACTTTTATGGAATGTGGTATAGGCGATATCACCGCTGAAGAGTCCGATCCGCAGCACCTGGCCTGTCTTCAGCAGGGCATGGTAAACCACAGTGGCGTGGCGGCAGAGCGCTGGCAAGCGTGTGATAACGGTGATGACGAGCCAGAGGATTTGTTAATGGCTGAGCTTGATGCATTAACGGAACGGATAGGTGAGCGTGAACCGACTGCCGCAGAACAACGGCAAATGGATCAGATTATCGAACGGATGCAGCAGCGTGGGGTGGCTGACATGGAGCAACTGGTCGATGGCATGATTGCCGGCAGTCAGGGCTCAGACGCTTTAGTCACGCTGCCGGTGTATCCACAAGCAAAACTACTGATTAATATACCCGCGCAGGGCGAAATGGTAATTGCAGGGCAGCGCTATGTTACGCTACCCGGCGCGTCATTTGTGACAACGGCAAGCCCGGCCGACGTGTTAGCGTTTTATCGCCAGCAACTACCCGCTTACCGGGAACACCGGCCTTCAACAATGGCAGCCACCCACGTCGCCTACATGCAAAATGTCCCTGCAGGCTTTGATTACGTTAAAGATGCTGGCCGGGCAATGGGCATTCCGCATATTTTTATTCAGCCTGCGTCTGCTCAGGAACAAACACAGCTGCCCGGGGCTCAAACGCTGTTTTTTGTTTATTACCCAACGGCCGATTAGCTTTTATTCGTCTTGTTCTGAAGCACGGATTTTCCGTGCTTCAGCTTCAGCAAACGCCGCTTTAATTTGCTCGAGCACGGCGTCGACATCCGCGGCGCTTTCATCAGCGATAAATTCGCCGGTTAATTCTGTTTCAGGCCGCAACTCTCCGGCTTCATATAACGCCCAGATTTCACCGGCATAATTGGTGTGCAATAACTGTGGTGCATACTGGCCGTAGTAGTCACGCATATTATTAATATCGCGCTCCAGCATCCATTTGGCGTTGTTATTTGCCGCTGCATCTACCACCTGAGGTAAGTCAATAATAACCGGCCCGTAGTCGTCAACCAGTACATTAAACTCTGACAAATCGCCATGAATCAGGCCTTCGCACAGCATCATTACCACGTATTGCATCATCGTTGCATGGTCTGCCAGGGCAATATCTTCAGCCATCGCGACATCGCCTAAGCGCGGCGCAACCATCCCCTCGTCATCGCAAACCAGTTCCATCAGTAACACGCCGTCATAGCAACCATAAGGCTGAGGCACCCGCACGCCCGCTCTGGCCAGCTTAAACAACGCATCCACTTCGGCATTTTGCCAGCTTTGTTCCTGTTGGGCGCGGCCAAACTTTGAGCCTTTTTCAATAGCACGGGTACGGCGGCTGTTGCGGCCTTTGCGACCTTCCTGATAAAGCACTGCTTGTTTAAAGCTGCGTTTGTCCGCTTCTTTATAAACTTTGGCGCAACGAATATCCTCGCCACAACGGACGATATACACTGCAGCTTCTTTGCCGCTCATCAGTGGCCTGATAACTTCATCCACCAGACCTTCATCGACCAGCGGCTGAATACGTTTCGGTATTTTCATAGCGCCCTTATACCCTAGATAACTGCGCCAGGGAATATGTTCTGCGCGGCCAGGCGTTAAAAAAGTCGGGCCATGGCGTTCACGTCGACTAGCAGCAGCGCTTATCAGATTTGACATCCTGCCATTTAACCTCGCAACAGCCAGTAATAATTTACTGCCATAAGTAATTTTTACCTGGTTATGCTCACAGTAAGGCAACAAATTGGGCCTGCCCGCAACAACTTAGCGAAGCTGGCATGATGTTCGCTTCTGCTAATAATGCATTTGAGCAGAACATATGCATGTTGCTGACTCATTTCTCTGTTAACCGATAACACAAGGAGATGATGATGAATATTAAAGAGGTAATGACCCCCAAGCCGGTTTTGGTTAAACCTTCCACTTCGGTGAAAGAAGCAGCGGCTCAGATGGCGCGCGAAGGTATTGGTTTCATTCTGGCCGGTGCGGATGATGAATTAAAAGGTACGCTGACCGACCGCGATATCGTGCTTAGAGCAGTGGCAAAAGGTAAGAATGTCGATAGCACGACAGTAGCAGATATTCTGACCGATGACCTGCTGTATTGCTTTGAAGATCAGGACGTCGAAGAGGTGGCCCGGAATATGGGTGAACAGCAGGTTCGTCGTTTACCCGTGGTAAATAAACAGAAACGCCTGGTTGGCGTGGTAAGCCTGGGCGATCTGGCTAAACATTTACGTCCGGAAACGGCGGGTAAAGTACTGGGTGATATTTCAATGAAATTTACCAGCCACTAACTGTCGCAGACGGCACGATATGTCTTATCAGTGATCAACATCAGCACAACCATCTTCTGGTATGTGCTGATGCCTTTGATAGCTGTGCCACAAGGTGGCATGCTACGGCAGTAAAGCGTGTCACTGAGCCCGGACTACAATCCGCGGATCGTACTCCGGGCATCCTGCCATTGTCACGCCATAGTCATACTCACCCTCGGCGTCAGCAGTAATCAGACAGCGCAGCATGCCATTATCATTGGCGGCCAGCCGGCAAC
>NZ_JAWVZF010000176.1:0-5483 GCF_033722355.1 Arsukibacterium sp. | reverse complement strand
CCTTGCTGACCTTTACTACTGCACTTTGCGGGGCAAAGGTCATATCCCAGGTAATCCGATGCAGGCCTTTTTTGGTGTCGCCGGCAACGCGGTTGATCACTTGCTGTTGGCTATCGGTGATCTCGATATACACAGCCGGTTTGGCGGCGTCATTTTCTGCTTCAATGGTCTCCCAGTCCGGATATTTAGGATACTTCTGTTCCTTAACCATTTTCTTCTCGGCTTGCTGGCGTTTTTCCTGGTCGGTCAGCAGGCTGTCTTTCAGATAGTAGGTCAGCGTTGCACCGTGTGGCGGATTTTCAGCAACATACTGATCATCGCCATCGGTGTCGGCATGATTTTCATCAAGCCTGAACCACTTTACCGGCCGGCTGGGCGCGAACAGCAGGGCATCTTGTTCCAATGCTTTTGGCGTTAAGGCACGTAACGGCGCATAGTCATCCAGGATGTAGATACCGCGCCCAAAGGTGCCGGCGACTAAATCGTTTTCACGCCGCTGAATTTGTACATCACGGGTAGAAATTGTTGGTATCCCGCCGTCAAGTTCAAGCCATTCTTTGCCGCCATCGACAGTGAAAAATACCCCAAACTCTGTGCCGATAAACATCAGATCCTGGTTGATATGATCTTGCACAATACGCCAGACCAGGTGTTTCTCCGGCAGGCTGGCAGCGAGTGATGTCCATTTACGACCTAAATCAGTAGATTTGATTAAGTAAGGCTTAAAATCACCGTATTTGTGATTATCTAATGCCACGTAAACCGTATTGGGATCGAATAAATCAGCACGGATATCGTTTACATAGGCGGTGGCAGGCACGCCTTTTATATCGTCCAGCTCAATTTTTTTCCAATTTTTGCCCCCGTCTGTGGTTACCTGGATCAGACCGTCATCGGTACCTGCCCACAAAATGTTCTGATCAACCGGGCTTTCAGCAAAATTGGCAATAGTGTGATACTCAGACATTGCATAAAGATCCCAACCGGCTTCAACTGACCAGGTGCGGCCCATGACAGGCAGGTGCATCCGATTACCGTTTTTGGTCAGGTCAGCCGATACCGCTACCCAGCTATCGCCGCGATCATCAGAGCGCCAGACACGTTGTGACGCAAAATACAGCCGTTTCGGATCGTGGGATGACACATTGATCGGTGCATCCCAGTTATATCGCTCGGCTGGCTCACCCGGACGGGGTTGCGGCTGAATGTACACATTCTCTTTGGTTTTTAAATCCCGCCGTGCCAGGTTGCCCTGTTGCCACTGGGAATACATGATATTGGGGTTACCGGGCTCAATGGCTGGCTGATGCCCATCGCCGCCAAGGGTTAAAAACCAGTCTTTATTTTTAATACCCTCACTGCGATTAGTGCGTGAAGGTCCGCCCTGGGTCGAGTTGTCCTGGGTACCCCCATAAATGGTATAAAACGGTTCAGCGTCGTCCACGGCAATTTTATAAAATTGGGTAAGCGGCAGGTTAGCAATAAAACGCCACTTTGCCATACGGTCATGTGACATATAAATCCCGCCATCAGACCCCATCAGGACAAAATCGGGATCGGTCGGGTGAAACGCCATGGCATGGTCATCAACATGTTTGCGTTCTGTATTAATAGGTGTCCAGGTTTTGCCACCATCGTCTGACACTTTGCTGTAATTACTGGCAATGTAAACGCGGTCAAACTGATGTGGGTCGGCGAAAATTTCCTGATAGTAGTGGGGTCCCGTTCCGCCGCCGACTTCATCTGACACGCGCTGCCAGCTTGCGCCGCGATTTTCAGAGCGGTAAAAGCCACCCTTGCGATTATCGGTTTCGATTGTTGCGTATAATACGTCTGGTTTCATTGGCGAAATGGCTAAACCAATCTTACCCATATTGCCCTCTGGTAACCCCGTTTCGAGTTTGGTCCAGCTGTTACCGCCATCATCAGAGGTGTGAATGCCAGCAGCTGCGCTGGTACCAACATAACTTGCAACAGTGCGCTGACGTGACCAGGTCGCAGCATAAAGTTTATCGGGATTTCGCGGATCAAGCAGCAATGAGGTGACGCCGGTCCATTCGTCCTGTGGCGCTAATACCCGTGCCCAGGTTTCACCACCATCAACGGTTTTATACAGTCCCCGCTCACCGCCCTTTGACCACAACGGACCTTGTACTGACACCCATACGATATCAGAATTTTGCGGGTGAATGATAATGTCTGATATCCGCTCAGATTTCTTAAGCCCCATATTTTTCCAGGTCTTACCGCCATCCAGTGATTTGTATACGCCATCACCAAAACTGATATGCCGCCCGCCACTGTTTTCACCAGTACCTACCCAGATGATATTAGGGTTATTTGGATCTATGGTGACATCACCGGTGGAGTAAACCGACTCCTCGTCAAAAATAGCTGTCCAGGTTGTTCCTGAATTAGTTGTTTTCCATACGCCGCCTGAACCAACGGCTGTGTACCAGGTGGAGGGGTTAGTTTGATCAACGGCAATATCTGCAATACGGCCCGACATATATGCCGGGCCGATGTTGCGAAATTCTAATGCATTAAAGGTCTTTTTACTGAAAACCGCGTCGTCTGACTCTTCTGCAGCCAGACAGACCCCGCTGGATACACACAAGGTAGTGAGCAAGGCGACTTTAGATAGAAAATTCATAGGTTCCCCGGGTTGTAATTGTAATTATTTATTTAGCATTAACCTGATTAAAGCGAATAGACCGGCTGTTCAACGGCTTTTCGTCAGCCAAGCCGAAATATGCGTCAGAAAACATACAGCATACTGCTGACTTGTTTATACTGCTGACTTAAGCATAGCCATTCTTGTTGCATAATTAATAGCCTGTTCGATGCCCAGACTTCTTTATTACTTATTAGTAATGCCCTGCTGTCTTATTGCAGCACAGGTTTATGCAGACAATGTCGAAGACATCCTGAGGATCGAAGTGATGGGCCGGGCGCCCAATGTGCAGCATGCCGCGACAGAGGTATTGGCGGTAACCAATAGCATCGACCAGACGCACGTTAGTACCGATAGTCTGGCTTCACTGCTGCAGGATTTACCGATGGTCAATCTGAGCGGGCAGGGTGGGCTGTTGCAAAGCGTCAACATTCGCGGATCGGCACGCTGGCGGGTGCAAACGCTGGTAGAAGGCATACCAATCCACACTGACCGCCGTGCCGGCAGCGCGGCGGAGTTTTTGTCGCCCTCTATGGTAGGTCAGGCGAGGGTTTATCCAGCGGTCGCGTCAACTCAGCTGGGCGCCGGTGCTATTGGCGGTAGCATCGATTTTACCTTGCATATACCGCAATCACCTGGTCTGGCATTGCGCTATGGCACCAATAACAACTATCGCGAAGTGCTTGTTAGCGGCGAACATGCGGCCAGCAATGTCAGTTGGATGATTAATCATCAACATGCGAATAACAGTAAAGATGGCAATTCAAAGCCGATCCAGGATCGGTTTGAACAACATAGTCTGGTCGTGCGCAAACAATCTGAACGCGACAAGCTCCGCGATGCGTTATTGCTTTATTCTGCGGCAAATAATGTCGCCAAGGCGAGTGCTGATAATCCGTCAAGCCGTTTTACCCTTTACCCGGAAAACGAGCATACGCTGGCAAAAATCGTTTTTGACTGGCACAACGCCACGGTATATGCCCATAACTCACAACTGACTACTGACTACTCATATTACCCGTCCGTCACGGCGGTTTAATGCGCTAAACAGCACAGCGCTTAATACCGGCATGCATATCAGCAACACCCTGGCGCTTGCGGCAGCAGAAGACTGGGCTATGTATTGGCGTACAGGCGTTGACGCCCGTCTTGGTGTGCAGGTTGATGAGCGGGAGGCCATATCAGTTGCCGCTCCTTCGGTATTCGACCAGCGTATTCTGGATGCGCAGCAATGGGAGCTTTATGGCGCGGCAGATATCAGCAAAAGGTTATCGTCAGGCCTGTTGGCGGCGGGGACGCGGTTGTCGTCTACCACGCAAAGCAGTAATTTAAGCAATAGTACTGAACAAGAAAGCGGCGTTAGTGCCTTTGTAGGCTATCGTCATGCACTATCGCCGACCTGGGCGCTATCAGGCTACATAAGTCATGGCTATCGGGTGCCCAGTCTGACTGAGCGTTTTTACCGCGGAGAAACACCCAGGGGGCAGGTGTTAGGTGATCCGGATTTACGTTCAGAGCACGCCAACAATGTAGATGTATCACTGCATTATAAAGCGCTGTCGTCAGCGTTTTATCTGTCAGTATTTCAGCACGACATTCAACATTATATCGAGCAAATCACCCTGTCGCCGAGCCTGCAGCAATATAGAAACCTTGATCGGGCAAAAATTGCCGGTGTGAACTATCAGCTGAGCCATAAGTTTTCTGCTGTCGGTTTTGATGTTGAACTGAAACTGGGCGGCCAATGGTTGACGGGTGAAGATAATACCGGTGCGCCCATTGCTGACATTGTGCCGGCACAGCACAGAATGTCGCTGTCAGTGTATGCAGGAAACAGTGAAGGATTTGTAGCACTGACGCATCGCAGTGCATCTGATGATAGCGTACCTGGAGAGCTGCCGACAAACAGTGTTAATGTACTTAGTATCGGTTACAACTATGCGCTGACACCGGCATGGCAGCTGTCGCTCAATGTCACTAATATTACTGATGCGTATTATGTGACATCCCGAGACGATCTTGCGCCATATGCCCGCGGCCAGCAGTGGGTGTTCGGTACCGAGTATCAATTTTAGATATTTTGTTTGCTGCAGCATGCTTTGTGAGCGCCGGGCAACATTTTCATTTTAATTATAAAAGGGTCTTAGCAGTGCATCCTAAACTACGTCAGCTTAGCCGTCAGCTTCATTTATGGTTTGCTCTGGCAATTATCATCCCATCACTGATTGTGTTTGGCAGTGGCATTCTGCTGCAAGTTAAAAAGCAATTTGATTGGGTGCAACCGCCGACAATGACAGGCACGAGCACAGCGCCCGCTATTAGTTTTCAACAAATATTACAGGTTGCTCAGTCTGTGCCGGAACTTGAGGTGAGCGAATGGCAACAGATTGATCGCATTGATGTTCGGCCCGACAAAGGCATTATGAAAGTCGTCGCCAGCAACCGCTGGGAAGCGCAAATTGATGCCCGAACAGGTGATATTCTGCATGTCGCATACCGCCGTTCCGACATCATTGAATCGATCCATGATGGCAGCTGGTTTGCAGAGTCTGCCAAGCTCTGGCTGTTTTTGCCTGCCGGCATTCTGCTGTTTCTGATGTGGTGCAGCGGTGCGGTACTATTGGTTACTACATTAAAAAGCAAACTTAAAAAACGCAGTGCCCGCGTATTACGTTCATAAGCGCTCAGAGGCAACCT
Organism: Arsukibacterium sp.; assembly: GCF_033722355.1. Taxonomy (GTDB): domain Bacteria; phylum Pseudomonadota; class Gammaproteobacteria; order Enterobacterales; family Alteromonadaceae; genus Alishewanella. The sequence goes on along the minus strand of NZ_JAWVZF010000176.1, from coordinate 112 downwards.
TTCCAGGCGGCCAGAGCGTCGGGCTTGGGTCTTTCGTGATACTTACCCTTTAAGCTCTTTTGGCCCGTGACAACTTGCTGCTGGCACTTTATTTACTCAATGTTTTGGATCT
>NZ_JAWVZF010000175.1:0-5599 GCF_033722355.1 Arsukibacterium sp. | reverse complement strand
CCACAAATACCGAGATCAGCATGACCATAACAAACGCAAAACGCCAGCTGATAACTGACGGATACTGACGGGCTTTTGCCTGGCTTTTTGCTGGTTTAGCTGTCATTGCTGCCTCACCATAATTTCGCGCTCGCCACTGGGACGCTGCATATTCAAGCGCCGCCTGGCGATATCTTCGACCCGGCTATGCTCAGCCAGCGAGCGTTGCTCCAGCAGCAAATTGCGCCACTGGGTATCAAGCTGATCGCGCTGCTGATAATAGGTGTCCTGAGCAATAGTCAGCTGGCGGTTTAAATGCGCCAGATAAACCACCGCCAGCGCTGACGCAATACAGGCCAGCAACAACACCCCAGCCAGCTTATGCTGCCGCCAGTCCTGACTGATTAATCGTTCAAGCTGGATCTGGCTCATACGGGTTGCTCCACACCGGCCTGCTTTTCGGCAATCCGCAGCACAGCACTTCGCGCCCGTGGGTTAGCCGCCAGCTCAGCTTCCGATGGCATCAGCGCCTTGCCAATCAGCTTCAGCGGAATCGCCTGATTCAGCTGCGCATCGGTTAACGGCATACCCCGGGGTACCGGCTCGCCTTTGGAGTAACGCCGCATAAACTGCTTCACCAGCCGGTCTTCCAGTGAATGAAAACTGATGACCACCAGCCGGCCGCCGGGTTTGAGCACAGCCATCGCCGCATGCAGTGCCTGACTCACCTGCTCCAGTTCACTGTTGACATAAATGCGGATAGCCTGAAAGCTGCGGGTAGCCGGGTGTTTTTTCTCTTTATGGCTTTTGGGCACAGTGTCGCTAATCAGCTTTGCCAGCTGAGCCGTGCGGGTAAACGGGCTCAGAGCCCTGGCTGCCACTATGGCCTGAGCAATCCGCCAGGCAAACTTTTCCTCGCCATATTCGCGCAGCACAAAACTGATATCTTCAACATCGGCAGTCGCCAGCCACTGGGCTGCCGACATACCACTACCGGGGTCCATCCGCATATCAAGCGGGCCGTCCCGCATAAAGCTGAAACCACGATCGGCATCATCCAGTTGCGGGGAGGAGACGCCTAAATCCAGTAAAATGCCGTCTAATTTGCCACTGAGCTGATGTTGCTCAGCCACGGTTGCCAGGGCGGCAAAGGGGGTATGGGTGATATGAAAACGCGCATCAGCTTGCAGTGGGGCTGCAGCAGCAATGGCGGCGGGATCGCGATCAATCGCATATAAACGGCCGTTGGGGCCAAGTTGGTTCAGAATTTCCCTGCTGTGGCCGCCACGCCCAAAAGTGCCGTCCAGGTATATCCCGTCGGCTTTTATTGCAAGTCCGTCCAGTGCTTCTTGCAGCAAGACAGAGATATGAGCATGGCTTGTCATTTACAGTACAAAGTCCTGTAATCGTTCAGATAATTCAACGTTGCCTGCCTGTGCCTGTTCCAGCTCAATATCAGCGGTTAAGCGATCATGCCAGGCGGCCTCGTCCCAGATTTCAAATTTATTCAGCTGGCCCACCAGCCGGATGTTTTTAGCAAGGCCGGCGTGCTGGCGCAGCGGCGCAGGCACCAGAATCCGGCCATTTTTATCCATATCGCAGTCAGTGGCATTGCCCAGCAACAAGCGTTGCAAGCGACGTTCCTGCGGATTTAAGCTGGACAGCGACTTCAGTTTTTCTTCTATTTCTTCCCACTCTGCCAGCGGATACAATAATAAGCAGGGGTCATGTAAGTCGATGGTACAAATAAGATGGCCCTGATTTTCAGACAGCAGGATTTCCCGGTAACGCGCAGGTAGCGCTAACCGTCCCTTATCATCCAATGTCAGTGTAAACGAGCCACGAAACATAACTTATCTGCCTGGTTAATCGGGCTGTGTTTTTCAGCACAGCACCGTCTGAATCGATTGGACAATTCCAAAATGATCCACAATTACCCACAAATCCCCACAACGATACAGTTTAGGGCTCTGCTTTGACCAATGTCAAGGTAAAAACCGAGTCTGTTGATCGATATAGATCCAGTAAATTCGGGCGCTTCGGTAAAGTTGATGATTTTGGTGGGGAAAAGTGGTGGCTATCAGAAATGTCAGTGCCGGACAGCCCGGAATTATTTTTCCTGTGGTGGCTTTTTCAGCAGAAAACTTGCTATTGCCGAATAAATTATTCAATATAATTTTACATATCGCATAACTAATTTTTTATAACCGGCTGACGGGCCGGTTGAGCTTAAGATAACCGCCTATGCTGAGTTTACTAAAGATACGTGGCATGCTGGATCAGATGTCGGTTATAGAGCGCAAGCTGGCCGAGTTTATTCTGGACAATGCCCATATGCTGCGCGATTACTCGTCGCAGCAATTAGCTGACGCCGTTGGGATAAGTCAGTCCAGTGTGGTGAAGTTTTGCCAGAAACTGGGCTACAAAGGTTATCCCGATCTGAAACTGGCGATCAATGAAGCCGTGGTGACGGCCAGCACGCTGAACCGGGATCAGGCTGACAAGAGCAACGACGACGGCAGCTTACTGGGTATTGGCGAGCAGTTGCAGTTCAGTCTGCAGCAGCATTTGCGCACCTTACTGACTATTAACGATGAAAAAACCCTGCTGCAGGCGGCGCGGTTGCTGCAAAAAGCCGATAAAATACTGCTGGCAGGCTTCGCCAAATCAGCCATCGTCGTGGCGGATATGCAATTTCGCTTGCTGCAGCTGGGCAAGCTGGCGTTGCATCATGCTGATCCGGCACTGGCGTTGCAACTGGCGCGCAGTTTAACCGATACCAGCGTGTTAGTGCTGGTCTCCGACTCCGGTCAGAACAATGATTTACTGAAACTGGAGCATTACGCCAAAAGCCGCCAGTTGAAAATTATCTCACTGACCAGCTATAAAACCAATGCTCAGAGTCTGGCAGCTGATATTACCTTGTTTACCTTAAGTGCCGAGGAAGACATCCGCTTAAACCCGCTACTGACGCAGCTGGCCCAGCAGCATTTGTGTCATATGCTGTATTTACAACTCTGCCAGTGGCAGAATAACGATTTAGCGCTGACTGAGAGTACCGAACTACTCGGCCTGCTGGAAAAACCCTGAACCCGGGGCAGCAGTCCGGGCAACAGTCGGGGTTTGTACCATCACTCCAGCATCACTAAATCATCGATAGCACTGATACCCAGCCCCGGCGCATTACCAATCGTAATATCGGCATCGTTAAAATTAACACTGCTGCGAACCGGATCGTAAGCACAAAGCGACGGGCCATCTAAATCTATTTTGGTAATCACATCAGATTTGGCCACGGCCACATGCACCGCAGCGGCGACACTGATGCTACCCTCCAGCATGCAGCCTATCATGCACTGCATATCATAAAATGAGCAAATATCAGCAATTTTAATCGCATTGGCAATGCCGCCGGTTTTCATCAGTTTAATATTGATAATATCGGCCGCCCGCATTTTAATCAGCTCGATAACTTCGCGCGGCCCGAAACTGCTTTCATCAGCCATCACCGGGGTATGCACCCGCTCGGTAATATATTTTAAGCCTTCAAGATCGTAAGCTTTCACCGGCTGCTCCACCAGCTCCAGCCTGACGCCGGCATCCTCCAGTTTCCGCAATGCATAGACCGCTTCTTTAGCAGTCCAGCCCTGATTGGCATCAAGCCGGATTAAGGCTTTACCGGCCACTGCCGCATAAATGGCTTTAACCCGCTCAATATCCACGCCGATATCTTTGCCTACTTTTACTTTCAGGGTTTCAAAACCGCGGTCGATGGCACTGAGTGAATCGGCTACCATTTTATCGATATAGTCGACACTGATGGTAATATCAGTGGTTATTTTTGGTACGCCACCACCGAGAATTTTATACAGCGGCGCCTGATATAACTGGGCAAATAAATCATACACTGCCATTTCGACTGCGGCTTTGGCACTGTAGTTTTTCATAATAGCGCCCTGAATAAGCCGGATAATATGGTTTAAATCGGCAATCTGCTGGCCAACCAGCTTGGGCTTTAACACGCTTTTTATCGCATCAATGATTGAGCCATGAATATCTCCGGTAATCACGGCAGTGGCCGGGGCTTCACCGTAACCAATGTGGCCGGTGTCGGTTTCAATCATTACCACGATATCTTCGATTTGCTGCACCGTGCGCAGCGCCGTTTTAAACGGGGTTTTCAGTGGTATGGTCAGCATGCCCAGCCGGATGTCGGTAATTTTCATAGGTGCCTCGGTTAACGCAACGATTTAATCGCGTATATTTTATCCAGATAACTGCTGTCGGCTGAAAGCCGCAGTGGGGTTAACGGCGTTACCGCCACCCCATTTAATATGCCCTGATAAAGCGGCGGCGCCGCTGTTGCACCGCCGCTGCTCGCAACGGTGTTACCATTAACGCTGCTATCAGCAAAATAGGCCAGATCATGCACGGAATGAATGATAAATGGCTCACCGTTATCGCTACCCAGGTAGAGCATGACATGACCGGGACGATAAATCAGATCGCCCGGCTCTGCCTGGCTAATGGCATCCAGTTTGTCGGAGTGACTACTCTGGCCGCTGAAGCGGATATTGCGGCCATAGCTGCCCTCGCCCTGCTGACCGGAGTTACGTGGCTTTAAAAAGCCAAAGCTGCGGTAAATTTCGATAATAAAACCGGTGCAGTCCCGGCTGTCATAGTCATGACCCCAGCCATAACGATCACCGAGAAACTTAAAGGCCTGCTTCAGAACGTTTGCCGTGGTATAAGGCAGGTAACCGACCCTGACATCCTGCTGGCGGGCAATCAGTGCCGGCGTAAACGCCAGGCTGCCATCAGCATTTCGCAGTGGCAGCTTTACAATATAACTGGCATGCGGGTTCTGGCCATGCACATTATGGCCGGTGTCATCCGTAGTTAACAGCGGCAGCCGGGTTCCCATATCCAGCAGCAATTGTGAAATGGCCGGTAGCGTCGGGGTATAGCTGGTGTAAGCCCTTGCGCCGGTTACCAGCAAAAACGGTGTTTGTTCACTGTACTGAAGTACCTGTTGCCGGCTGCCAATGGCCACATCGACCGCCTTTACCCAACCGGTATAGTGATAATTCTGCACCAGCAGCCAGTGGTTATCGCGACTTAAATGCAATACCGCTACCGGCTCTCCCGGGAACAGCGCGGTCTCCTGAAAGCGGTCTAAATCCAGTGCCATCTGTTGATTGTGCACCCTGTCTTCGGTTGGCATGCTGCGCAAATCTGTCCGCTTTACCACCAGGCCAAAGCGGACCGGGTTAACCGCATGCACCGCCTCAGTATTCAGGTTTTGCCGGTAGCTCTGCCAATTTGCTGCGGTTACTGCCTGGCCATTACCATAAAAGCGCAGCTGGTCTGCCGATGCACTAGCTTTACTGATCATTGCTGTCAATGCAGCTGCCGTTAAGCTTGGTGGCAGCTCTGCCAGCCTGGTCATCTCACTCTGCCTGGCGAAGGTATCATTATTTGCCGTGCTGATTTGCGCCTCGGTTAACAATAGCCGATCTGCATCGGTGACTTTTGCCAGCCAGAAGTCGGCACTAAGATGTTCGGGCTCTAACATTGGAATATCTGACTTCGCATAAACGTTTTCCTGAAAACCGCTGCT
>NZ_JAWVZF010000174.1:0-5613 GCF_033722355.1 Arsukibacterium sp. | reverse complement strand
GCATGCTGTTGGTATGGCACCGATTTCACTGCAACCTGGTCAGTCTGATAGCCAGAAAATGTTACTGGCAATGCGGGCGTCAAAACTGGAAGCCTATCGCGAGCTCGCGGAGCAGGTATATGGTCAAAGAATTGACAGTAGTAATAGTGTCAGAGCGATGGTGGCGGGGAACGATCAGTTTGGCAGCTCGGTGCAAGGAGTGATACGCGGCGCCAGAGTGGTTAAAACCTATGCGCTGGACGATGCCTATGTCACCGAGCTGGAACTGGATTTTGAGCAGGTATATCACTTGTATCAGAATATTTATCCAAGCCAGAAAATAAAAAGTATCCATTACTATTAAGTGTGAACAGTAAACCAGCGCAGGCATGATAACCCTGGAGTTAATTCAGGCTTTAATGCCTTTACCTATATTATCAACGGTAGGCTTGCCTTTGTTGGTATAGGTTAAACCCGATTTTCCTCTGCTAGACAGCAATTCTGTTTTCAGGCGTTGTAATGTTAGCTGGCTTTGCTCCAGCGTTTGCTGATTGACTTCGTTATGCTGTTTGCAGTCTGCAAGCAACTGTTCTAATACCGCCACCCGTTGTTTAAACCACGGTTGCTGTTTGGCAGTTTGCAGCAGTGTATTGGTAGCAATACTATGATCGGTTGCCTGAATTTCGGCGAGGACCTGTTGTTTTTCTGATGTATTAGTGTTGAGTTTATCGATGTCGCGGGAGGCGAGGGCGGCAAGTTCTTGCCGCAATAACAACAGCAGCGCTTCCAGCTGCGCTTGCTGTTGTTGGAGCAGAGAGTTCAGAGGTTCAAATTGGCTGTTCATCATTCTTTATTGAACAGATCACCTTCGAATTGCATAATTCGCCGGGCAAGCTGTTCAACATTAACCTTGTACTTGCCTTCAGCAATCGCCTGCTTAATTTTATCAACCTTTTCCTGATCAATACCACTGGCAGCATTGGCTTTTTCCTGCAGCTTATTAAATTGCTTAGCCTGAGGGGTTATTGATACTGAGTCCTGCCGCTGGGCTGCCCCTTGTAAGGTTGCCTGTTGCGTTGCGTTCTGCTGGACAGCGGTTTGCTGCCGCTGAACACTTTGATCAGCTTTGTCATTTTTTACCTGAGATGTATTCTGCAGGTTATTGATATTTATTGCCATGATAGAACCTCTTTACCTTAAACCAGTTCCCTATGTTCAGGTTAACGGCCGAGCTTTAAAAAACTTTAATTTATTTTTTAAAATTTCACTCTTACCTGATTAACAGCTACAACTTCCGTTTGAATTTTCCGGCCAGATTGCTGATTCTGGACCGTTATTGTATCACCGAGGGTGCCATCCTGTTCAGCAATACCGCTGGCAGACACACTAAGGCCGCTGTTATCAACCAGTATTGTAACAACATCCCCGCGACAGACAAGGCAAAGATCCTGCATTGTAATCAGCTGACCATTACTGAGTGATCTTTTGCTCCGCGCGCCAACAATCTGACGAGGATCACTGACCAGATTGCCACGGACAAACCGGCGCTCTTTCGCTTCCTTCTGTAACATATCGGCTGTTATCACCGTACCTGTAGCAATATTTTGGCGGACTGTGACGGTTTCGACCATTTCGGTGACTTTGACCGGCAGATATAGCTGCCATGACCCCGGCTGGCTGCAGCTGATATTAACGGTAAACTGGCGGGAATTGCTATTTTGCGGTTGGCTGAACTCAGGCGCTTCAGTACATATTTTATCTCCAATCCGGCTGTCCAGCGGCACCACTTCTATTTTAATGTTGCTATCCAGAGTTATGTTCAGCTCTTGTTTAAGCCATATTTCAGTCATGTCGGTTAGCTGTTCCGGACTGTACTGCCGGGTATCAGCTTGGGCTGCCAAGCTCAGATTACTGAGAAAAAATAATAAGATAACGAATACCGGATAAAATTTATCGTACTTGTTCATATGGTTTCAGCTATGCTTTAGGGGCTAACAGTTATACTATTGCCGGTGTAATAAGTTTAATTATTGTCGGGGGGGCCAGCCCGGGTTAAAGGTTAGCGGCCCGCGACAACTTACTTCAGGCTGCGTCAATTAGTTACCGCTACCGACGTTGCTGCAATATTAGCGCCAATATGTTGTATCAGGAGTGGCAAATGGCCAGTATATTAGATTCTGTCAATCAGCGTACGCAACTCGTCGGTCAGAACCGCCTGGAGTTACTGCTGTTTAAACTGACCGGCCAGCAGCGCTATGGTATTAACGTATTTAAAGTACGTGAAGTATTACAATGTCCGACGTTAACGGCAATTCCCCGTCGCAATAAATTTGTGCGTGGTATTGCTCACATTAGGGGCCAGACAATTTCAGTTATCGATCTTAGCCTGGCAACGGGGGGTAAACCGATTGATGATTTGGCTACGGCTTTTATTATTATCGCCGAGTATAACCGCTCAGTGCAGGGCTTTCTGGTCAGTTCTGTTGAACGTATCATCAATATTAACTGGGAGGCCATTATGCCGCCACCCAAAGGTGCGGCCGGTAAGCAAAGTTACCTGACAGCCGTAACCGAAATTGACAAGCAGCTGGTGGAGATCCTGGATGTTGAGAAAATACTGGAAGAAATTTCGCCATCGCCAACAACAATCAGCGACCGGGTCGATACCGCCACCATTAACAGCGATTTGGGAGACCGGCTGATTTTGATCGCAGATGACTCCACCGTAGCCCGTAATCAGGTAAAAAGAGCGCTGGATGGGTTGGGCGTGAAAATGCATCTGGTGAATAATGGCCGCGAGGCGCTGACTTACCTGCAACAGGTTGCCAAAACCTGTCATAGCTCTGTAACCGAAAAAGTGGGACTGCTGATTTCAGACATTGAAATGCCCGAGATGGATGGTTATACCCTGACTGCCGAGATAAGGCTTGATCCGCAATTGAAAAACCTGCATGTTATTTTGCATACCTCGTTAAGCGGCGTGTTCAATCAGCAAATGGTTAAAAAAGTAGGTGCTGACGACTTTATTGCAAAATTTAACCCGGATGAACTGGCTGAGTCGGTACAAAAGTGGCTGCATGCAGAATAAGCGCTAAGGGTAAGTAGTGACCAATAAAGAGCTACAGGAAGGCGAATATAAACTGTTTCGGGATTTTCTCGAGCAGCAGTGTGGCATTGTCCTTGGCGATAACAAACAGTATCTGGTAAAAAGCCGGCTTGGACCGTTAATGCAGCGGTTTAGCATCGACACCTTATCTGAATTAGTCAGTAAAACCCTAAGTCCCTTTGAGCGTCAGTTACGCTCTGCGGTTATTGATGCGATGACCACGAATGAAACATTGTGGTTTCGTGATACCTATCCCTATGAGTTACTGAAGAAACAAATTTTGCCTGAACTGGAAAAAAGTTGCCGCACGCTGAAAATCTGGTCGGCGGCCAGCTCGTCTGGGCAGGAACCCTATTCTATTGCCATGACCGGGCTTGAGTATCAGCAAAGCCGCCCGGGCGCATTTAGCCTGGGGTTAAATATTCTGGGCACTGATATTTCCAATACTATGCTCGAACACTGTCAGCGGGCTGAATATGATGCGCTGGCCCTGTCCAGAGGCTTATCGCCAGAGCGGCGCAGCCGTTTTTTTGAAGACAGCGGTAATGGCATGATGCGGGTAAAAGATTTTGTCCGGAAAAATGTTAGCTTCCGCCATTTGAACCTGCTGGACAGCTACACTTTGCTGGGTAAATTCGATGTCATATTTTGTCGCAATGTACTTATTTATTTTTCTCCTGATGTAAAAGCAAAAATCATTAAACAGTTTGCTCAGTCATTAAACCCCCGGGGCTACTTGTTTCTTGGCGCGTCGGAATCTATTTCCAGCGTCAATACTGATTTTGAAATGCTGCGCTGTAATCCCGGCATTATCTACCGTAAAAAAGTTTAACCGCCGCTGCTGAAAAACTGGCCTGTGTTTTGCATTTGGTTTGCCATAGTTCCGAAGAGGTGGCAAAAAAATGGCAATCAGTTTTGAAAAAGCATTTGGTATGCATCCCCATGCATTATTAATTCGCGAGAAACGCTCTGAAGTGCTGGCCGAAAATATCGCTAATGCCGACACGCCGGGTTACAAAGCCAAAGATGTTGACTTTCAGCAAGCCTTGCAATTAGCGAAGTCACGTCAGGGGCATAGCGCCAGTCGCACTCACGAGCAACACTTCCATATCGCCTCGACGATGGCTAAAGACACCTTATTCCGCCAGCCTGATCAGCCTGATACCGGCGATGGCAACAGTGTGGATATTCATCGCGAACGTAACGCAGTTATGCAGAATAACCTGGAATATCAGGCAAGTTTAACTTTCCTTAACAGCCGGATTTCAGGTTTGAAAAAAGCGCTAACAGGTACAGGGCAATAATTATGAGTATTTCAAAAGTCTTTGATATTGCTGGCAGTGGTATGACTGCGCAGTCAGTAAGAATGAATACCACAGCCAGTAATATTGCTAATGCTAACAGCGTGAGCAGTAGTGTTGATGAAACCTATCGTGGGCGTCACCCGGTATTTGCTGCTGAGCTTTCTGAAGCCCGGCGTCAGCAGGGTGACAGTGCCGGGGTTAAGGTATTGGGTATTGTCGAGTCTGATGCGCCACTTAATGTCGAGTATGCGCCCAATCATCCTTTAGCCGATGAAAATGGTTACATCTATAAGCCCAATGTCAACATTATGGAAGAGATGGCCAATATGATTTCTGCCTCCCGCTCTTACGAAACGAACGTGCAGACAGCCGATGCGGCCAAGCAAATGATTATGCGTACCCTGCGAATGGGCCAGAGTTAATAAGGAATAGCGGATGAGTACTATTAACACAAACCAGGCACTGGATGGCATGTACTGGGATAACGGCAAAAAAGTGCCGGATAAAAATAACGGCGCACTGACTCAGTCTGATTTTTTTGCATTGTTAACTCAGCAACTGGCTTATCAGGACCCGACCAAACCGGTAGAAAATGATCAGATGATTGCGCAGATGACCAATTTCACCATGGCAGACGGTATTGGCTCGCTTAATGAAAGTTTCAAAGGGCTGTCTGAGAGTATGACATCTAATCAGGCATTGCAGGCCTCCTCTCTGGTCGGCCGGACTGTGCTTACTCAGTCAGACGAAATAGTATTTACCGGTGAAACGCTGTCCCGCGGTCATATTAACCTGGACCGGCCCGCTGACAACATGCGGGTTCGGATAGAGAAAGCCAATGGTGAGCTGGTAACGAATTTTGATGTAAGTAATCCGGCGATGGGTAAAAACGAATTTGTCTGGGATGGCACAAATGCCAATGGTGAGGCAATGCCCCCTGGTGTTTACAAAATTAAAGTTGAAGCCAGCTTTGCCGGCAGCAATGAGTCGATACCGGTCAATGTGTTTACCCCAGTGTCCAGTGTCAGCCTGGCTGGCAATGGCAAAGGAATTACTCTTAATCTGGTTGGATTAGGAGCAGTGAAATTAACTGATGTTCTGGAAGTTTCCTACGGTTGAGCAACCGTTTAAGGTGAGGTGATTTATGAGTTTTCAAATAGCATTAAGCGGCCTGGCTGCTGCCCAGAAAGATCTGGATACGACGGCAAATAACATAGCCAACGT
>NZ_JAWVZF010000173.1:0-5659 GCF_033722355.1 Arsukibacterium sp. | reverse complement strand
GGCTGGCCAGTTTCGGAATTTCAATGGCAAAGCGGTTTTGCTGCGTTTCTTCATCGGGAATAGCAAATAACACCAGCGGTGCACCCCGTTCGGTGTGCCATATCCCTTCCATGGCGGCAATTTTCTGGGGTTGATGCTCAAACGTATTTAAACCATGTAAATCGCCGATGATTATCTGAACCGGCACCAGCACAGCAGCACTTAGCAGGGCGGTTCTCAGGGTGAGTTTTGGTGCTTTTTTATTGTCCCCCTGCAAAATCCGGTAGGCGGAAATCCCGGCCACCAGAAAGCAGACGGTCAGGCCCGAGGCCAGCAGCATATGGCTAAAGCGATACGGAAATGACGGGTTAAAAATGATAGCGAACCAGTCGGTAGCGTGCGCTACGCCGTCAATCATTTCAAAGCCGGCGGGCGTTTGCATCCAGGAGTTCAATACCAGAATCCAGAACGCCGAGAAGGTCGTACCCAGCGCCACCAGAAAGGTTGCCAGGGTGTGTACCCAGCGCGGTACTTTATGAAAGCCAAATAACATTATGCCGAGCATGGTGGCTTCAAGGAAAAACGCAGTCAGAATTTCATAGGCCAGCAGTGGCCCGGCAATGTTGCCGATGCTTTCCATAAAGCCCGGCCAGTTAGTGCCGAACTGAAATGACATGGTAATGCCGCTGACGACGCCCAGTGCAAAAGTCAGGGCAAATACCTTTACCCAGAAACGATAGGCCCGCATCCAGACCGGGTGCTGTGACAGATCAAACCGCAGTTTGAAATAGAACAGTAACCAGCCAAGCGCAATGGTGATAGTGGGAAACAGAATATGAAAACTGATATTGGCCGCAAACTGAATGCGGGACAAAATTAATGTGTCTAACATCACTACCTCACTGCCAATACCGGCTAAGCATCTTTTTTCGGGCGGAATTTATCAGTAAATTCCAGTACTTTGCCCACACCGGAACCCAGCTTCATCAGGGTATTGAGCTTTTCCGGTGACAGCGACTGTAAGCTTTGAGTCCATTCAGTAATGTTTTCCAGCAAATCGTGAATTTCGATGATCCGTTGCTGGGCGTAGGCTTCATCCTGGTTCGCGGCTTCGTCCATCATAATGTCGCGCAGCAACGACAGCGTCGGGTCCATTTCGCGCTTGCGCCGCTCTTCAAAGACTTTATTGGCCATATCCCAGATACTACCGCGGCAAAAGTAATACTCTTTGCGATCGCCCGCTTTATGTTGCACCTGCACGAGCTGCCAGCTGCTCAACTCTTTTAAGCCCATGCTGACATTGCCCCGGGAAATACCCAGTAACTCCGCGATTTCATTGGCGCAAATGGGTTGCTCACTGACCACCAGTAGGGCGTAAATCTGGCCGACAGTGCGGTTAAAACCCCAGCGGCTACCCATTTCTCCAAAGTGGCAAACGAAAGACTCTATCATCGGTGTCATTTGCATACACAATCCTTACTGAACTTTCAGAAATTTCTGAAACTATTGTACGGCCGAACTTTGATCTGGATCAAGCGCTTTCGGTGATGCAGACAACAGACAGCGGATTGCCAATTTGTTTTGACTTGATATACTGTATAAAAATACAGTTTGGAGTGACTATGGCTGCAGTATTTATAGGTAATGCCGATGTCTGGCCGAAGCGGCGGATGCCGTTTTACAGTGATCCGGTAATGGCCGGCTTTCCGTCGCCAGCGCAGGATTATATTGAACGCACTCTGGATTTAAACGAGTTGTGTGTGCGTCATCCCAGCGCGACTTTTTTTGTCCGGGTAGAAGGCGACTCGATGTTAGACGCCGGTATTTTTGACGGCGATGTGCTGGTGGTTGACCGTGCCATCGATGCTGAACATGGCGATATTGTCGTGGCAGCAGTGGGCAACGAGTTTACCGTGAAACAACTTGCCACCCGACCCAGCCTGCAGTTATTGCCACGAAACCCGGCCTATCAGCCGATATGTCTGCGTGACGGTGACGAGCTGAATATCTTTGGTGTGGTGACGAATGTGATTCGGCAAATGAAGCGGAAATAATGAGCAGATATTGTGGTACAGAAAACTAACCCGGTGTTTGCGCTGGTCGATTGCAATAATTTTTACGCCAGCTGTGAAAAACTGTTCCGGCCTGACTTAACCACGACCCCGGTGGTGGTGCTGTCAAACAACGATGGCTGCGTGGTAGCGCGTTCTAAAGAAGCAAAAGCCCTGGGGATTAAAATGGGGGTACCGGTCTTTCAGGTGCGGGAGCTGATGCGCCGGCACGGTGTGCTGGCATTTTCTTCTAACTATGCGCTCTACGCGGATATATCGCAGCGGGTAATGAGTACACTCGACGCACTGGCACCCGGTTTGGAAGTCTACAGCATAGACGAAGCTTTTCTGGATTTAACCGGGGTACAGCCATTACAGAGCCTGACAGCATTCGGTCAGACGATTCGTCAGCGCATTCAAAAGTGGCAGGGCATTAGCGTATGCGTTGGCATTGCGTCCAGTAAAACCCTGGCTAAACTGGCTAATCATGCCGCCAAAACCTGGCCCGGAACCGGTGGGGTGGTCGATTTAACCTGTAAAGTCCGTCAGCGAAAATTGCTGGCGTTACTGCCGGTGAGTGAGGTATGGGGTATTGGTAATAAGCTGACTGGCCGGCTGCAGCAGCTGGGTATTCACACCGCGCTACAGCTGGCAGATGCTAATCCGAGCTATATCCGTCAGCACTTTTCGGTGGTGGTTGAGCGCACCGTGCGCGAGTTAAATGGTGAGTCCTGCCTGGAGCTGGAACAGATAGCGGCGACGAAAAAGCAGATTATTTCCAGCCGCTCCTTCGGGCAACGGATAACGGCTAAACAACATATGGTGGAAGCCATCAGCGAATATATCAGCCGGGCCTGCAGTAAACTACGCCACGAGCAGCAGTATGCCAGACATCTGACGGTGTTCCTGCGTACCAGCCCTTTCAGCGATAAAGACATACCATACAGTGCCACTAAGAGTATCACGCTTGAAGCGCCGTCCAGCGATACCCGGTTGTTTTTAGCTAAGGCCATGGAGTTACTTGATGCGCTGTGGGCAGACGGCTACTGTTATGCTAAAGCTGGCGTTATGCTGGCTGACTTTTATGACCCTGACGTACATCAGCCCGACCTGTTTGAGCCGCCGGCCGCCAGTCACCAGCAAAGTGCAGCCGCTCAGAAACTGATGCAACTAATGGACAAACTTAACGCCAAACACAGTAAGACCATCTGGTTTGCCAGTCAGGGTGCTAAGCAGCAATGGGCGATGAAACGCGAGATGCTGTCACCGGCTTATACCACCAACTGGCAAGCGCTGCCGCGGGTCAGATAAGCCGGCAGTGTCTGCTGCGCGTTGAGGGCAACCTGGATAACGTCAGACATCAACCACGGAGAAGCAACTTATGGCTACTGATAACACCACCGGGCATCAACCGGCAGATGAGCATAGTATCGCCGACTTTGAGGCCCTTAAAACTGCCATTGCCAATGGCGAAGCACAATTGGTTGAAGAGTTGGTGGCGGGGCAAACTATGCTGAAAATTGAAAAAGACTATCTGCTGGATCTGGCCCGGCTGGGTAAGAACCAGCAGATTATCAGGCTGCTGCAACAGGTGCCTTTAAAGGAATAGGATAGTGGCTGGCTGCCGGGAGCGTTCAATCCAGCAATTGCCGCAGTCGCTCAATATCGACTTTACGGTAAATACGCATTCTTAAATCATAGAGCCGTGGATCCTCAAATGACAGCATATGTAAACCGGTACCGGGAGAGACAAATAGCAACCGGATGTCGGCAGGCGATGCCGCATTGCTGAACAGTGCCGGATTGGCTTTTATTACCATAGTGCCATTGTCACAAATCTCAGGGCCGGCACTGAACGGGTCTTCAGTGTCAAGGCAGGCTGGGAGCTGGCGTTGTTCAATCGTCAGCTGGTTTAATGCCAGTTGCACTTTGGCAAGTTCCTGTTGGTGCACTGACGCCAGCTGGGGCAGCTGCTGATTGACATCAGCTGCTGAAGCAGCTAACTGCCTGATACCGGCTTCAGTGTCTATCACCATCTGATCCAGCGTCTTTTTCAGGGTAGCAAATTCTTCAGCGCTGATCTGCCCCTGCATTTGCTCAAGTGTCTCGCTATTACTGGCGATAAGCTCAGGTTTATCCACGGTCAGCCATTGCTGCCACATGTCGTCAGAATCATATTCTGCAACCACTTCATCTGCTTGCAGCTGCATCTGCTCAAGCAGCCAGCTAAGATACTGGTGTTTGCTGACCGGCAGATAAAAAGGCGTATCGGGCCGGGTAATTAATATCTTACCGTTTTGTAACACGGTGACTCCCGGTTGTTGCGATGACACGGCAGGTAAAGCAAAGAAGACATCATTTATCCGTTCGCTGTGCGGAAATGCCGCCGCCAGCGAATTAACGGAGACACCTATCCCATTGTTGGTCAGCTCGCTGCATGTGGTGCCGTCAGTTACCGCCGGCAATGAAACGCCGCTGCCACCCATTGCCATGCTTTCAGCCATCAGGCTGTCAGCCACTAGCTTCTGATGGCTGCTGACAGTTAAACGGGTGCACAGTGGCTGTGGCGGACTTCTGACCTCTGACATATCAGCGAACATTGCAGCAATCTGCGCCAGCTTGTGATTAAAGCGGGCGGTTTGTTCAGCAGAAAGCCCTGCTATCTGTGACGGCACATCGGTACGTTGCTCAAAGCGCGGTGTTGCCATTGCAGCTGACTGCAGTAACAGGGTCGCTGCTGCGGTGGCAGTCAACCGGACTATAAAAGTTGCTAACATAGAATTTTGCCTTTCTGACAATCAACAGGGTATTGATGCAGCGGATTCTAAAAAGAAGCCAATAAATTTCAAGCGGGAAAACAAGCTTTTGCCACAATCTGGGCTTATTTAAGAAACTTTTAGTATTTTCATAAGGTATATTTAATAACGAGCCTGAATGCCGGTCAGTAAACTTAAGCCAGTTAACCAACAACTGATCGCTTGAGGTGTTTTATGCTAAACCGTCTTTGTGCGCAGCCTGTTACCCTGGCAGGTCTGATACTTTTTTCAGCTGCTCTGGCAGCAACCGAACAACAGCTTGAAGACCCGGCATTTAACCGGGGACAATACCTGATTAAAATTGCCGGATGTAATGACTGCCATACCCCTGGCTACCCTGAAAATGGCGGCACTACGCCGCAAGATCAATGGCTCACCGGCAGTGCTGTGGGCTTCCTGGGGCCGTGGGGAACCTCATATCCATCCAATTTACGGCTATACGTGCAAAGTGTTACCGAAAGTCAGTGGCGCCAGCGGGTGCGCCATCCGATGTTACCCCCGATGCCCTGGTTTAGCTTACGCGATATGAATGATGACGATCTAAACGCCATTTATCGGTTTATTCATGTGCTTGGCCCCCGCGGTGAGCCAGCACCAAAAGCGGTGGCGCCGGGGCTGAAAGTGACCACCCCGTATTATGAATTTATGCCAAAAACGCCGGCAAGCTGAGCCAGCTGGCGCTGTGGCGTGAAACATCAGCAGTTTAACCCAGTAAGAGAATTTCAGATGGAAAGTACATTCAGTTCACCGGTCCCGGACACGGGGCCCGAGCGCGTGCGTCTGCTCGAAACAATGATGCTAATCCGTGCTTAT
>NZ_JAWVZF010000172.1:0-5660 GCF_033722355.1 Arsukibacterium sp. | reverse complement strand
TCGCCATTTATTTCAATTTTCAGCGTTTTAGCCTGCTGCTGGGGTAATGTCTGGGTCGCCAGCACATGTTCTACCTCTGACGTGCCGATACCAAAGGCTAATGCACCAAAAGCGCCGTGGGTCGATGTGTGGGAATCACCACAAACAATAATCATCCCGGGCTGGGTTAAACCCTGCTCCGGGCCAATAACATGGACAATGCCCTGATCGGGGTGGGTTAAATCCAGCAACGGGATCTTGTTTTCGTGGCAATTGGCGGCCAGTGCTTCCAGCTGTTTGCGCGAGGTTTCGCCGGCAGCGTCGATACTGCGGCGCTGGGTGGAGACGTTATGGTCCATCGTGGCGAAGGTTAAGTCTGGCCGGCGTACGCTGCGGTTTGCCAGTTTCAAACCAGAAAAGGCCTGGGGCGACGTCACCTCATGAATTAAATGACGGTCAACAAACAGTAAGTCGGTACTGGGGTTTAACTTGCCAACGACATGGCTGGCATATATTTTCTGATATAAGGTGTTAGCCATTAACGTTCTCCTGGCTGGCGTAAGGTAGCGACGATAGCTGCGCCAACGGCTGACGTGCCGTAAGTTGATGCCGGGTTAATATCCCGGGTCACAATATGCTGTTCTAAGCAGTGCTGCACTGCCTGCTCAATAGCGCAGGCTGCCGCCTCTTCGCCAAAGCTGTAACGCAGCATCAGCGCGGCACTTAAAATCTGGGCGACCGGGTTAGCGATACCTTTGCCTGCAATATCGGGCGCGCTGCCACCAGCCGGTTCGTATAAGCCAAAACCGCTGGCGTTTAGACTGGCAGAGGGCAGTAAGCCTAATGAGCCGGCGATGGCAGCAATTTCGTCAGATAAAATATCACCAAACAGGTTGTCGCATAACAGCACATCAAACTGCTGCGGGCTGCGGATAAGCTGCATCGCCGCGTTATCAATATACATATGTTCAAGCGTGACGCCGGGGTAATCTTTCGCGATGCGCTCAACAGTTTCACGCCATAAAATGCTGGTTTGCAGCACATTGGCTTTATCAATCGACGTGACTTTATTGCGGCGTTTCTGCGCGGCCTCAAAAGCCACTCTGGCAATCCGTTCAATCTCAAACACACTGTAACGCTGGGTATCAAAAGCGTCTGTGGCACCGCGGCCTTTTTCGCCAAAATAAATACCGCCGGTCAGCTCGCGTACACATAATACATCCATGCCTAAACGGCTGACCCTGGGGTGCAGTGGCGATAACTCGGCAAATGCCGGATAAATCTGGCCCGGGCGTAAATTACAGAATAGATCGAAGCTTTTGCGAAGCGGCAGCAATGAGCCCCGCTCGGGTTGTTTATCGGGCGCTAAGCCACTCCACTTCGGCCCGCCAACTGAGCCAAACAAAATGGCATCGCTTCGCTGACAGACGGATAACGTTTGTGCCGGCAGTGGTTCACCGCAGGCATCAATGGCCGCGCCACCCACTAAAGCGTGGGTCAGGGTCAGGCCAAATTGAAATTTATCTGCGACCACCTGCAGCACTTTTTCAGCTTCAAGCATCACTTCCGGGCCAATACCGTCACCGGCCAGCACCGCTATCCGGTAGTGTTTAACTGATGGTGTTGTCATTATTGTTCCCCTGCTGCAATTTTTAACGTGGTTTGACGGGCATGCCGGTGGGCATCGATGGTCTGGGCACGCTGGATCATATTCAGCACATGGACGTACGCCAGCACTGAGCTGCGGACAATGTCGGTGGCCAGCCCCGCCCCATGAAAACGCCGCCCTTCATGCTCGGCAATAATATCAACCTGACCCAGCGCATCTTCACCACTGCCTTTGGCCTGTAAGTTAAAATCAACCATTTTGATTTGCAGTTTGCTGATGCGGGCAATGGCGCTGAACGCGGCTTCGACCGGGCCATTGCCGGTAGCGGCTTCAGTAAATACCTGATCGCCGCAGCGTAAGCCGACGGTGGCACTGGCAATATGGCCGGTATGGGTGGATGAGCTTAAAAACTCCAGGTTGTAATAATCATTTTGTTCTTGCAGGTTTTCAAAAAACACCAGTGCTTCCAGGTCATAGTCAAAAACCCGGCCTTTCTGATCAGCCAGCGCGACAAAACTTTTGTATACCGCTTCCAAATCGTAGTCTGTGTCGGTGTAACCCAGTTCTGCCAGGCGATGGGCAATAACATGCCGGCCAGAGCGCGACGTTAAGTTCAGCTCGTTCTGGCGGATACCCACCTGCTCGGGCGCGATAATCTCGTAGGTATTTTGCGCCTTCAACACGCCATCCTGATGAATGCCTGAGCTGTGGGCAAAGGCGTTTTCGCCGACAATGGCCTTGTTGGGCTGGATTGGCATATTACAGATCTGACTGACCAGATGGCTGCTTCGGTAAATTTCGGTGGTTTTAATATCGGTATACAGCGGCGCCAGCACATCTTTGCGGGTGTTGATAATCATCGCCACCTCTTCCAGCGAACAGTTACCGGCCCGCTCACCAATCCCATTTACTGTACATTCAATTTGTCTGGCACCGGCCTGAATGGCGCTGATGCTGTTAGCTACGGCCAGACCTAAATCATTATGGCAGTGCACACTTAAGCGGGCTTTATCAATGTTTGGCACTTTATTCCGCAAAGCGCTGATAATCGCTGCAAATTCATTGGGAATGGTGTAGCCGACGGTATCGGGGATATTAATGGTGGTGGCACCGGCCGCAATGGCCTGTTCAATGATCCGGCATAAATCGTCTATAGGGGTCCGGCCGGCAT
Source organism: Arsukibacterium sp. (assembly GCF_033722355.1). Lineage (GTDB taxonomy): Bacteria > Pseudomonadota > Gammaproteobacteria > Enterobacterales > Alteromonadaceae > Alishewanella. Next base: position 2,901 of record NZ_JAWVZF010000172.1, on the reverse strand, counting down.
CCTCGCAGGAAAACTCAATATCGTCGGTATAGCGACTGGCCAGTTTAATCGCGGCAACGGCCTGCTCGGTAGCCTGCTGCAACGTTTTACGCAATTTATATTGTAAATGCAGCGGCGAGGTGGCAATAAAGGTATGAATACGGCGCTGTTCGGCCTCTTTTAAAGCCTGGCCGCAGGCTTCAATGTCGGCGCTGGTTGCCCTGGCCAGGCCGCAGATAATCGGGCCCTTTACTTCCCGGGCAATCCGCTGCACCGAGTCGAAGTCGCCCGGGCTGGAGACCGGAAAGCCTACTTCCATGACATCTACTTTCAGTCTTGCGATAGCATGGGCCAGCTGAACTTTCTGTTTCTGGCTTAAGCTGGCGCGCAATGCCTGCTCGCCGTCACGTAAGGTGGTGTCAAAGATCCAGATTTTATTGTCGCCGCTCATCTTGTGTTTCCTGTTCCGTTGTTCCGGTTTAGGTTGCAACCTGTGGCGGGGGCGTAAATGCAAAAAACCCCGGCCAGTGGCACGGGGTTTTTGGTTATCGGCTCGTTACCTTTCTACCAATAAACAGCACCCCGCGCGCCGTTGAGGAGCACGAGGAGGCTGATGACAGAAACGCGACGATGTAAATTCATTAATGGCTCTTATTGGTTTATTTAATAGCAAAGCGACACTAGTAATAGCATGGTTATTTTTTAACTGCAACAGTATAGATGGCTAAATAAAGAAAAACTGCTATGGTGGTCTTTACAGTTAACTGCTTAAAAAGTTGCCGCCAGGCGGGCTAAGCGCTAGGATTAAAGACCGAGATGGCGTTCTAACTTATTAAAACTAAAGCAAACCAAGGAAGCTGATTATGCGAAACCCTTTGTTAAAACCATTGGTACTGACCGTCAGCATTGCGCTGGTTACTGCGTGTGGTAAAGCGCCAGATCCGCGGCTGGCTGCCACGGTCGATGTGGATAATATTGCCCGCCAGTATATGCAACTGGTATTAGCGCTGGGCGAACATGACAGCAACTATGTTGATGCTTACTATGGCCCGCAGCAATTACGCGATGAGGCCGTTGCCCGCGGTATGAGCCCGGCAGAGATTGCCGCTGAGGCGAAAACCCTGCTTGAGAAAATTGACACCCAGCCGCCGGCAGACAGCGACCTGCGTAAGCTGAGGCTGCATTATCTGGATAAGCAAATACAGGCACTGGCCTTTTATGCTGAGCACCTGAGCCACGGCAAAAAAGCCAATTTTGAAGCGCAGGCCCAGGCCCTTTATGACACCACGCCGCCCAATTACAGCCTGACTGACTTTGATGAAGTGCTGGCCGGTATTGATAAGCTGGTGCCGGGCGAGGGAAACTTAACCGAGCGGGTAGTAGAATACCGGAAAAACTTTGTTATTCCGGCTGATAAACTTGACGTAGTATTTCAGCGGGCGATTGATGAATGTAAACAGCGCACCCAGGCTTATATCAGCTTGCCACAGAATGAAGATTTCAGTCTGGAATATGTGCAGGATAAACCCTGGAGTGGCTATAACTGGTATAAAGGTAAATCGTACAGCTTAATTCAGATAAACAGCGAACGACCAATAGATATTTCCCGCGCCGTTGATTTAGGTTGCCATGAAGGTTATCCGGGTCACCACACTTACAATGCGCTGCTGGAGCATAAGCTGGTAGATGAGTTTGGCTGGCAGGAATTCAGTGTTTATCCGCTGTACAGTCCGCAATCACTGATTGCAGAAGGCACGGCTAATTACGGTATTGAGCTGGCTTTCCCTCTTGAGCAGAAAATGGAATTTGAACGTGATGTTCTGTATCCGCTGGCCGGGCTGGATCCGGCAAAAGCGGCAGAGTATGCCGCATTTTTAAAATTAATGGCCAAGTTAAGTTATGCCGGTAATGAAATTGCCCGCCAGTACTTAAATGGCGATATTGATAGTGAACAAGCCGTGGCGCTACTGCAGCAATACAGCCTGAACAGCGAAGCCGAAGCGCGGCAGCGGCTGCGCTTTTTCGACAATTACGGCGCTTATGTTATTAACTATAACTGGGGTAAAGATCTGGTAAAAGACTATATTGAACAGACCGATGACGAGGCCGAGCGCTGGGCGCGTTTCACCCGGCTGTTAACAACACCTCGGGTACCATCGTCCATTGAGTGGTAAATAAAATACTTGCATAAGCAGGCGGCGTTCATTATTATGCGCGCCGTTCTGCCAGTACTTTTCAGTGCGCGCAACTCTGCCCGGGTGGTGAAATCGGTAGACACAAGGGATTTAAAATCCCTCGGGGGAAACCCCGTGCCGGTTCAAGTCCGGCCCCGGGCACCATTTATTGCTTTGTATTTGTCCAATTTCCCTGACCTACTTAAATTGCCAGCAATGTTGTCAAACATAATCCTATGCCGGCTATCTGCGGCCCTATTCGGCTTTTTCGGGAAAAACAGTGTTTTGCCACGGTTTTAGTCGTGCAATTGTCCGGTAAAGTAGGTGTGCGCCTGTTCAGATAACATTGGCGTTAATCAGGTTTGGCGCCATGGGCTTTATCCGGATCAGGGTCCAGCTGCATTGCCTGACACGCCTGAACCAGCACCAGATTATTCATGGTTTCAGTTAGCTGTTGCAGTCCTATAGCAAAACTGTCGACGACGTCATTTTCTCTGACTTCGACCGGGAAAAAAACCAGATCTGACTGGCCCGAGTAGCGTTCGATAATGTCAAAATCGACCTTATCCAGCGCTTCTATCTCTGCCTCAATCCTTACGTTTTCCAGATAGGTGCTGAAACTTTGCTGCACTTGCTCTTTAGAATATTTTTCTGCTTCAGTAAGCACACGCAGCTTGGTGTTCTGCCATCCGGTGGAGCGGGTGCAAAGATATGCAAACATCAGCATCAGCCGGGCGGTAGGGCCGCC
>NZ_JAWVZF010000171.1:0-5738 GCF_033722355.1 Arsukibacterium sp. | reverse complement strand
GGCTCGACCAGCGGCTCAGGCGGCAACCGCCCGTCACTCGCTGCCTGGCCCTGCTGGCATCCGGTCAATGCCAGCAACATTGTCAGTAACACGATTGGATATTTCATTACACGCCACCTCCGTTTTGGGATCATCCTGACAGAGCAATGCTGATTAAGCAATTAATTGAATGTTAACATTTTAACTGGCAATGCCCATATGGCGTAATAAAGCTTCGTTTGACGGCTCCCGGCCCCGGAAGCCTACAAATAACTCCATTGGCTCGGCACTGCCGCCGCGCTCTAAAATCCACGTTAAGAAATCGCGACCGGTTGCCGGATTAAATACCCCTTCCTCTTCAAACCGGCTGAACGCATCGGCTGATAATACTTCAGCCCACAAGTAACTGTAGTAACCCGCACCGTAACCGCCCGCGAAAATATGACCAAAACCGTGCTGAAAGCGGTTATAACGTGGCGGGATAATAACCGAAACTTCGCTGCGCACCTCATCAAGCAGCTGCTGCACCCGGCCCGCTGTGGCATCGCTGTATTCAAAATGCAGCCGCATATCAAATAATGCAAATTCCAGCTGGCGCACTAAAAACATCGCCGACTGAAAGTTTTTCGCCGCCAGCATTTTATTCAGCAAATCCTGTGGTAGCGGCTCGCCGGTTTGGTAATGGCCGGAAATAATCGCCAGTGCCTCAGGTGCCCAGCACCAGTTTTCCAGAAACTGACTGGGTAGCTCCACGGCATCCCAGGCGACCCCGCTGATACCAGCAACGGCTGCAGCATCAACCTTAGTAAGCATGTGGTGCAAACCATGGCCGAATTCATGAAATAAGGTCACCACTTCATCATGAGTAAACAACGCGGGCTTACCACCGACTGGCTTATTAAAATTGCAGGTTAAATAAGCCACCGGGGTCTGAATACTGCCGTCAGCCAGCCGGCGCCGGCCACGATAATCTGCCATCCAGGCGCCGCCGCGCTTCTGGCTGCGGGCGTACAAGTCGAGGTAAAAGCTGCCGCGCAGCTCACCGTTACTGTCAGTAATATCATAAAAACGCACATCAGGGTGCCAGACATCGACCCCCTGACGCTCGGTGACAGTGACGCCGAATAACTTATTAATCACCTGGAACAGCCCCGGCACCACCTTAGTTTCCGGGAAATAAGGCCGTAACTGCTCATCCGAAACAGCATAGCGGGCTTGTTTGAGTTTTTCGCTGTAATAGGTGACGTCCCACGCCGCAAGCTCTGCTGCCTGAAAGCTGTCTTTGGCAAAAGCCGCAAGCTCTATCAGATCCTGTTCGGCCTGCGGTTTGGCTCGGCGCGCTAAATCTGTTAAAAAGTCCAGCACCTGCGCCGGACTGTCGGCCATTTTTGTTGCCAGCGACTCTTCAGCCGCGTTGGCAAAGTCCAGCAGCTGGGCCAGCTCATGTTTCAGGGCCAGAATTTCATCAATAATGGCGCTGTTATCAAACTTACCGGCATGCGGCCCCTGGTCCGAGGCCCGGGTACAATAGGCGCTGTAAAACTCCTCCCGTAACGACCGGTTATCAGCATAGGTCATAATCGCAATATAGCTGGGGAATTCCAGCGTGAATACCCAACCGTCTAACTTACGGTTATTAGCCTCTTCAGCAGCGGCCAGGCGGGCATCTTCGGGCAAACCACTGAGCAGGCTCTCATCCGTTATCTGTTTAAACCAGGCTTCGGTTGCATCCAGGGTATTATTGGAAAAAGTTGAGCTGAGCTCAGATAAACGACGTTGAATTTCACCATAACGCTGTTTCTTGTCAGCCGACAGACCAATACCCGACAATTTAAAATCACGCAAAGCATTGGTGATCACTTTTTGCCGGGCAGGGTCTAATCTGGCAAACTCATCACTGGCATGCAGTGTCTGATAGGCCTGATATAGGCCTTCATGCTGGCCAAGCCAGGTGCTGAATTCTGACAACAACGGTAAGCAACTCTCGTACGCCTCGCGCAGTTGCGGGCTGTTGACCACAGCATTTAAATGCGACACCGGCGACCAGAGCCGGCCAAGCTGATCGCTGTCCTGCTCCAGTTGCTCCACCAGACTTTGCCAGCTGATGTCGCCCAAAGCCAGCACCCGCTCAACCGCCTGGCGTGAGTCAGCAATAGCGGTTTCAACTGCCGGTTTTACCTGCTCAGGTTTAATTTCTGAAAAGGGTGGCAAATCAGTAAAGGTCAGTAACGGGTTGTTGTCCGCAGCGAGGGGTTGCTGGTCTGATAATAGTTGCGACATAAAAAGGTATCCTGCTGTAGCGCTGATAATGTTGCCTATCTTGGGTTGTCCAACGCATTTGTCAAGGCAGTGCCGGGTATGCTGGTCGCAATATCCTTGTTTTTAGTGACGGTTAGTCTTATATCTGGCGTATATCCGGCGAAGCCGCACATTTTTACAATTATTAAGGGCAGAATTATGGCAAGGCATTTTAATTATCTGGCAATTGGTGCCGGCAGTGGTGGTATTGCCTCAGCTAACCGGGCCGCGATCCGTGGCGCCAGTGCCGCAGTGATTGAAGCGAAAGCCGTTGGCGGTACCTGTGTCAACGTCGGCTGCGTACCCAAAAAAGTAATGTGGTATGGCGCTCACATTGCCGAAGCCATTAAATACAGCGCCGACTATGGCTTTAGCCTGGCTGACCAGGGCTTTGACTGGGCTACCCTGGTAAAAAACCGTCAGGCCTATATTGAACGGATCCATGCCGGTTATAAACGGGGTTTTGCCAGTAACGGCGTCGAATTTATTGAAGGCTATGCCCGTTTTGTCAACGCGAATACGGTGGAAGTGAACGGTGAGCAGATTACCGCGGATCACATTACTATTGCGGTCGGTGGTGAGCCGCTGATCCCGGACGTGCCCGGTGCCGAACATGGTATCGACTCAGACGGTTTTTTTGCACTGACAACCCAGCCGAAAAAAGCCCTGGTAGTCGGCGCCGGTTATATTGCGGTGGAAATTGCCGGCGTGTTACATGCGTTAGGTACCGACAGCCACTTACTGATCCGCCATGACCGGCCACTGCGCGACTTTGACCCCGACATGACGGATATGCTGCTGGCCAGAATGAAGCAGGATAAGTTACAGCTGCATACGCATAGCAATGTCAGACAAGTAGTGAAAAACAACGATGGTACCTTAACCGTCAGCTGCGATGACGGTACCGAATTTGCCGGTGTCGACTGCCTGATCTGGGCGATTGGCCGCGCCCCGGCCACGGCTAACCTTAATTTGCAGGCAGCCGGTGTAACAACCGATCATCAGGGTTATATCCGGACTGACAAGTACCAGAATACTAATGTCAAAGGCGTGTATGCGGTAGGCGATATTACCGGTGAGGCTCAGCTTACCCCGGTCGCGATTAAAGCGGGCAGACAGCTGGCTGAACGGTTGTTTAACCCGGCGCTGCCCGATGCCCATATGGATTACTCGCTTATTCCGACCATTGTATTCAGTCATCCGCCTATCGGCACCATTGGCTTAACGGAAGCCCGGGCCCGCGAGCAATATGGCGATACCAATATAAAAGTGTACCGCTCCAGCTTTGCTGCCATGTATAACGCCATTACCCGCCACCGGGCGTTAAGCTGCTTTAAGCTGGTATGTGCAGGTAAAGACGAGAAAGTGGTTGGTCTGCATGGCATTGGTGAGGGCATGGATGAAGTACTGCAGGGCTTTGCGGTGGCAATGAAAATGGGAGCGACCAAAGCCGACTTTGACGCCACTGTCGCATTGCACCCGACCAGCGCAGAAGAGTTTGTAACATTAAGATGAGCGCTTAAATGACAGACTCTGCCTCATTGTTAGCTGGCAACGCTAAATTGCCGCTGGTGCTGGCGGGGCCATTGCTGCGTAAAATTACCCCAACCGGTCTGACATTCTGGCTGGCAACCAGCCGGCCGGTAAAGTTGCAACTGGATCTTTACCCGGACTGCGCTGACGCTTTGCATTTTAACCCGGCACAAATGCAGCAATACTGCCAGAGTATCCGCTGCGCCCGGCATCTTTTCTTACAGCTTATTGCCATACCGCTGCAGCAGCCTCTGCCCACCGCATGCTGGATTGGCTACGATTTGCAGCTGAATAACGAACTGCAGTCCCACGGCGAGGACGCAGACCAACCAGCCTGGCTTAGCTGGCAGCACTGGGCACCTGATCTGATCTATCCGGGGCGCACTAATCCGGGATTTGTGATCCAGCCGAGGTTACAGCGTCTGTTGCATGGCTCGTGCCGTAAACCACACTTTGATACCGAGGATGGCCTGTTGGCCGCAGATCTGCATTTACAGCAAACACCCGCTGAAGACTGGCCGGCATTATTGTTACACAGTGGCGATCAGGTCTATGCTGATGACGTCGCCGCGCCTATGCTCAGGGCCATTCATCAGCTGGTTAACCAGCTGGATTTCAGTGATGAAAGCCTGCCGTGCTCAACGGTCAGTCAGGCATCAGTGCTGCATACCAGCCAGCCGCACTATTACCATCGTGACAGCTTGTTGCCCAAAACGGCTGCCGGCCAGGCGGTGCTTACTCAGGTTTTCAAAGGTGCCAAAAAGCCGGTTTTCACCTCTGATAATGCCCGTAATCATTTGATCAGCCTGGCTGAGGTTATGACGATGTACTTGCTGGTCTGGTCACCGGCAGGCTGGCAGGCTGATTCGACTGAACTTAGCCCGGCGATGCTGGCAAGCCTGACAGCCAATGAACAACAGCAATATAACGAGCAACAGACGATTATCCGCCAGTTTGCCACTGGCCTTGGCAAAGTGCGCCGCGTACTGGCACATCTGCCAGGCGCGATGATTTTCGACGACCACGATATTACCGATGACTGGAACCTGAGCGCCGAGTGGGAGCAAACCGCTTATACTCATCCGTTCTCGCGCCGGATTATCGGCAATGCTTTAATCGGTTATCTGTTGTGTCAGGCCTGGGGCAATACGCCACAGCGCTTTAACGCCACGTTGTTACAGCACGCTGAGCTGGCATTAAGCAACAGTGGCTCAGAGCAGCATCAGCAACTGATTACTGAGCTGCTGAATTTTAATCAGTGGCATTATCAGTGGCCGACCAACCCGCCACTATTGGTACTGGATACCCGCACCCGGCGCTGGCGCTCTGAACGGGCCCTGGCAAACCCCTCCGGCTTGCTTGACTGGGAAGCCATCTGTGAATTACAACAGGATTTAATCGGCCTTGATGCCGTGGTGCTGGTATCGCCTGCCCCGATATTCGGTGTAAAACTGATTGAAGGCATCCAAAGAGTATTTACCTTAGCTGGCAAGCCACTGCTGGTTGATGCTGAAAACTGGATGGCGCACCCTGGTACGGCCTATGCGCTGATGAATTTATTCCGCCATCCGAAAACCCCGAAGCACTTTGTTATTTTATCCGGCGATGTTCATTACTCTTTTGTTTATGAAGTTAATTTGCGTGGCCGGGGAAACGGGCCGGATATCTGGCAAATTACCAGCAGTGGTTTAAAAAATGAGTTTCCACGCCGGTTACTGGATATACTCGACCGGCTGAATCGTTGGCTGTATGCCCCCCGCTCACCATTAAACTGGCTGACCAAACGGCGGCGAATGAGAGTGGTGCCGCATAAACCGGATAATGCCAATGCCGGCGAACGACTGCTGAATATGGCCGGTATTGGCCTGGTGGAACTCAATGCCGATGGTTCACCAAAACGGGTGGTTCAGCTGGGAACAAAAGGCCAG
>NZ_JAWVZF010000170.1:0-5801 GCF_033722355.1 Arsukibacterium sp. | reverse complement strand
GGCAATTGCAGCGGGGTCAGATCTGTGTCACCCATCGAGCCGGCATCAAGGAAAACGATTCTGGTCATGCAATCCTTAGTTTGTTTGGTTATGATAAGCCCCCTTTAATTGGAGGTGTTATGTTCCCCGCAAAATTCCAGCCGGTTATTTTTGCTTTTATTATGTCCGGTTTTATGGCGTTTCTGATGTCGGGCATACTGACATTGATTAATCTTGGCTGGTTCAGTGGGTTTATCACAGCATGGCTGCATGCCTATGTCTATGCCCATGCCTGTGCTTTTCCACTGGTATTTGTCTTTGCTCCCCTGAGCCGGCGACTGTCAGCCAGACTGGTGAAACTACCCGGCGTCAGCGGTAACTGATATCTTTGTACATCGGGGCCAGCAACCCCAGCAGCGCGTTTTGATCAGCAATACTGATTTGCTGGCGTTGCATGACCTTGATTAAACCTGCAACCAGTGCGTCATAATCTGCCAGCGTAATATTAAAGCCGGTGTGACTTTCCTGCATACTGCTGCCGCTGTACTGACAAGGACCACCACTTAAGTCACACAGCTGTTCGGTCAGTTTAGCCCGGAAGCGGCCAATATCACTGTCAGCAAAATGATGGACGATTCGTTCATCATGTTCAATTTCATATAACAGGCCATCGACAATCGCTTCAATGCCAGGTGCAGAGCCTAACCGCTGATACAGCGTCGTCGGGGTTGAACTGCTGCAACCAGACAGCATAAGCAGGCAGGCCCATAATAGCCCGCTACGTATCACCATGTTGCCTCCAACGCCAGATAATAGCCGGTTTGTGAACCCTGACCGGCAATATGGCCTAAATCGACATAAGCACCGGTTAAACTGACATTTTTATTGATAAACCAGGCGATAAAAATATCCCGCCAGTGTTGTTCAGCGGCAAACGCCAGGTTATCTGGCTTCTGCTTAAATTCAATACCCAGCGCCAGATTGTAATTCAGCAGCAATGCGGCAGAACCTTCGAATAAGAATTGATAGTCGTTATCAATAGCGCTGCCAAAACCCAGTAAGCCGGTCTGGTTCGCTTTGGTTGCCCGGATGGTGCCATTTAGCAACAGGTTTCGACCTGCCAGCTGGTGAAACAGCACTTTGCTGGCGGCCAGATAAAAGTCGGTGCCATTGGCACTTTTTGCGCCTACTGCCTCAGGCAGGGCAAAATCAGCATTGCGCTTATGTGATATGCCAAAGCTGAGTTGCGGCATCGCGGTATACAACAATTCACCGGCCAGATGATATTTTACCGAGAAGATATCCTGCGCTAAGTTACCGCCGATTGACTCAAGCGCGAACCGCTGACGGGCATAAGACAGCTCCCATCTGTTGTCGAAGCTCAGCGCAATGCCGCCGCTGGACAGGTTGAAATTGTTAACCCCAACGCGGCTAGCAAAGGTGGTGACTGACCATTCTTCACTGCTGGCGTAGCCATTAATTACTGCCCAGGGCACAATGCCACCCCCGGCATTGCCCTCAATGGTTGTTGCGCCCCCGGTGCCGATAATTTTGCTGCCAGCTGTGGCGACAGCAGGCAACAGCACAAGCATAAGCAGCGTCACACGTAATGTCATTCAGTTACCTCCGCCGTTGGCTTGGTTGCTGCGGCAAAGTTGATTAACCACTGGCGGAAATCAGCCGTCGCCAATGGCTTGCTGAAAAAGTAACCTTGCACAGTATCGCAGCCTGACGCTTGTAAAAATCGCAGTCCGGCCTGATTTTCCAGACCCTCGGCAGTGACTTTCAGCCCCAGTCCGTGTGCCAGTTTCACAGTAGCATTGACGATAAGTGCATCATTGGTGTTTGTTTCGATATCTTTAACAAATGCCCGATCAATCTTAATTTCATTGACCGGGAGCTGTTTCAAATACGCCAGCGATGACTGCCCGGTGCCAAAATCATCGATGGCCAGACTAATCGCCATCGATTTTAATGTGTTCAGATTGGCGATAACTTTGCTGGTATCTTGCATAACAGCACTTTCGGTGACCTCTAACGCCAGCGCCGATGCCGGAACCTGATACTGTGCCAGCATGGCCTCAATTTGCCCCGGCAGACTCTGATCCAGCAAATCTGCCGCTGATAAATTAACCGCCACCCGTAAAGTGGGAAAGTCCCGCTGCCAGGCAGCCAGTTGCTTTATCACCGTTTGCAGCATCCACTGAGTGATCAGGCTGATATTACCCGAGTGCTCGGCTGTGGCGATAAATTCTACCGGAGAAATAAAACCCAGTTGCGGATGCTGCCAGCGAATCAGTGCCTCAGCACTGTGACACTGCTCAGAAGCCAGCTCGACCTTTGGCTGGTACATCACGTATAGCTGACCGCTTATCAGCGCGTCGGGTAAATCGCGGATAATCGTCAGTTCCCGCTGATGAGTTTCGTCCTGACCATGCTGATAAAAAGCGATACCGCCGCCGGCTGCAGTGGCATTTTCCTGTGCCAGATCAACCCGTCTTAATGCCTCGCTGGTTGAAACCCGGCCTGGTTCAAACGGATAAATACCAATTGCTATTTTTAAGTTTATCAAAGAGTTCTGGATATTGTAGGCCGGTTGAAGGCTGTTGTATAAATCAACCAGCTGCGGTTCGGTCAGGCTTTCGTTAAACAGCATCAGAAACTCGTCACCACTTAGGCGGGCACACATCGCGGCCACCGGCTGATGATGCTTCAGGCGTTGCGCCAGTAATTGCAACAAGCTATCACCATTTGCCAACCCCAGCGTGTCATTAATATGTTTAAACTGAATAATATTAAGCTGCAACAGGGTGCCGCGTTGTGTTGCTAAAATGGCGGGCAGCCGCTGCTCTACCGCATGCCGGTTTGACAAGCCGGTCAGCGCATCATGTTCAGCTTGCTGGCGAAGTTGCAGTTCGCGGGCAGCAATACTGTGTTGCATATTGACCAGTGTACTGGTCAATACGCCGATTTCGTCCTGACTAACCGGCGGTGGCACAGCCGCATTGCCCTGGCCTATCGCTCTGGCAAAATGACTGAGCTGGCTTAATGGTTTGCTGATGCTGCGGGCAAACATAAAAGCCGCGGCCAGCGCCAGCAACAACCCAAAAACAAAAATTTCAACCAGCTGGCTTCGCAACTGCTGATAACTGGTGAGCCAGCGGTCATCAGGCATATGCAGTAAAGCCCACAATCGTTTGTCACTGTCGAGCGGTTTGCCACGGCTGATATAACTGAATTCCCCGACAAAATGGGTAGTATTCGGGGAGCTTAATATCTGTTCGAGGTTACTGAGTAACTTTTGTTGTGCTGTCAGCGGCAGCGTACTGGTTACTTGCTGTCCGGTGCGGTCATTAAGTTGGGTAAAGCTGATATCCAGCCCGGTAATGCCCTTGATCTGTTCTGCCAGCGGCACATCGACCAGAAAACCCATGCCAACCCAGGCGATAATAACCGGCGCCCTCACCGGCACAACCACCAGCTGGTAAGCCCTGCCATTAATTAGCAGAATGTCAGTGACCGCAGTGGAGCCCAGGGTGGCGGGCAGCAACTGGCTGATATCGGCCTGATTCAGGCTGTTACTGCTGGCCAGTAATTCACCCTGTGGATTCAGCAATAAGGAGAGTTGCGCATTGATCCTGCTACCATGATTTTGCAATACCGATTCAATGGTCGCTTGCTCTGCGGTGGCAATAGCCTGACGAAAGCCAAAATCAGCAGCCAGCAGGCTGACGCTGTTTGTTAACTGAGCGGCGCGGTTGTCCAATGCCTGCTGAAAAACTTTGCTGGCAACACCGAGTGACAGCTCCGCCTGTTGCAGCGAATGGGCCCGCATCGATTTCAGCGTGGCATAACCGGTCAGCAGCATCAGCAAACTCAGTAACACCACCAGTAAGCTGATCCATTTGCTGCGCAATGACTTAAACATTACCAGCTTACCTGTTGCCAAAGCCACGTTGTGGCGCCTGCGGTTTCTGCTGGGTCAAGTCAACGGCTAACGTGACAGTTTCTGTTTGCTCAGGCATGACCACGTTAAGTGCAGCCTGCTGCCGCGGTGTCAGTTGCCAGGGGTGCCAGACTAAAAGCTGATAGTCGCCTAACTCAATATCAGGCCATATCAGCTGGCCCGTCTCATCAGATACGGCCAGCAGATTACTCTCAGCAACATAAATGTAGGCCTGCATATAATCGTGGATGTTGCAGCCAAGGGCAACTATGCCAGGGGTGTTGAAGCTAATCGGTGCCTCAGGTTTGTCGGCGTATAACTGGATCTCAAATTGTTTAGCCGGCGAAAATGAGTACACATGATGGCGGGTTTTATCCAGATTGGGAAATTCCACGACACTGCCGGCTGGTACTGCGCTGACAAAAGGCACAAAGGTGAGCTTTTGCTGGGCAACCTGAATGCGCTGTGGTTTTAGTGGCGGATTGCTTAGCGAGCGCAGCTCAACCACAGCATCCGCCAGTGGTTGTTGCTGCTGGTTGACAACATTAATGGTTAAAGTGGCAGCGAATAACTGGCTGGCGTGCATTGCTGAAGCGATAACAAGGCCGAAGACGGTGGATGCTAACTTCATAATACCTGCGAGCTTTTTAGAGAATGTAAATAACCATAGCAAGGTCTGAGCACTGCGACAAACAGAATCTGCAATCCTGACTGATATTGTCAGGCATTAGCTATAATGCCAACATCTGCTTACATATTTACTAACAATTTGCTGTTGGCCTCAGGGGCGGCAGCAATGTTAATTTAGTTAAATATATAATCAGAATCGGGCAACCTATGCAGTTAATTGTTACCGCTATCAGTAAAGACTACGGCGCTATTGCCGCAGTGCGGCAGGTCAGTTTTCAGATAAATTCAGGCGATATCTTTGCTTTGCTTGGCCCGAACGGCGCCGGTAAGTCTTCTATTATCAGAATGCTGGTCGGCATGACCAAACCTGACAGCGGCAGTATTCTGGTTAGTCATCAGCAGGCACATTACGACCATGTGCCACGGCGGTTACTGGGTTATTTGCCGGAAGACAGGGGCTTGTATCCGGACAAAAGTATTGAAAAAAACCTGCTGTATCTGGCGCAGCTACATGGGCTGAATAAGCAAAAAGCACTGAAGGAAATGGCACACTGGCTGGCAGTGTTTGAGCTGACAGACCGCCGCCATGAAGATTTAAAGCAATTGTCCAAAGGCAATCAGCAAAAAGTCCAGTTAATTGCAGCAGTATTACATCAGCCGGCATTGGTTATTCTGGATGAGCCCTTTTCAGGACTCGATCCGATTAATCAGGAAAAAGTGGTTGAGTTTCTAAAAGCGCTTAAAGCCCGTGGCATGACTGTGATTTTAAGTGCCCACCAGATGGCAATGGTAGAAAAGCTGGCTGATCATATGTTACTGATGGCTCAGGGCAAAGCCATTCTGGCAGGCAACCTGGAAGAGATTAAGCAGCAGATTGGCGCGCAGCGGCAAATGATGATTAGCTGTGCTCAGCCGGTCATCGCGGAGCAGGTGCAGCAGTGGCTGCCGGAGCTGGAGATAGAATGGCATAGCAACAGCCGTTTCGGATTGAAACTAACGGCAGAGCAAAGTGTCTCGGCTATTTTAAAAGAGCTGGTCAAGCAGGTCGAGCTCTCTCAGGTTGAAATGCAGACGGCGGATCTGCATCAATTGTATTTAACCGCGATGGCACAGCATCAGCTGAGGGAACAAGCATGATTTCAAGACAAAGCCTGATCGTCGCAAAATGGGAATTTTTGCGCTTTTTTAAATGGAAACAACAATTAATTTCTTACCTGCTGATGATGGCAGTGATGGCAGCTGTTGC
>NZ_JAWVZF010000169.1:0-5812 GCF_033722355.1 Arsukibacterium sp. | reverse complement strand
TTGCTGCCATCAGAGCGGCAACTGGCAACTGATCTGGGCCTTAGCCGCAGCACGGTGCAGCAGGCTTTGCAGCAGCTGGTTGCCGAGGGCTATATCGTGGCACAGCAAGGCCGCGGTTATCAGAGTGTTACAACCTTACCTGACGCCTTTTTTGCCGCCAGCGACACCTCAGTGGCAGCAAACACCGGCTTACCGACGCAGGATTATGGCTTAACGGCGAAAGCACCGGCATTCTATGGCCAGTTGCAGCCCGGGGTCACCAATGTCCGGCAATTTCCGTTCAGGATATGGCAACAATTACAACAGCGTCACGCTACCCGCACGCTGTTGTGTGGCATGGCGGACCCCAGCGGCTACCTGCCGCTGCGTCAGGCACTCGTGCAGTATCTGCGCCAGTCAAGGCAACTGGTCTGTGATGAGAGGACGGTGTTAATTACTGCTGGCGCGCAACAGGCGTTATTTATTGCCGCTAAATTAACTGCCAGCAGCGGTCAGCGGGTGCTGATGGAGTCACCCGGTTACCCCAGATTAAAACAGGCATTGCAACTGGCTGAGTTAAAAATCGGCTTTGTACCTGCAGGCGGTGCCTGCGGCCTGGACCCTGCCTGTTTACCTCTGGGCAGTGCAGCGAAAGCGCTGTTTTTAACCCCCTCCCATCAATACCCCTGTGGTGGCATTATGCCGCTAAGTCAGCGGCTTGCGTTGCTTAACTGGGCACGAACTGAGCGTTGCTGGCTGGTTGAAGATGATTATGACAGCGAGTTTCAATATCAGCACCGGCCCATAGCCAGTTTACAGGGGTTAGCTGACGGCCAGGGTGTGCTGTTTGCAGGCTCTTTCAGTAAAACCCTGTTTCCGGCACTACGGCTCGGCTATCTGGTCGTCCCCTCTGCACTGGCAGGCCAAGCCAGTGCTATTTTGCAGGCACTGCATGGCGATGTACCACTATTACCTCAGGCAGTACTGGCAGACTTTATCAGTGAAGGCCACTTTAACCGCCACCTGCGCAAAATGCGCCGCCTTTATCAGCAGCAAAAACAGCTGGCTATCAGGTTACTGCAACAGCATTTTCCAACCAGCACCATCCTGGCCAGGGATGCCGGCCTGCATCTGACAATGCTGCTGCCAGGCCTGACTGACGATGTCGCATTGTGTCAGCACCTGAATCAACACGGCTATAAAGTGCAGCCATTCCGCCGCTATTGTTTTTTAAACGAACCGCAACGAGGCCTGGTGATTGGGATTGCCGATGCGGATGAAACCCGGCTAAGCCAATTCATCAGCCGGTTGAAAGCGCAGCTGCTGTATTGTTCCTGAAATAATACTTAACATCTCAGATATAAATGGTATTGATAATCGTTATCATTACTGTATGATCATCGCCATTTCCGGAGGTGAGTATGCAGTTAACCATGAATAAATTAAAACTGACATTGGCCATACAACTGGCCTGTCTGCCAACAGTCGCCTTAGCGGCAGATGTGGCAAAAAATAATGAAAAAGCCATTGAAACCATTACTGTGCGTGGTCAATACACGGTAAATGAAACCATTGATACCGCCACCGGACTGGGATTAACCTTGCTGGAAACCCCGCAATCCGTCAGCGTAATGACAGCGCAGCGGATTAAAGATTTAGATATCAGTTCAATTGCTGATGCGGTAACGCAAACGCCGGGGCTGACATCAAAATCCTTTGACAGCACCCGTAACACTTTCAGTGCCCGTGGTTTTGATATCGATAAATTTCAGCTTGACGGCGTACCTATGGCCTGGAGCCTGGCCGGTGACTCCGGTGAAACCATAACCGATGTCGCCATTTATGAGCGGATAGAAGTCGTGCGTGGCGCCACCGGTCTGCTGACCGGCGTCGGTGAACCCTCAGCCTCTATTAACCTGGTGCGCAAACATGCCAATGCCCGTGAGCTTACGGGTAGCGTTAATGGCGGTATTGGCAGTTGGAATAAACGTTTTCTGACTACTGATGTCAGCACACCGCTGACAGCCGATGGTAATGTGCGCGCCCGCATCGTTGCCAAAAAGGAGCTTAGCGACAGTTTCCGTGATTTGGCTAAAGAAGATAAAACCGTATTATACGGCGTAGTCGATGCAGATTTTGACCATGGTATTTCACTGAGCCTTGGCAGTAGTTATCAGGATAACAATCCTACAGCCTCGACCTGGGGCGCATTACCGCCACTATTTAGCGATGACACGCCGACTGACTGGGACAGAGGCACCACCACAGCAGCCCACTGGACGCGTTGGGATTCAACCAGTAAAAACCATTTTGCCAGCTTAACCCAGCAATTTAATAACGGCTGGCAGCTGAAAGTTAACCTGAACCATAATAAAAATACCGCCGATACCCGCCTGCTCTATATTTATGGCGCAGCTGACAAAGACAGCGGCGAAGGCCTGTTCGCCTGGCCGTACAACAGTGACGGCTTTAGCAAACAAACCAGTATTGATATTCAGCTGCAGGGCAATTATCGCCTGCTTGGCCGTGATCATGAGTTTGTGGCAGGGGCTTTAGACAGTAAACAGCAATCAGAAGTGCAAACCTATGCGGCACTGGACTGGCCTTCTACCGGTAACTTTTATCAGTGGGATGGCAGTGTCGCTCAGCCTGCCTGGGCAGATACCGCTGTACCAGCGGTTGATCTGGATACCGATCAGACCGGCCTGTATGCCGCTACCCGGTTTGCGGTAACCGACCAGCTAAAGCTGATTGCCGGTGGCCGCTACACCGATTGGCAGCGGGCTGGTTTAAACTACGGCGCCGCGCTGGATTTTGGCGACGATAAGTTTGTACCTTATGTCGGCGTCACCTATCAGGTGGCTGAACAGCATATGTTGTATGCCAGCCACACTGAAATTTTTACCCCGCAAAATGCCTACGATCGCAATGGTTTGTTCCTGGACGCAGTGGTCGGCAGCAACCAGGAGATTGGCCTGAAGAGCCGTTATCTGAACAGCGCGCTGCAAACAGCTGTCGCGGTATTCCGGATTGAGCAGGATAATCTAGCCCAGGCCGATGCTGAATTTAATGACCCGGCAAATAACTTTTTTCCGTCATTTGCTGCCAAAGGCGCGACCAGCAAAGGCTTCGAGCTGGAAGTGATTGGTCGGGTTAACCAAAGCTGGAATATCAGCGCCGGCTATTCGCAATTTACAGCTGAAGATCGTGATGGCGCAGACATTAATGTTAACCATCCGCGGAAAAAGCTGAACCTGTTCACCACCTATCAGTTTGCTAATGCGCTGGCCGGCCTGACAGTGGGTGGCGGACTAAGCTGGGAAAGTGAATCCTTTAGCGACGTTATTCCACTGCCATTAAGCGGGCAGCCGTATCAGATAAAGCAGGACAGCTTTATGCTGGCTAATCTGATGGCGCGTTATCAGATTAATGCGCAATTCTCAGTACAACTGAACGTGCATAACCTGTTTGATGAAACCTATTACAACGGTTTAACCCAACAATACAACTATGGTGCACCACGTAACTTCAGCTTCGGCGCAACCTGGTCGTTCTAACATGGCAAAACTCAGCAATCGTTTCTGGTTTCAATTACATGGCTGGTTTTCGCTGCCAATCTGGCTGATCTTCTGCTTTGTCTGCTTAACCGGCACCATAGCGGTGTTCAGCCATGAACTCACGTGGCTGACTAACCCGGCGGCCCGCGCCAGCAATCCGGATAAGCTGCCGGCCAAACCGGTAGCCGAGCTGGTTGCCAGGGTGCAACAGGCCTACCCGACAGCCGATGTTGGCAGCGTAATGGTATTTGAGCCTTATCTGGTGACTGCAGTTACCTTTACCGACCATGACAAACCGTTTGCGATTGCCTACGTTAACCAGTATAGCGGCGACATTCAGCAGATTAATGAAGGCATGACTTTTATTAACTTTATGCGCAGTCTGCATGGCTGGTTGCTGTTTCCGTGGCAAAGTGGCTACAGCGTAGGTTATTACCTGGTGTCGGCAATGGCTATCGTCATGCTGGGCGCCTTAATTACCGGCTTGGTTATTTACAAAAACTTCTGGCGCAGTTTTACCCGGCCAAAGGTGCGCTTGCATCAGGGTAAAAAAACGGTACTGACCGATCTGCACCGGCTGGCCGGGGTCTGGTCAATCTGGTTTTTGATGGTGATGAGCGCCACTGGCCTGTGGTATCTGGTACAAGCGGTGATGTGGCATGCCGATATTGATATTGAACCGCATGCGCCACTGGTTGCGGTATCTGAGCTACCAGCCAGCCAGACCACAGCGCCGGTTGATTTTGCCGCAGCGATGCAGATCGCTCAGCAGCGTTTCCCGGACTTTCAACCGAGCTTTTTAATGTTGCCCGAGCATAACCGCGGCATGTACACCCTGATGGGCGGCGGCGACCATATTTTTTATGATCAGTATTCCTACAACCTGAGCATAAACCCCTGGACCGGCGAAATTGCCAATGAAAAGTCGCCAGCAACAATGTCTGCGCTGCAAACGGTGATGCATATTGCCGACCCGCTGCACTACGGCACCCTTGGCGGGATCTGGACCAAAGCCATCTGGTTTTTATTCGGGCTGATCCTGTCAGGCATGTCAATCACCGGCTTTATGATCTGGGGCAGCCGCACCGTTAAGGCCGTTCGCGCAGGGCGCACAGCTGTAAATCTGCAGGAGGTGCCGGATGGCGCAAAGTAACCGTTTCTGGCAACGGCATAAATTTAAATTAAATGGTCTGGTGCTGCTGCTACCGCTGTGGTTTTTATATGACTCGCTGAACCCCGAGTTCCCGCCGGCCTGGCCGGCCCAGCAGCTGGGCCAGTTTGAAATCGCGCCGATGCCACTGGATTTAAAGCCACCGTATGCTCATCATGATCAATACGTAAAAGACTTTTACTTAAGCTTCAGTCAGGGGGATATCGCAGCTATCCGGCAGGGTTATCTGAATATCGGCCCGGCGCCGCTGCCATTGGCAGAACTGCAACAGCATGAAGAGGGTATTTTACATGGCAGCCGCCATGGTCAGCATGTGCATGCCATCGCGCCACCGCAACTGGCCGCCACCGATAAAGTCTGGCTGACCCTGCAAACCTGGCAGGGCGAGGTGCTGACCACCAGCTGGCCGGTGCCAGCGGAATTACTTGCCGCCCGATAAGCCGCTGCCAGGTCAATCGCCAGCTTTGATCGGAACGCTGGCCTTGAATTGTTGGCAGCCTGGCCGGATATCTTTGCTATAACCCTTTAGCAGGAGCAGCAAGATGCAACATATCGTTATTACCGGTGGTAACCGGGGAATTGGTCTGGCACTGGTTAAACAGTATCTGGCAAAAGGTGACAAAGTATCGGTACTTTGCCGTCAGCCTTCGCCCGAGCTGGCTGATTTAGATGTGACCCTGTACAGCGGGGTTGAACTGACTGAGCCAGAGCAAATCAAAGAAACGGCGGCTAAATTTGCCAAAAACAGCATAGATGTGCTGATTAATAATGCCGGCATCTTCTGCAATGAAACCCTGGATAACTTTAATGATGACACCATCTTAAAACAGTTTCAGGTAAACAGTATTGCGCCGTTGCTGCTAAGCCAGCGGTTACTGGGGGCCATCAAAGACGGCGGCAAAATAGCGATGATCACCAGCCGGATGGGCTCGATCAGCGATAACAGCTCAGGCAGCTATTACGGTTACCGGATGGCTAAGGCCGCCTTAAATGCCGGCAGCGTATCACTGGCTAACGATCTGGCGCCGCGCAACATCAGTGTTGGCATTTACCACCCCGGTTATGTGCAGACTGAAATGGTTAGTTACGGCGGCGATATCAGCCC
>NZ_JAWVZF010000168.1:0-5917 GCF_033722355.1 Arsukibacterium sp. | reverse complement strand
TGGCCCAGCTTGATAAAGTGCTGACGCTGGCCGATGTGCAACAGGAAACCGCAATTATTGTTGCTGACTCGGCCATCGACAGCCAGAAGCTGTCCAGCGGCCTGTTCGATAGCCGGCAAAAAGTGGTGGTAGCCAATCTGGCGCAAAAAATTACCGCCCAGCAGCAAGGCTTGGGGGTCGGCTTTGTGCCACGCCATCTGATCCAACCGCAGCTGGCCCGTGGCGAGCTTATTGCCAAACAGCATACCATTCCGCGCGACAACGCTAAGCTCTACCTGGCATGGCATAAACAACAGCAAGGCAAGGCCCTTAGTTGGTTTTGCCAGCAACTATGCAACTATCCCTGGCAGCAGGTTTTTCGTGCTGATTCTGGTTTTAGTTTAAATCAAACACAAAGTGATTGAGAAATAGTTGGGCGAAAGCCGAGCTCTCAACCTGAGCTTTATCAAGAGGGTTGCGCCAATAAATACCTTCACTGTTGGCCAGAATGATAAAAGTTAAGTTGCGCCCGGGAATTTTCAGATAAAGTGCTGAGAACCCTGCTTCTTCATCCCAGCCACCATGCCAGATTAATTTTTCTCCGTTATAGTGCTGCACATACCAGCCAAAGGCATAAGGCAATGCCGTGCCATCCGGTGCTTTCGCCGGTTCAAATGCGGTTTGCATAATAGCGGTGGAAGCAATAGCTGCGGTATCAAGTGCAATATCAAACCGGGCTAAGTCGTTCACCGTCGAGACAATACCTGCGCCACCGGCAAAGTGACGATCGGGGCGCAAACGCTTTGCATAGCGGCCATTCGTGTAATGGTAGCCCTGGGCCATATCGAAAAAGACGGTGGCTTTTTCTGACTGCCACTGGCCTGCAGTGGTGCGTTCCATTGCAGCAGGACCCAGAATGTGTTGCTGCATCAGTTTTGCCATAACATTATGGCCCTGCTCGGCAGCAGCTAGCGGGTTGCCATGTAGATATTCAAGATAACGGGAAAGGCGGGAATACATAATGGGGTTATATAAAAAGGCCGTGCCGGGCTGACCATTAACAGTATGGTTTAGTACATGACGGATAGTGATTTTTTCGTTACATCTGAGATCCTGACCAAATACGATAGTTGACTGTGCTAACCAGCCGCAAAAACTCCGCCAGCCCGGCATGTCATTTATCGGGTTTTCCAGGTTAACAATATCCTGCTCCGCTAACTTGAGAAAAAGTAAACCCAGCATGGGTTTGGTCACTGAGGCGATCCAAAATGGCGTATCTGCGGTGGTTTTGCGATAAGAATTGCCATCACCGGTATCAAAATGCGAGCTGCCTAAGCCATCAGACCAGCGTAACTGTTGATCTGCTACAATCGCCACGGCAAGGCCGGGAATATGGTTTTCCTGACGCAAGTTATCCAGCTCTTCAGAAAACGCAGCGAGTTGTTGATCGCTGATGGCAAGCTGTTGCTCAGCGGCAGCAAAAGCGGGTCTGGCCGTCATGACATCAGTTAAACCCAGTGCGCAGAGCAGCGTAACAGTAGCGACAATGCCAGTTTTGTTTATTTTCAGAAACGGGATGGCCAGTGGATAGCGGCAGCCTTTGTTGTGCAATACTAGGACAATATTACTAAGCATCACGATAGCGGCATAAGGCAGTACAGCCAGAAAGAAGTAGAAACCCAAGCCTTTAATCGTCAACAGTGCAACGAAAGCAATAACAAAAACAAGGGTCATGGTGAGTTGGAAGTTTATTACTGCCCGGCCATGCTGTTCATACACCGGGTTATCTTCGCGCTTATGGATCCAGATAAACAGTGGCAGCAGAATGTTCATAAAGGGCAGCACAAAACCTATGAATGGTGAGCTGTGCATCAGCAACAACCATTTCTTCTGTAT
Source organism: Arsukibacterium sp. (assembly GCF_033722355.1). Taxonomy (GTDB): domain Bacteria; phylum Pseudomonadota; class Gammaproteobacteria; order Enterobacterales; family Alteromonadaceae; genus Alishewanella. Next base: position 4,042 of record NZ_JAWVZF010000168.1, on the reverse strand, counting down.
TGTTTCATTACCTGGATTATCCAGCTGTAACAAATCATCAATGTCAATTTCAAGCGCCGCAGCTAACATTTTAACGGTTTTCAAGTGCGGTGTGACTTCACCTTTTTCCAGGCGCTGAATAGTACGGACCGTTACTCTGGTTTTTTCGGCAAGCTGCTCCTGTGACAGTCCTTTTAATTTGCGCTGATATATCAGCGTCTCTGCTATTGATGATTTCTGCATGTTTTTCTCATTAGTCCTGTTTAGCGAAAATGAGGTTAAAATCTAACAATTAACACCCGACATTGTTACGACATCTGACTGTCATGTCGCTGCCATTTGTAAATTAGCATGGGCAGAACAGAATTAAACTACCCTTGAGACAATGGCATATAACCCCCATTGCCATGAAAGAGCGGGCACAAACCTGTTGCCTGCATTCAGTGTGGTGGACTACTAATGATCCCGTTATCCATTCTCGATTTAGCACCGGTTGCGGCGGGCAGCACAATAGCAGCCAGCTTTGCCGCCAGTAAAGCCTTAGCCCGGGAGGCCGAGGCACTGGGCTATCATCGCTACTGGCTGGCCGAGCACCATAATATGCCAGGCATTGCCAGTGCGGCCACCTCGTTGCTGATTAGCCATTTAGCGGCTGCCACGTCCCATATTCGCGTTGGTGCCGGTGGCATTATGCTGCCTAATCATTCGCCGCTGGTCATCGCTGAACAATTTGGCACTTTGGCGACGTTGTACCCTAATCGGATAGACTTAGGCTTAGGCCGGGCACCCGGTAGCGACCAGCACACCGCCCGGGCATTGAGGCGCAGTCGAGCAGAAACGGAAGATCAGTTCCCGGCCGATATTGCCGAGTTACAGCAGTACTTTGCGGCTGCCAAACCCAATCAGCTGGTGCAGGCGGTACCGGGCCAGAACCTGCAGGTGCCCTTGTGGATATTGGGCTCCAGTTTGTACGGTGCCCAGCTGGCTGCCCAATTAGGGTTGCCTTATGCTTTTGCCTCGCACTTTGCCCCGGCGATGATGAGCCAGGCAGCGACATTGTATCGCCAGCGTTTCAAACCCTCAGCCCAGCTCGATAAACCTTACCTGATGCTGGCCCTGAACGTCTTTGCCGCAGATACCAACAGCGAAGCCCAGCGGCTGTTTAGTTCGCTGCAACAGCAGTTTGTTAACCTTACCCGGGGTGCACCAGGCTTACTGCCGGCGCCGGTGGATAGCATTGATAGCATCTGGCAGCCGCATGAAAAAGCTTATGTGCAAAGTGCCCTGGCATGCTCTGTTGTCGGCGATGCGGCTGCGGTGCAGCAAGGCATAAGAGATTTTATCGCCGAGCATCAGCCAGATGAGCTGATGTTAACCAGCATGATGCATGACCCCCAGGCGCGGCACGTTAGCCAGCGGCTAGTAGCTGAGCTGATTAGTAAGGCTTCAAGCGGATAAAAACCACCTGACTGATAACCTCAACCTTGTTTGTCTTCGCTGTCTGGTATTGGCTTCGTTGCCCCATCTGCAGAGTGTGTGATGTCGGCGTCTGGCATAGCCTCCGGAAAAGCGGGCTTATGGTCCTCCACCCACTGCTCATCCTGACGAGGGTCGAGTTGGGCAAGCGAAGCGCCCGACGCGGCCGGCACGGCAACAAAGACACTTAACTGTTCATTGGCAATCCGCTCTGCCGTTAAGGCATAGCCACCCAGTAATAATGCAGCTAAAGCCAGCACGGTGAAAAACAGGCCGCCCGATACGCCCAATACCGCGCCCAGTATTAATGGTGCTAAAAACGAGCCGATACCATAGGCAAACAGCAAACTCCGGCTGACTTCCACTAAGTCTTTGCCGTGATCTAACCGGTCATTGGCGCGGGCAACGCTCAGTGGATAAATACTGAACAAACTGGTGCCGAGTAGAAAACCCAGCAGATAAAACAACCAGGCCTGACTGGCCAATAAGGCAAGCAGTAAGCAAATAGCAAAACTGAATAGGCCTGCCCACGCCAGCAACTTGCGCCGGCCATAGCGATCAGACAAGGTACCGACCGGCCACTGTGCCAGCAGGCCACCTAATATCGAAATGGCCATAAAAGTAGCCACGACCGATTGCTCGCCATAAGTATTAAGGACAAATACCGGCACCATGGTATAGAAACCGCCGACAAAAAAGCCGCCAATAATGCTGCCGACCAGCGCCAGCGGCGCAATATGCAACACTTTTGGCAGGCTGTAGCGTTCAAATGGTGCTAATACTGGTTGGCTGATCCGGGTAATCGCCACTAAAAACAGTGAGGCCAGCACCAGCACCGAACCCAGCACAAACACCACATGCGATCCGATATCCATACCTAATATCAGCTGACCAATGGCGGTGGCTAAAAAGAACACCACGGTGTATACCGCCAGCACGCGGCCGCGGTCATCTGAGCTGCTTTTTTCGTTCAGCCAGCTTTCCAGTACGATGAGCAGCGCATAAAAAGCAAAGCCCGACAGCAGACGTAAGCCCGCCCAGAACCAGGGATCGTAATATAAGGTATGGCCCAGAAATGCCATGACCATCAGCGCAGAAAATGCCGAAAAACTGCGGGCATGACCAACCGAGACAATTAACTTCTGGCTGAACACCGCCGCCAGCAAAGCGCCCAGAAAAAATGCAGAATTAATAATGCCAATCACCAGCTCCGACAGGCCAGCCTGTTTTAAATACAGACCGATGTATGTCATCAGCATGCCATAGCCGGTGGCCAGAAACGCAATAGAAATAAATAAAGATGAAATGGGCAATAACGCTTGCTTTAAAAACACCGGCCTGCTCACTTTCAATAAAACAATAGCTTAACCATAGTGTCTGATAACCCGTCAGGCAAGCACAGGTATCTGGCTCTCTGGTGACGTTGATCAGTTATCACTGTCATCAAAAATTTGTTCAATTGCCAAACCGAACACCCTGGCGGCCTTGAACGCCAGCGGCAAACTGGGATCAAACTTACCCGTCTCTATCGCATTGACAGTCTGACGTGACACGTCAAGTGCTTTTGCCAGATCTGACTGGGTCCAGTTGCGTTCTGCCCGCAATACTTTTAAGCGGTTTTTCATTGGTATTTCCGGGAGTTAATAACCAAACTGATAAAGTACGTGATACCCATTACAAACAGAATGTTAGAGGGGTTGGGTGTCGATTCAAGTAACCGCGCTGGCTCCAGCAGGCCGTATATCGCACCGAATACCATACTGATTCCCAGGGATATCGCCATCGCATTCAGGTGTAATTGGCGCTGCAGTTCATCTAAACCATCCAGATATTTTTTATTAGCAATAATCATCAGATAACCAAAAACAACATTAACAGCAATAATAGAAAGACTGATGGTCACGTTAAAATCCCAGATAAGCTTGGGGCCAAACGCAAACAAGGCCAACGATAGTAACCATCCGAGAGTCGATACAAATAATGTTTTTTTAGACGCGTTATAGCGCTGCGCTAAGGTAGTCGGTGTTGGGTCGTTCATAATAATACCTCGTAAAGTATGTTTAACTTTAGGTAAAGTCAGCTTGACTCTTTCAGGGTAGGGTAGAAACATGTTACTGTCAAGTGTGCTTGTCATTATGTAAAGCGTTATAGATATTGCTGAGTTAGGTCAAAATAGCAGGTTGCATCTTTGCTAACGCAATGCCAGTTTAGCTACAGTTTGGGCATGGTGTTGGTACAAAGCACAATAAAGTCGGCACCGGCCGCTTCAAGGCTTTTGGCGGCCTCTGCCAGCAACTGGCCGGCAGCTTGCCAGTCGCCAGCGCGTTGCATTTGTTCAATTTCTGCAAAATTAACGCTATACAGAATAACTTTAGCCGAGTGCAGACCACCGAGTTGCTGTTTCACCGTTTCATTGATTATGTGGTAGTAAGGAATGGTCGATTGCCAACTCATACCGCCCAGCAAGCCAATTGTTTTCATGGTAGTTGCCCTAAAAATAGAAAAGCCAGCACGACGCTGGCTTTGGCTTTGTTAGCTTAACTTAGCTTAGTCTGCCATCAGTAAATGCAGCAGCTGATCGTACAGC
>NZ_JAWVZF010000167.1:0-5985 GCF_033722355.1 Arsukibacterium sp. | reverse complement strand
GTCAGGCTGACGACAGGTAAGTTAGCATTGGTACTGGAAAATAACCCGAAAAAACCGACTCAGCCAAAAGTAAAGCTGTTTTACCACAGCGTCCATCAACATCATATCATCCCCAAGATTATTGACTTATCGCGCCAGCAGGAAGAACATATTGAAGGCTGTGTCGATTTAAAAAAATACGGGCTGGATGTGCGGAACTATTTGTAGTCAGTCAGCGCTGGCATACTGAAAAACTCATTGCCCATCTTCAGCAGCACATAATGCGGTGTAATCTCAGATAACTGAATATCCGCTGTCACCCATTGCCCTTCCTGTAAGCTTTTACCATTAACCTTAACCCAGCGCTGGGAACTCTGGGTTGCATAAACATGCGCTTCAAATCTCAACGGCGGTATCCGTTGCTGCAGCGCCGGAGCTAATTCACTGATATCCTGTGCCGGAGCACTATTTGTCCGCACCACAGAGCGGGACGGCCGGTTATCAATGTCACTGGCTGCCATCGCAGAGGCAAAGCGCTGACGTAACTCATCAGAGACTTCAACCTCAGGTTGAGCTGGCTGCTCTGTCTGTACAACAGGCTGCCCGGTTTGCTTCGCGACAGCAGGTACTGTCACGCTGACCATCTCAGGTTCAACTTTAAGCTGTTCCTGCACTGGCTGCGGGTCAGCCTGCTGGCTGACAGGTTCAGCCTGGGTGTTGCTTTGAGCACTGAGCAGAACAGCTGCAATACGGGTACTCTCTGCCAACTCCGGCTCTGCCGGCGGGCTGACGCTTAAGGTGTTCTCAGTTTGGGCGACCTGTTTGCTTTGCCACCAACTGGCCAACCCCACGCCCAACAGCACTGCCAGCACAAAGCCCAGCAGTAATGCCAGATTGCGCCAGCCGGTTGCAATGGCTGCACCGGCAGACGCAGTGGCCGGCTGTACCTGTTGTTTCAGTGCATCCATTAAAATAGACAAGGTTAGCCCCTTTACTTTTAGCCTTGAAATACCGGCATTAAAACCAGCGCCAGTAAAAACCCGACAACTATACCAGTGCCGGCCAGCATCGGCCACAACCAGGCAGGTAATGGCGGGCGGACCGAAGCTGCCCCCACGCTATTAACTGCCAGCACTTCAGCTGCAGCCCGCTGCACCTGTGCCACGTCAACTAACGGCTTTTGCTGGCTGTAAGCGGCCAGCATAGCGCGGTCTGCCAACAGGTTAAGCAAACGGGGTATGCCACCACTTTGCTGGTAAAGCGCGCTAACCGCTTTGCTACTGAATACCGGCCTGCTGCAGCCAGCTACCTGCAACCGGTATTTCAGATAATGTTGCACTTCATTCAAATCAAGCGGCAACAGATGGTAGCGGGCGGTGATCCGCTGGGCTAACTGACGTAAGTCATTGCGCTGCAACAAGTGTTGCAGCTCAGGCTGACCGATTAGAATAACCTGCAATAATTTTCTGGTATTAGTTTCAAGGTTGGTTAACAGCCGCAGCTGCTCCAGCACGGCCGGCTGTAAATGTTGCGCTTCATCAATAATTAAAATGGTTTTTTTGCCCGCCTGATGATTTTTCTGCAGCCGCTGGGTAATTTTATCGCCCAGCAGTTTTAAGCTGGCATCTGCTTTTTTATAGCGGATTTTCAGTTCGTCACAAATCGCTGCCAGCAACTCCAGCTCCGATAACGTCGGGTTCAGAATAAAGGCGACATCAGTAGTCTCATCCAGCTCCTGCAGCAATGAACGTGATACTGTGGTTTTGCCGGTACCGACTTCACCGGTAAGTAATACAAAACCGCCTGCATCGCCCAGGCCATAACGCAAATGAGCCAGCGCCTCGGTATGCCGGGCGCCCAGATACATAAAATCCGGGTTAGGAGCAATCGAAAAAGGGGGACTGGTTAGACCGAAAAAACCGGTATACATCAAAGCATCCTGGGTTAATAACGCTGCAAAATTGACTGACAGCGCTATAATGGCAAAAAATAAGCAATCAGGAAAGCATGTGCAGATATATCTTGTTGGCGGTGCAGTGCGTGATGAGCTGCTGGGTTATCCATTTAATGAGCGGGACTGGGTCGTTGTGGGTGCCACTGCGGAGCAAATGCTGGCCGCAGGTTATCAGCAGGTGGGCAAAGACTTCCCGGTTTTTTTGCACCCCAAAACCAGAGAAGAACATGCCCTGGCCCGCACCGAACGTAAAAACGGCCAAGGTTACACCGGGTTCAGCGTTCATGCCGCCCCGGATGTTACCCTGGAGCAGGATTTACAGCGACGTGATCTGACAATTAACGCGATGGCAAAAGACAGTGATGGTAATATCATTGACCCTTATGGTGGCCAGGCTGATATTGAGCAGAAAATACTGCGTCACGTCTCCGATGCTTTTGCCGAAGATCCGCTGCGGGTGCTGCGGGTTGCCCGCTTTTATGCCCGTTATGCGGATCTGGGTTTCAGTGTCGCTGGCGAGACACTGGCGTTGATGCGCAAGCTTAGTGACAGTGGCGAGCTGACCACCTTAAGTCCGGAGCGGGTCTGGCAGGAAACGGCGAAAGCATTAAGCTGTCAACGCCCCGCGGCTTATTTTCAGTTACTTTATAACTGTGGCGCACTGAAAACCCTGATGCCTGAACTGGCCGCATTATGGGGCGTACCGCAACCGGCAAAATGGCACCCGGAAATCGACACCGGCGTGCACACCCTGCTGGTGCTGGAGCAGGCAGCGGCCTTGTCAGACAAGTTAACTATCCGCTTCGCCGCCCTGGTACATGATTTAGGCAAAGGGGTGACAGCAGCAGAACTGCTGCCAGCGCATCATGGCCACGAGTATACCGGCCTGACGCTCATTGAGCAGTTGTGCCAGCGGCTGCGGGTACCCAACGATTGTAAAGAACTGGCGTTAAAAGTCTGTGAGTATCATCAGCTGGTACATAAAGCCCGCGAATTAAAACCGGCCACGGTGTTAAAGCTGTTTAATGGCGTTGATGTCTGGCGTAAACCTCAACAACTGGAAGATGTGCTGTTGTGCTGCACAGCCGATTTACGCGGCCGCACCACCTTTGAACAGGCCGACTATCCGCAAGCCGCGTACCTGCAACAGCTGGCAAAGGCTGCCTCAGCAGTTGATGTCGGGGCAATCGTTGCCAGTGGCCTGCAGGGACAAGCCATCGGCGAGGCTATCCAGCGGGCGCGTCTGGCTGCTATCACCGGGGCAAAACTGGCCTGGCAACAGACTAACCCGCAAACCAGCCAAGAAAAATAAGAAGGCCGACACCTAAGATAAGCCGGTATATAACAAAGGGCAGCATGCCCATCCGGCTGATAATTTTCAGAAAGAAATGAATACAAAACAGGGCACTGCAAAACGCCAGGCCGGTGCCAAGGAAAATGGCATTTAAGTCAAAACGCTCGGGCTCAGCCATTAATTTCGTTGTCTGGTAACCACCACTTAACGCGATGATCGGAATAGAAAGCAAAAAAGAAAACCTTGCCGCACTGACCTTGTCCAGCCCCAGCAGCATTGCTGCCGTCATAGTGATACCTGAGCGCGAGGTGCCGGGAATTAACGAGATGGCCTGCGCAACGCCGATAAATAACGCCTGGCGCCAGTTTAACTGTTCCATATTCTGATTTTGCTTTGCAGTGGCATCAGCCCACCACAACGCCAAACCGAAAATAATCGTGGTAGCCGCCAGCACCCAGGGTGAACGCAGATAGCTTTCAATATAATCTGCTGCCAGCAAACCGGCCAGGCCCGCCGGGATAGTCGCCAGAATAACCCACCAGGCCAGTTTACTGTCAGTGCTGTGCCGACCGCCCAGACTTTGCAGCCAGCCGACTATCAACCGGCCAATATCCTGCCGGAAATACCAGACCACCGCCAGTAAGGTACCAACATGCACCGCCACATCAAACGCAATGCCCTGATCCTGCCAGCCGAAAATGGCTGAGGGTAAAATAAGGTGGGCTGACGATGAAATAGGCAAAAACTCAGTTAAGCCCTGCAGGATGGCTAAAATAATAACTTCCACTGTACTCAACGACATTCTCTCCAGTTAAAAGGCACAGGCCAGATTTTTTGTTTGTTTTTAGGGTAAGCCTGCCATAACTCAGCATAGCGCTGGTTTGTCAGCGGATGAATAGCGTCAGGAGCCAGTTCGGCCATCGGCCATAACACAAAGGCATTTTCAGTAATTTCGCCGCGGGGCAGAATAACCGGCTGGTCACAGCAAACCTGATCGTACGTCAGTAAATCTAAATCGAGGGTACGGCCACAAAATTTCTCAGCGCCGCGAATACGACCATGGCTGTCTTCAATCTGCTTTAACACCTGCACACAATCGGCAATGGCTAACTCGGTATCTGTGACAGCGACCAGATTATAAAAGGCATCGCCATTAAAACCGACCGCTTCGCTCTCATACACCGAAGACAGCTGGATCTCGCCAAAGTACTGCCTGAGTGATAACACCCCGGCACGGATATAGTGGTCACGCTCGGTGTTACTGCCAATACTGATAAAAATACGGGCCATCAGCTGTGTTCCTGCTGTGCTGTCCGGACAATATGCACGCCCACAGTTTGTGCCTGAGCAACGGCACCGGGTTTGCTGACGGTTACCTCTACCTTGCTGGTGGCAAACTCTGTTAACAACATAGCAGCGACTTTTTCAGCGACGGTTTCTATCAGCTCGATTGGCTCGGCGGTGATTAGCGCCGTTACTTTTTCGGCAATCACTGCATAATCCAGGGTCAGACTAATGTCGTCGCCTGCCGCCGCAGTGCGCTGGTCTGTTGTTAAGCTTAAATCAAGTAGCAGCCGTTGTTGAATGGATTTTTCCCAGTCATACACGCCAATAATGGTGTCGACTTGTAGCTGTTTTATAAAAACTATGTCCATTCAGTTAAATCCGGATTGCGTTATTTTTCGTTTCAGGTAGGCTGGTCGGATAGGTAAAACGCCACCAAGCTCTGTATCCTGCTGCTGTACAGCGAGCTGCAATCTTATCGCAAAAACTGGTGCTGAGGAACCGTCGAAATGACCGTGCTGATCGTAATTATGATGTTGGCCGCCTATTTAATGGGTTCGGTGTCATCAGCAGTGCTGGTCTGTCAGCTGTTCCGGCTGCCCGATCCCCGTTTTCATGGCTCAGGTAACCCCGGCGCCACTAATGTGTTACGGCTGGGTGGCGCAGTACCGGCAGTGCTGGTATTACTGTTCGATATTCTAAAAGGCACTATCCCGGTTTGGGGCTCGTATTTTCTGCAGATTGAACCCGTCTGGCTGGGCGCTATCGCCATCTGTGCCTGCTTAGGCCACATTTACCCGGTCTTTTTTGGTTTTAGAGGCGGCAAAGCCGTGGCCACCGCTTTTGGTGCCATGATGCCGATTGGCCTCGATCTGGCTGGCTTACTGATTGCCAGCTGGGTATTGCTGGTCGCGCTCAGCGGTTACTCATCGTTAGCCGCTATCATAACCGTGGCACTGGCGCCGCTGTTCACCTGGTGGATCAAACCGTTATATACCGTGCCGGTCATTATGCTGAGCATTCTGATTATCGCCCGCCACCGCGAAAATATTGTCCGGCTGTATCAGGGCAAAGAAAGCAAAGTGTGGGACAAAAGTAAGCGTATTCGCGAATAAAAAATATCAAGACTCATAAAGCGAGGTTGGAATCCCGATTTGGGCGCCACAGAGTGACTGAGTGAGTGCGCCAGCGCGAGCGATAAATTCGTCTGGAGCGAATTTGAACAGCTTTAGCTGGCTCGGTGAGGGCAGGATGCCCGAGATAGTTGCAGTGGCGAGCCAAAGCGGGAGTTGCCACCGAAGCCAACACCACGACTTCTATAGTTCTTTGTCTATTCAGACCGGTGCGAGATCCTGCATGGGCCAGCGTGGGGTTACGCCAATCGTCAGGTCTTGCTGCTGCCCTGCTTTTAACCGCTGATAACCGGCATAGGCAATCATGGCTCCGTTGTCGGTACAAAACTCTTTGCGTGGAT
>NZ_JAWVZF010000166.1:0-6003 GCF_033722355.1 Arsukibacterium sp. | reverse complement strand
GCCGGTTAGCCACCTGAAAAAACTGGCTGAGAATGGCTTAACCCATTTTCATGTGCTGCCGTTAAACGATCAGGCCAATATTGAAGAGCGGGCAAACCGGCGGATTAACTTAACCGATACCGTCGCGCAGCTGTGTGCGTTGAAAGCCGATGCGCCGGTCTGTGGCGTCGAAAATGCCAGTGCCACGCTATTGTCGGTGCTGGAAAGCTACCTGCCCTACAGTGACGATGCTCAGGCATTAGTGCAGGCTATTCGGAGTATCGATGGTTTTAACTGGGGCTACGATCCGCATCACTTTATTGCAGTGGAAGGCAGTTATGCCTCTAATCCGGAAGGCGTGGTGCGGATTAAAGAAGTCCGGGCCATGGTTAAAGCGTTAAATGATATTGGTCTTCGGGTGGCGCTGGATGTGGTGTATAACCATACCAGCAGCTCAGGCCTGTTCGATAACTCGGTATTTGATAAGCTGGTACCCGGTTATTATCATCGTTATGACGCGGTAACGGGTAATATTGAGCGCTCTACCTGTTGTGAAAATACCGCCACCGAACACAAAATGTTCGATAAATTTATTAAAGACTCATTAGTTATTTTAGCCCGTGACTTTGGCTTTAACGATTTTCGCTTCGACATTATGGGCCATCATCCGAAAGACAACCTGTTAGCTGCGCGTGACGTAGTGCGGGCGGTTGATGCCAACACTTACTTTTATGGTGAAGGCTGGAATTTTGGTGAAGTCGCCAACAACCGCTTATTTACCCAGGCCAAACAGCAGGATATGGCTGGCACTGAAGTAGGCACCTTTAACGACCGGATCCGGGAAGGGGTGCGTAGCGCCGCTATGTTCAGTGGTGTTAACAACGCCGGCTCTCTGAAAGAGCAGGACATTATCCGGATAAGCTTAGCCGGTACCTTAAAAGACTATGTGCTGAAAAACTATCAGGGCGTTACCGGCCCGGCCTCCAGCGCCGACTGGAACGGTCAGGCGGCAGGTTATGCCGAAGATCCGGCCGATATTATTAACTACGTATCGAAGCATGATAACGAAACGCTGTGGGATATTCTGCAAAGCCGTTTACCGGTGTCGTTAAGCGCCAGAGAGCGCGTGCGGGCCCAGAATATGGCCATCGCGATACCGTTAATGAGCCAGGGTATTCCATTTTTACAAATGGGCGGCGACTTTTTGCGTTCAAAATCAATGGACCGTGACAGCTATGACTCGGGTGACTGGTTTAACTATGTTGATTTCACAATGCAGACCAATAACTGGGCAGTCGGTTTACCGCTGGCTGAAAAAAACCGCGATAACTGGAACAATATCGCCACGTTATTCCTGAACCCGGATACTGAGGTCAGCAGCGATGATATTACGTTTGCCTCTGATGTATTTGCTGAGTTTCTGGCCATTCGTAGTGGCAGCCCGCTGTTTAGGCTTACCACGGCAGAAGATGTTATTGACCGGGTAGGTTTTCATAATATCGGCACTAACCAGACCCAGGGCGTTATCGTGATGTCGATTGACGATGGTATCGGCCTGACCGACTTAGACCCGCGGTATGACGCCTTAGTGGTGATGATTAACGGCAGCGCGCAGGAGCAGTCACATACGGTGCCTACCGCTGCCGGTTTTGACTTACACCCGCTGCAGCAGGCGTCTGTTGACACTATGGTAAGTATGGCCAGCTTTACTGCGGGCACTGGCGAGGGCACCTTTACCGTGCCGGCCTACAGCATGGCGGTGTTTGTTAAAGCGCAAATGGGTGAGCAAGGCTCCGGCTTAGCCGCTGATGCCACGCTGGGGGCACCGGATATTCCGCCATATGAAGCCACTACCGTGTATGTTCGTGGCGGCATGAATGGCTGGGGTGAAACAGATGCATTCACTTATGCCGGCGAAGGTATTTACAAAGCAGAGTTTGATATTGCTGCGGGCAACTATGAGTTTAAAGTCGCCTCTGCAGACTGGTCTACCGTTGATAAAGGTGCCGGTGCCGATGGCAGTGCTGTCACGTTAGGCACAGCCAAAACCCTGGCTCAGGGCGGTGGTAACCTGAGTATTACTATTCCCGCTACGGCGACCTATATCTTCACGCTGGATGCAAACAATGCTGACTCACCTAGTCTGACGGTTATTGAACGGCCGACCTTTGGTGAGACTACGGTATTTCTGCGCGGTGGTATGAATGGCTGGGGTGAAACCGATGCGTTTGAATATATTGGCGCCAATCGGTACAGCATTAATATTGAGCTGGGCGCGACCGAATATCAATTTAAAGTTGCGTCATCTGACTGGAGCACCATTGACTTCGGGGCAGGCGCTGCGGGTGATACCTTTACCCTGGGCGAGCCAAAAGTACTGGCCTCTGGTGGCGGCAATCTCAAATTAACGACCGCAGAGGCCGGGGTATATAATTTCCTGTTCGATGCTACGTCAACTACCACCCCGGAGCTGACTGTCACCAAGCAATAAACTGCTAACATCATAAAAAAAGCTGCAGCCGGTCTGCAGCTTTTTTGTTTGTTGCCAGAAAAACAATTATATTGAACGTGCTATATCAGTGTTAATATTCTTTGTTATTGCCCCGGAGTGAATTTACCTATGTTTGGAAAAAGCAAAGTACTCAGAGAAAAGATCGGCGAACAAGCAGACATCATCACGGATCTTGAGAATAGCTTGCGGGCAATCCGTTCCAATGTGGGTTACATTGAATTTACGCCAGAGGGTAAAGTGATTTATGCCAATCCACTTTTCCTGTCAGTAACAGGTTACACCGCGGCAGAGATAGTGGGCGCCCATCACCGGCTTTTCTGTGAGCCAGAGCTGGTTAATACAGCTGAATACAAGCAATTCTGGCGGGATTTAGCCAAAGGACAGGCACTACAGGGGACCTTTAAACGCTTAACGAAGCAGCAAAAAGTCATTTGGCTGGATGCCACCTATTTTCCGGTGCTCGATACTGCCGGCGTCGTGGTAAAAATAATAAAAATTGCCTCTGACGTAACACGGGATCAGGAAAACCTGTTAAACAAAAATGCCATGTTTATTGCGTTACATAAATCGTTAGCGGTGATTGAGTTCACCCCGAAGGGCGATATTATTGATGCAAATAAAAATTTTCTGCAAACCATAGGTTACAGCCTTGAGCAAATAAAAGGTAAGCATCACAGCATGTTCTGTGACTCCGCTTTTTATCGCGAACATCCCAGGTTCTGGAACGAGCTTGCTGCCGGCAAATTTCACTCCGGTCGTTATAAGCGGCTGGACGCAAAAGGCCGGACGATTTGGCTGGAAGCGACCTACAACCCTATTTATGATGAGAAAGGACAGGTATATAAAGTTATTAAATTTGCCTCCGATATTACCCAGCGAGTGGTGACAGCGCAGGACGCGTCTGCCGCAGCCGCAGCAACATCTGAACAAACCTCGCAGATAGCCCTTGCGGCCAAACAAAATCTGGATCAGGCGCTCGCTACGTCGGCTCAAATCAGCTCACAGGTGGCAGAGGCGAATAAAAGCAGTCAGGTACTGAGTGAGCAATCGAAAAATATTACCAAAATTGTCACTATGATCAGCGCTATTGCTGAGCAGACCAACCTGCTTGCTTTAAATGCCGCGATAGAAGCGGCACGGGCCGGGGAAAGTGGCCGCGGTTTTGCGGTGGTAGCCGATGAGGTGCGTAATCTGGCCTCCCGCACCAGCGAAGCGACCAGAGAAATTGATAGTGTGGTCACTGCGAATGCAGAGTTGATTAATAAAATACACTCACAAATGGAGAGCATTAACCGGATGGCGCTTGACGCCCAGCAGCAGCTTGCTGACGTTACCAGCGGTATTACCGAGGTCGAACAGGGTGTTGCCAATTTTGCGCAACTGGTTGATCAGTTAAATAATTAACCGCAGTCGCAGATGAGTGCGGATAAGCGTTTACAGCTCAGGCGGCGGGCTTACATAAACCCGCCTGGTCGGCTGTCATTTCTATCGAGAAATCATAAGGTAAGGGTAGTTCATTCAGGGTGTTATTAAATTCAGTTAACAGCGCTGCCAACGGATGATGAATATTTACTGCCATATGCATTGTTTTCATTTCGTATTCGCTATGGTTAAACTGTAAACTTGCTGAAAACGGCGCCAGTTCTGGTTCGGTTGCAATAAGATACCGCATAACATCATAGTCTATAACGGCCGCGTCCAGCCGCCGATGCGCCAGGCGTAGCAAATTTTGTTTATCGTTAAGACTGGTTTCAACCATCAGCAGCTCGTCTCTAATCATCCGGTCGATCGTCGTGGTATTAATATAATCCTGCACCACGCCAAGCCGGTAGTTTTTTAAATCTGCAGTCGAGTTTAGCTGCAGTGGCGCCGCTTTATGTTCGGCCAGGCCAACATGGCTGTAACCAATACAACCGGACAGTTTTAAATCAGCATGAGCCAGCGGATATTCAGGAAAGTAAGCCAGATATTGTGGCTGAGTGCCGGTGCTTAACTTAACGGCCCGCGACCAGGGCAAAAATTCTATGACGACCTGATACCCCATTTGCTCAAAGATATGCCGGACTAATTTCGCCGTTTTACCACCGTCGGCTAATTGCTGACCGGTATAGGGTGGCCATTCCAGCGATGCCAGATAAATTACATCAGTGCTTTGCGGCTGTTCAGCTTTTACTTGAGCAGACAACAGCAACCCCAGCAATGGCACTATTGCCAGTTTAGTATTCGCCATCATTTGTCTCACTCCTGACAGCAGTGCCGGCCTGCGTGCCGTGATAAAGTGCTGTCTACTACTGATAATCATGATTAAAAATTCCGTTTAAGCAAGGCTCGTTTCAGGGACACACTCAGCATTGCTGCAGACCAGCAAAAAGCTGGTCTATACTCTGTACTTTGCTAATGCAGGTTTTACTGGAAAAGGAGTCGCTGAATGAGGCTGGTTTTAACAAAATTATTATTAACAGGGGTAATGGTCAGTAGTCCGCTGATGGCGGCTGATCTGCCGGGACAGCACACCCATTGTCAGCTGGGTGATACCGTGCGGATCATAAAAGTGGTATACCCGCAAGGTGGGTTGCTGCCTTGTGAGGTACATTACACCAAAAACGGCACCACCAGCGTGTTATGGCAGGCCAGCAATGAAGCCGGCTACTGTGAGCAGCGAGCGGCTGACTTCATTGAAAAGCAGCGGGGCTGGGGCTTTGAATGTGTGCTTATGCCATCAGGCAGCGAACCAGTAGCAGATGATGCAGCGGGCAATGCCGGTTTATAACGGCCGCGTCTTAATCAGTTGTTCCAGTTGTTCCAGTTGCCGCTGAATCTGCGGTGAAGCACCTGTTGCCAGAGAGGCCCGTTGCAGATACCCCTTTGCCTCGGCTATACGGCCCGCTTTGAATAATATTTGTGCAGCCTGCAGATTGGCCTGGGCATCGTGTGGCATGGCATCGGCAATGATTTTTAAGGTTTTTAACAGCATATCGCCATTGCCCTGCTGGTGATAATACTGCGCATTACGGTTTTGCAAACTTAACCAGTCCAGTTTGCCCTCAACATAGGCCTGAGCCCATTGTTGCTGCACGGTTTTGGCAGTTGGAAATTGTACCTGCTGAGGCTCAAGACTAAACGGATAGTCGGCCTTAAGCTGTAAAATGCGTAAATGCCCGGCATGCTCTTCTGCCGGGGTAATGGGCCGCTCCTGCCAGGCAATCTTAGCGGGTACAAGCATTGTGGGAAGCGGTTTTTGCCAGCCACCCGGGGCCTGCTGCCGTACCAGGGCATTATAAAAACTGTCGGCCAGCAGAAAGTAGCCCTGCACGTTGGGGTGGACATGCTCCAGCAACAGACTACTTCCGATAAGGCCCTGAGGCGAATTGGCGATAAAAGCCACTTCACTGTCCACCAGGGTGGCATCATACCGGTTGGCCAGTTGCCTGATAAGCTGATTAATGGCTTCGGGAGCCCTAAAACGCAGTAGATCATGGTCTTTGGCCAGCAAGAAATGCTGTTTTGCCTGC
>NZ_JAWVZF010000165.1:0-6042 GCF_033722355.1 Arsukibacterium sp. | reverse complement strand
AGATGATTAGCAGAAATATCGGGTTGTTGCAGCAGGCGGGTGCCGTTATTAGCGGCAGCTGTGGCAGCAGTCAGACCAAGACCGATGCAGCATAGCATCGCCAGTTTCTTTGGTTTAAACATGAGTGTCCCCTGAGTTTTTACTGTGATATTGGAATTTTAATTCCGATAAGTAATAGCACAGGGGAGCGGGGACTGTTGGCAAAAAACTGTAAGCAGAGTTTTCTGTGCGACTAATGTAACACATTAGTCGCACAGGGATTTAACGGTTAAAACGCGCTGTTAATCAGGTAGCCGGTGTAGCCGCAAAAGACCGCCAGCAGCAGGCCGCCTTCCAGCCGGTTGATCCGGCCAGCTTTTTTAATGCCGATACCCATAACGAGTAACGCCACCGTTAAACCAAACATCAGGGTCCAGTCGCGGCTGAGTACCAGGGCATCAACGGCCATCGGTTCTATCAAGGCTGCGATACCCACTACCGCCAGGGTATTAAATAAATTGGAACCAATAATATTCCCCAAGGCAATATCATGCTCACGCTTTTTAATCGCCATTAATGATGAGGCGAGTTCAGGCAAAGAGGTGCCCACCGCCACCACAGTCAGACCAATGATCAAATCGCTGACCCCCAATCCCTGGGCGATGTACACCGCGCCGTAGACCAGCAGACGGGAGGCGATAATTAACAATATCAGACCCAATACCAGCCAGAACAGCGCCTGCTTTAAGGTCATGTTGTTAGTGCTAAGCTCAGTGGTAACATCTTCTGCCAGCGCATCCTGTGGATTGCGCATGCCCTGCCAGACTGACCAGGCCATCACGGCGGCAAAAACGGCCAGTAAACACCAGGCATCTAACCGGCTTAACTGATGATCAAACATTTGCCAGCCGGCAAACAGGGTAATCGCCAGAAGTAAAGGCAGTTCTTTTTTAAGCACCTGAGAATGCACATTGATAGGGCTTATCAGCGCCACCAGACCAATAATCAGTGCGATATTGGTAATATTGGAACCATAGGCATTACCCAGTGCCAGCGCAGGGTTGCCATCTGCTGCGGCCATCGCTGAAACGACCATTTCCGGTGCTGAGGTACCAAAACCGACCACCAGCATACCAATCAATAATGGTGGCATACCGCCAAAACGCGCTGCTGCAGCAGCGCCATCAACAAAACGATCTGCACTCCAGACCAGTAACGCCAGGCCGGAGATTAACGCTAAAACTGCAAGTAACATAAGGTTTCCCTGTTGCTGAATGATACCCAATAGCATATCAGTTGCATCAGGCTTTGCCAGAGGTCGACCCTGAAAGCGCCTATTATTTTTCAGCTGCTAGCTAAGGTTGGTCAAATCGTAAGCGGCATCGTTATGTTAAACGACTTGCTGTGTTTGCTTATTGGCTGATGAAAATTTATTTTCAGTTTTTTTAATCACATTTAAGCTATGCTTTAGCATGCGGTCAGTGGTGTGGTCAGAGCTATGTTTAAACTCATGTCACAATTATCATTAACAGGGTTGTTACTGTTGCCTGCTATGTTGCTACAGGCAAATCCGATTCGGGTAGTCACTGAGTATCGCGGCTTTTATCAGCTGCAGAACAATGATGGCAGTTTAGGAGGCTATGCCACCGAAGTTGTCCAGGCCCTGTTTGCCATAACCGGTGACACGCCGTTGTTTGAAATTAATTCATGGGGCCGCAGTTTTCATGAAGCATCAAGCAATAATAATGTACTTATCTACTCTTTGTCGTTGAATCCTGAACGTGCAGAATTATTTGATTGTGTGGCCGAGCTCAATAAAGAACAGTTATTTTTCTGGGCCCTGAAAGGCAATATAAAGCAACCGCTGAATGTTCTGGATGATTTAAGACACTACCGTATTGCTGTTAGCATAGCGTCGAATCCTGATCAGTATTTAACCGGACAGGGCTTCACCCGCTTGTTCCGGACTTCCACACCGGAATATGCGTTGAGCATGTTGTACAAAAACAGGGTGGATATGATCATCAGTGTTGAAAAGCCGATAAATAACCAGGTGGAACAGCTTGGTTATGACGTCAGTCAGTTGAGTAAAGTGTTTCAGCTGGAGGAGCTGAATCATCCGTTGTGTATTGCCTTTAACCGTAATTCAGACGCGGCATTACGGGAACGGTACCGGCAGGCCTTTGCCAGCTTGCAACAGAATGGCACCCTGGCACAAATTCGCAAACGCTGGCAGTTAGACCACCACTAACGGTTAAGTGATAATGGTTATGCTGATTTATTAGCGCAATGGATACAGAACGTAGTGAAAGGCACGGCATTTAGACGCTCCAGGCCAATCTCCTCACCACAACGGCTGCAATACAGATATTCACCATGCTCCATCCGTTGCAGCGCAATATTGATGCTATTCAGCTCTTCTGCAGCATTGTATTCCAGCGAGTTCAATACCTGCTCATTTTCCCGCTCAGCCGCCTGCTCTGCAGCATCGGCGGTGCGCCCCTGCTGGAAATCATGATGAATAGCATTTAACTGGCGTTCCAGCTGGACCTTCTGAGCTAATAATTTACGTTTTAATTCCTGTAGCGGCATAGCGCCCCCTTTTTTATGTTACCCGTTGCTTAAAGCATAGACGGCTTTTGCAGATTAAGGGTTGATCTGGCTCATATCTGTTGTTGCTGCTGTAACTGCCACATTCTGGCGTACTCGCCCTGGCGGGCAATCAGTTGCTGGTGATTGCCCTGTTCTGCCAGCACACCGTCTTTTAATACCAGAATAGTATCTGCATCAGTAATGGTAGACAGTCGGTGGGCAATCACCACGCTGGTATGGTTGCGGGCCACTTCACGCATCGCCTGTAAAATGGCCTGCTCAGAACTGGAATCGAGCGCTGATGTGGCTTCATCAAACACCAGAATAGGTGATTTTTTTAAAATCGCCCGGGCAATTGCTATCCGTTGTTTTTCACCACCCGATACCTTTAAACCGCGCTCACCGACAACAGTGGCATCCCCCTGAGGTAAGCTGTCAATAAAGCCGCGCAGGTGAGCCAGCGCTATAGCCTCGTCAACTTCTGTCGCACTGGCATCGGGGTTACCGTACTGAATATTATCGCGAATGCTGCTGTTAAACAGCACCGTGTCTTGCGGCACTATGGCAATGGCCCGGCGCAGGCTGTCGAGGGTGACGTTATTGATGTCCTGATCATCAATTTTAATCTGGCCGCCAGTCAGCGGGTAAAAGCGGTAAAGCAGGCGCGCCAGCGTGCTTTTACCGGCACCGCTTGCCCCAACAATAGCCACTTTGCTGCCGGCAGGCACGCTAAAGCTTAGTCCTTGCAGAATAGGCCGGTTTGGCTGATAGGAAAATTGCACATCGTTAAACCGAATGTGTCCGGCGGTCACGATAAGTTGAGTGGCGTCTGATGTATCGCTGATTGCAGGCTGACGCTGAAGCAGCCCGAGCATATTTTCCAGGTCGGTAAGGGCGCGACGAATTTCCCGGTAGACAAAGCCTAAAAAATTCAGGGGCAAAAACAACTGGATCATATACGCATTTACCATTACCAGCTCGCCAAGGCTGATATTGCCCTGAATAACCTCCGCCGCTGCCAGCCACATCAGGCTGGTAATAGCAGCGGCGATAATAAAAGCCTGACCGGAGTTCAGTGCCAGCAGGCTTAAACGGTTTTTCAGCCGGGCGTGTTCCCAGTTTGCCAGAAAACCGTCATAAATCTTTGCCTCATAGGCTTCATTATTAAAATATTTTACCGTTTCGTAATTAAGCAAACTATCGATGGCGCGACTGTTAGTGGTGTTATCAGCCTGATTGGCTTCACGGATAAATTTGTTACGCCATTCGGTGACATAAACAGTAAAAAAGATATACAAGCCAACGGCAATCAATGTAATAACGGCATACAAAGGAGAAAACAGCACACTGAATATCACCGCCACCGCCAGAATTTCGAACAGGGTTGGCACAATGTTAAACATCAGAAAGCGCATCAGAAAGCTCAGGCCATTACTGCCACGTTCTATATCCCGGCTGATACCACCGGTTTGCCTGTCCAGATGGAAGGCCAGTTCCAGACTGTGCAGATGCTTAAAAACCCTTAATCCAATCTGCCGCATGGCATGCTCGGTAACCCGGCCGAATAATGCATCACGCAACTCGCCAAAAAATACGGAGGCAAACCGCAAGCTGCCATATAACAGTAACAAGGCAGCGGGCAGGACCAGCAGGGCGCTGACCTGGGTGTCCAATGCATCAATAATTTCTTTTAATGCCCACGGCATCAGCAGCGTTGCTGCTTTTGCCGCGATAAGTGCTATGACGGCCAGTAATACCCGGCCTTTGAACGTCATTAAATAAGGCCACAGCGTGGCGACTGTTTGCTTCAGCCCTAGAGCCTCAGGGCGTCTTTGCGGTTCGGGTTGTTTGGCTGTACTTCGCATTCCGCGCATCGGCTACTCAGAATAAAAGGTGTGACAGGCTATTATGCATAAGTACAAAGATAAGCGGTATCCTGGTTTACTTTTACCTGAAATTTAACATTCGCCTCAACTTCAAATTGCTGGCCACTGCTAAAAGTTTGCCAGCGGGTACTGCCTGGTAACAGCACAGTCAGGGCGCCACTGATTACTGTCATGACCTCATACTGACTGGTGGCAAATTCATAATCACCTGCAGCCATAACCCCGACGGTCGCAGGTAATTTTTCACCGGCAAAAGCGATTGATGCAACCTTACCATCAAAATACTGATTAATCTTAAACATGAAAATTCCTTTAAATTTGGCCTGTCAGTAGACCTGACAACCCTGATGTTTGCTAGTGAAAATAAGAAAACCTTATATAAAACAGAAAATATGTATTTTCAAAGTGTTAATAAAAGTGACGTAAATTAGCGCCATGGTAGAACGCTTTATTTTTTTATAACAATAATTTCAGGGATCTGCGATGAAAAAAACCTGCCGTCCGGCAGGTTTTTTTATTATCAAGCCAACACTAATCAGGCCGCTTTAGTCTTTTTGCTTTGCTGCTCATTCAGAGCATCAGCACCATTTAACTGCTGCGTCAGACTTTTATCAGCAGCCAGATAATCCGGCTCAAAATCATCAACATTGATCACAAATAACCGGCCTTCTTCAGCTAAGCGCAGTTTATTGGCTTCATCTTTACTGATGACGCCAAGCTCCAGACCTAAATCAGCCACTTCATTTAAACGGTAAAACGGCAGACGCTTATTGGCGGCTTTACTGACTTTATCAAACAGCGGCTCTGCCGCCAGAATATCCAGCAGCACCTGTTCTACCCGGCCTAATTGGTTGCCTGGCTCGTTAGTCAGATATAAATGTGCACCTAAGCGTGAACGTGCTTCACAAGGCGTTTGCATAATACGGGCAACCTGATGCTCGATTTTATCTGACGCTTTGCGCAAGGTGCGGCCCCATGGGAACACAATACGTTTTAATACCACACCCACAGCACGGTTAGGGAAATTATCAAATAATTCATCCAGTGCCAGTTGTGCTTTGGCCAGATTGTCTTCACAGGCCCACTGTACTAACGGTAAATCCTGTACCTGGCGGCCTTCATCATTGAAACGCTTTAACACCGCCGATGTTATGTACAACATACTTAAAATGTCACCTAACCGGGCTGAGATCCGCTCGCGGCGCTTTAAATCACCACCCAAGGTGGCCATTGCCACATCAGACATCAGCGCCATGGCCGCACTGAACCGATTCATTTGCTTATAATATCTGGCAGTTGCATCGTTGTAAGGGGCATGACTGAACATACCGCCGGTGAGCGACAACCAAAAGGTTCTGAAAAAGTTACTGATGGCAAAGCCAATATGACCAAATACCGCTTTATCGAAGGCAGTGACGGCGGCCAGTTCATCGTCCAGCTGTGCTGCCTGTAATTCTGCCAGCACATAGGGATGGCAGCGAATAGCACCCTGACCATAGATAATCATATTGCGGGTTAAAATATTGGCACCTTCAACGGTAATCGCCACCGGTGCGCCCTGATAACCCCGGGCCAGATAATTATT
>NZ_JAWVZF010000164.1:0-6047 GCF_033722355.1 Arsukibacterium sp. | reverse complement strand
CGGAACGGCTGATATCCTGCACAAAAATAACGGCCTGCTCATTGGCGGTATGCTGAAAACGACCGGGTACCAGTGAAAACAAGCCGACATTACTGTCTGCTTTTTCCAGTAACTGATATTCGCGCTCGGTGGCCCATGGGCTCAGATAAAGCGTAACGCTACCGGCCAGAATGGCCATGACTACCGACAGAAGCAGTGTCAGCCGGGTAACATACCACTCGCTGACGCCGGTTGCATGTAATACCGTCATTTCACTGTCGGCATATACCCGGCCATAAGCCACCAGAATACCTAAAAAGGCACTTAATGGCAGAATAATAACTGCCAGCTGAGGCAACTTCAGGGCAACGATACTCATTACCAGCTGGCCCGGTAAATCGCCTTCAGAAGCGTCAGCGAGAATTTTGACAAAGCGCTGGCTGATAATAATGCTGGTCAGAATAACAAAGACAGCTAATTGGGCCCGGAATACCTCCCCAATCAGATAGCGAAAAATAATCAAAAATGCCCCCTAAAACCTGTCTTTTTGCTGGAAACCTGGCAATTTTTAAGTAAACTTGATATTTATAGCAATTATTATCAGGCAAAGTACCGGGAAAACCGAGCTTTTTTCTCAATTCACGGTAGAATTCAGCCATGTCATCAGCTGGCGCTTTAGCACAATGGCAATTGTTAACGGCTATTTGTTAATGGCTATAGTAGCACAGTCTCTTAGAATCAGGAGTAAGTATGGAGTTCAGCGTTAAAAGCGGAAGTCCGGAAAAACAACGCAGCGCATGTATTGTTGTTGGCGTGTACGAGCCACGTCGTCTTTCCGCAGTCGCAGAGCAACTGGATAAAATCAGTGAAGGTTATATCAGCAATTTATTACGCCGTGGCGACTTAGAAGGTAAGCCGGGGCAGATGCTGCTGTTGCACCATGTTCCCAATGTGCTTAGCGAGCGGGTATTACTGGTTGGTTGTGGTAAAGAACGCGAGTTAGACGAGCGTCAGTACCGGCAGATCATCGCCAAAACCATCAGCACCCTGAACGAAACTGGTTCGATGGAAGCGGTGTGCTTTTTATCTGAACTGCATGTAAAAAGCCGCGATACCTACTGGAAAGTGCGCCATGCAGTGGAAACCACCCAGGACTGCCTGTATGTGTTTGACCGCTTAAAAAGTAAAAAAGACGAAACCCGCCGGCCGCTGCGCAAAATTGTATTTAATGTGCCTACCCGCCGTGATTTAACCATCGGCGAGCGCGCGGTAGAGCAAGGTCTGGCAATTGCCGCAGGCATAAAACAATGTAAAGACGTTGGCAATATGCCGCCTAACATCTGCACCCCGGCTTACCTGGCCGAACAGGCGCAGGCACTGGTTGAGTTATCAGATAAGATCAGCGTGGAAGTGCTTGGAGCGGAAGAGCTGGCCAGCCACGGCATGAATTCTTACCTGGCGGTGGGCCGTGGTTCTGTTAACGGCCCGAAAATGTCGGTAATTAAATACAATGGCGCTGGCAATGACAGCGCGCCGATCGTGCTGATTGGTAAAGGCCTGACCTTCGATTCGGGCGGTATCAGCTTAAAACCGGGCGATGGCATGGACGAAATGAAATACGACATGTGCGGTGCCGCCTCAGTGCTGGGCACCATGCATTCGGTTATCGCCCTGGGCTTACCGGTTAACCTGGTGGCCATTCTGGCCGCAGCGGAAAATATGCCCGATGCCAACGCTTACCGGCCGGGCGATATATTAACCACCATGTCAGGCCAGACCGTTGAAGTATTAAATACTGACGCCGAGGGCCGCTTAGTACTTTGCGATGCGCTGACTTATGCCGAGCGCTTTGACCCGGAGCTGGTGATTGATGTCGCCACCTTAACCGGAGCCTGTGTCATTGCCCTGGGTAAGCATGCTTCAGGCCTGCTGAGTAACCATAACCCGCTGGCCCACGAAATTCTGAATGCGTCAGAACAAAGTGGTGACCGTGCCTGGCGCCTGCCCTTATGGGATGATTATCAGGAGCAACTGGAAAGCCCCTTTGCCGATTTCAGTAATTTAGGTGGCCGCGCTGCCGGCACTATTACTGCAGCCTGCTTTTTGTCGCGCTTTACCCGCAAATATAACTGGGCACACCTGGATATTGCCGGTACTGCCTGGCGCAGTGGTGGCAAAGATAAAGGGTCAACCGGCCGGCCGGTGGCGCTGTTAACCCAGTTTTTAATAAACCGGGCTGGTCACAACCAGGATCACTGATGGCCGTTACCTTTTATGTGCTGGCTGACAGCCAGCAGACACCTGCAAATGAGCTGAGCGAACCGCCAGCTCATTTTGCTTTAGCATGCAAGCTGTGTGCTGACTTTTACCGCGCTAATCAGCGGGTTTTTGTTTATACTGCCAGCCAGCAGGATGCTGAGTTAATCGATCAGTTGTTGTGGCAGTTTGATGCCGACAGTTTTGTACCGCACAACCTCAGTGGTGAAGGTCCGGCCCGCGGTGCACCGGTTGAAATAAGCTGGCAACCACCAAAGCAAAGCCGCCAGATACTCATTAATCTGGCGCCGGAAATCCCCGCTTTCGCTGGTCGGTTTGCCGACATTATCGAATTTGTTCCGGTTGAGGCCGCTGCCAAGGCGCAGGCCCGGGAACGTTATAAGCAATATCGTCAGTCGGGAATTACCCCTGCAACTATCAACGCCGACTGAACAACAGGTACTCTCATGGAAAAAACATTTAATCCCAGTCAGTTAGAACAAGCCATGTACAGCGCATGGGAAAGCAAAGGCTATTTTAAACCAGCCGGAGACACCGGTAATGGCAGTTACTGCATTATGATCCCACCGCCAAATGTGACCGGCAGCCTGCATATGGGCCATGCTTTTCAGCAAACCATTATGGATGCTATGACCCGCTACCAGCGGATGCGCGGCAAAAATACCTTATGGCAGGTGGGCAGCGACCATGCCGGTATCGCAACCCAGATGGTCGTTGAGCGACAACTGGCCGCGGCCGGTTTACCTGGCAGGCATGAGCTGGGCCGGGAAGCCTTTATCGAAAAAGTCTGGGACTGGAAAGCCGAATCCGGTGGCACTATAACAGCGCAAATGCGTCGCCTCGGCAACTCAGTTGACTGGGACAGAGAACGTTTTACCATGGATGAGGGCTTATCTGAGGCGGTGCAGGAAGTG
Organism: Arsukibacterium sp.; assembly: GCF_033722355.1. GTDB lineage: Bacteria > Pseudomonadota > Gammaproteobacteria > Enterobacterales > Alteromonadaceae > Alishewanella. The sequence goes on along the minus strand of NZ_JAWVZF010000164.1, from coordinate 2,877 downwards.
TTTGTCCGGTTGTATCAGGACGACTTAATTTACCGCGGTAAACGTCTGGTAAACTGGGATCCGAAACTGCATACCGCCATCTCAGATCTGGAAGTAGAGAATAAAGAGCAGCAGGGCCATATGTGGCATTTGCGCTACCCGTTGGCTGATGGTGCCCAAACCAAAGACGGTAAAGATTATCTGGTGGTCGCCACCACCCGGCCTGAGACGATGCTCGGTGACACTGCTGTAGCAGTAAACCCGGACGATGAGCGTTATCAGGCACTGATTGGCAAAGAGGTACTACTGCCTTTGGTCAACCGGCGTATTCCGGTTATCAGTGATGAACATGCTGATAAAGACAAGGGTACCGGTTGCGTTAAAATTACCCCGGCGCATGATTTTAACGATTACGAAGTCGGTAAACGTCATCATCTGCCAATGATCAATATCCTGACCCAGGATGCGACGATTCGCAGCGACGGCGAATGCTTTCACAGCACCGGTGAACTTAACCCGGCAATGACTGCTGCTATTCCTGAAGCCTATCAGGGGCTGGACCGCTATGCAGCGCGCAAAGCGGTTGTCGCGGCATTTGATGAGGCCGGTTTATTAGAAAAAGTCGACAATTTAACCAATACCCTGCCCTATGGCGATCGCAGTGGCGTGGTCATTGAACCTTTGCTGACTGATCAATGGTACGTGCGGGTCGCGCCACTGGCCAAAACGGCTGTTGAAGCAGTGGAAACCGGTCAAATCGAATTTGTACCAAAACAATATGAAAACATGTATTTCAGCTGGATGCGGGACATTCAGGACTGGTGTATTTCGCGGCAGCTGTGGTGGGGGCACCGCATTCCGGCCTGGTACGATAACGACGGCAAGGTCTATGTTGGTCGCACCGAGCAGGAAGTTCGAAACCAGTATCAGCTGGCAGCTGATCTGGTGCTGCGTCAGGATGATGATGTGCTTGATACCTGGTTCAGCTCAGCATTGTGGACTTTCTCCACGCTGGGCTGGCCACAGCAGACGGATGATTTAAAAACCTTTCATCCAACCGATGTTCTGGTAACCGGTTTTGACATTATTTTCTTCTGGGTCGCCCGGATGATTATGATGACCATGCATTTTATCAAAGATGATGCCGGCAAGCCGCAGGTACCCTTTAAAACGGTTTATGTGACCGGCCTTATCAGGGATGAGAACGGCGATAAAATGTCAAAATCCAAGGGCAATGTGATTGACCCGCTGGATATGATTGACGGCATCAGTCTGCCTGATTTACTGGCCAAAAGAACCAGTAATTTAATGCAGCCGCAACTGGCGGAGAAAATAGCGAAACAAACAGCGCAGCAATTCCCCGACGGTATTGCCGCCAGTGGCACAGACGCCGTGCGGTTTACCCTGGCGTCACTGGCGTCTACCGGTCGCGATATCAACTGGGATATGAAGCGCTTAGAAGGCTATCGCAATTTCTGCAACAAATTGTGGAATGCCAGCCGCTATGTGCTGATGAATACCGAAGAGAAAGACTGCGGGTTTGGCACTGAAACAAAACAATTATCGCTGGCTGATAAATGGATCTTGGCGCAATACCAGCAAACGGTAAAACAGGTTAATCAGTATATTGAAAGTTACCGTTTCGACCTGGCGGCGGCGACGTTATATGAATTCACCTGGAACCAGTTCTGCGACTGGTATTTAGAACTGACTAAGCCGGTATTGTTTAAAGGCAGCGAGACAGAGCAGCGCGGCACCCGGCATACTCTGGTAACAGTCCTGGAAAGCCTGCTGCGTTTAATGCATCCGATAATGCCGTTTATTACCGAAACCATCTGGCAGTCGGTTAAACCCCTGGCGGCATCAGCCACTGATAGCAGTAAAGCAGACAGCATCATGCTGCAGCCTTATCCCCAGTTCGACGCGAGCTTGGCAGATGATACCGCTATGGCCGATCTGGAATGGCTTAAGGCAATCATTACCGCCATCCGCAATATCCGTGGCGAGATGAATATTGCGCCAAGCAAACCTCTCACCGTGCTGTTACGCAATTTAAATACTGAAGAGCAACGCCGTTTAAACCAGAACCAGAACTTTTTAATGGTAATGGCAAAGCTGGACAGCATTACTGTACTAGATAGCGATGAGAAGGCGCCGGCCAGTGCCACTCAACTGGTCGGTAATATGGATGTACTGATCCCAATGGCGGGCTTAATTGATCAAGAAGCAGAATTAAGCCGGATTAATAAACAACTGGAGAAAACGCAGCAGGAACTCTCGCGGGTAACTGGCAAACTGAATAATCCGGGGTTTGTCGCCAAAGCGCCAGAGGCGGTACTGGCAAAAGAGCGGGCCAAACAAAGCGAGCTTGAACAGGCTCTAGTTAAGCTGCAATCACAGCAGGCTGAGATCGCTGCGCTTTAGGTCAGCCCTGACCTGACGTTGTTATAGGCAACCTAGCGGCTTGTCTTTATTACATTGGAGTCCACAGATAAAAAAACCGGAGCAGGCTCCGGTTTTTTTAATTCACGTCAGGCACTAAACCTGAACATAAATTATTTTTTATCAGAACGAGGACGGCCAAAGGCGCTTAAGCCTAACAATCCTAAACCAAACATCGCTAAGGTGGCTGGCTCAGGAATATTTACCGGCCGGGTGGTGATAAAGAAACCAAACTGCGCTGGAGTAAAAGCTTTCTCCGGGGTCGTAAAACCTAAACAACCATTAGCCACCCCTGCCCTGGCGCATGTTGCATTCGGTAATGGCGTTAAGTTACCTGACAACTCGACAATACTCAGAAAATAGGTAAAACCGTTATAGACAAACTCGCTGTTTAAGGCACCAAACTGAATAATGAATATATCGTCGCATACGGTTGCTGATGGGAAATTACAAGGG
>NZ_JAWVZF010000163.1:0-6064 GCF_033722355.1 Arsukibacterium sp. | reverse complement strand
TTTGCCAGCGGCATTGTTGCGTTCTGGCAACAGCAACGGGGCAGCATGCTCAAGTTCTGGTTTATCTCGGCACTGCTTAATGCCAGCCATTTTGGCTTGCTCGGTCAGTATGAAGCAGCGCTGTTTGTTGGTTTAACCGCCATCCGCTTTCTGGTTGCCGCCATGCAGCCCCGCCAGCGCTGGATGTTGCTGTTTATGGCGGTGGCCACTGTTATTTTGCTTACCAGCTACAGCAGCCCGCTGAATTTGCTGCCCTATGCCGCTGCCATGCTGGGTACATTTGGCAGTTTTCAGACCCGGCTTGGCCGGGTCCGGCTGTGTATGGCGTTGGGTGCCAGTTGTTGGATCATTCACAATATTCTGGTGGGATCACCGGTCGCCGTAATGATGGAGCTGGCATTTTTAATCAGTAATCTGGTTGGCTTCCTGCGTGCCCGCCGCCTGGCTGCAAATCTGGCTGCGGCTGATCAGCCCGGCTGAGCCTGAAGCCCTCAGCAAAAGTGACAGCAGTCTGCCCTGAGGGCACCGTCATTAGTCGCAATCAGTAATTATATTTTGTACAGCCTCTTGCGAATCTCCGAAGCTAAGCTCATTATCAAGCAGACAGCGGGCTTAAGCGGTTGGCTCAGCCTGGTTTTCAGTGATTAACAAAATAGAAGTATTCTGATGATGCGTTGGTTTAGTGCTGTTGCCTTAATGTTGTATCTGAGCCTGCTGGTTACCCCGCAGATTGCCAGTGCCAATGCGCCGCATTTAACCCCATTAGCCGATAGTCAGTTACTGGCAGTCAGCCCGTTAACCGGCCAGGCCAGCCTGAGCACTGAACAGGACAGCACAGATGACAATGACAATGCCCTGTCGCTGACACTGCCTTTTGCGCCAGTACGGTTTACTCTTGCTATTACTAGCCTGCCTGCAGCTCTAATGCTGGCCCAACCCAAAGCCGCTCATCCGGCACGCGCCCCACCTTCAGCTTCCTTAGCTTAAAACGTTTGTGGCATTTTGCCTTAGTAAAACTTTTTATTCGCCAGCACGGCCTCTGCATGCTGGCAGCGAGGAATATCATGAGAAATTTAGCATTATTTGCAGTCGAACCTATTGATCATTTAGTTCAGCCAGGCCAGTTTGAGCAGGCCAGGTTAACCTCTCCGGCATTACAACTGGTGACTGACTTTAAACAAAGTAAACCCGATATGATTAGCGAATCACTGCCTGCCAGTGATGTCCTGACGATTATGCAGCTGGAGCGCTGCAAGCTGAAACTGGTGGTGGATGAGCACGGTGAGCTGAGCGGAATTATCCACCTGGAACAATTATCTGACCAGGCCATTATGCGCCGGGTAGCGCTTGGTGACAGCCGGCAGGAAATTAAAGTTGCTGATTTAATGCTGCCACGGCAGCGGATTAAAGCGCTGGCCTGGCAGCAGCTGCAGCATTGCACCATTGCCGATGTGCTTAATACCCTGCAGTCAAGCGGCGAACAGCATTGTGTTGTGGTTGACCGGGAGTCACATCTGATCCGCGGCGTCATTAGTGCCCAGGATATTGCGCGCCGGCTACATCTGCCCTTGCATATCCGCCAGACTCCAACTTTTTTACAACTGTTTGACAGCGTCAGCGCTTAAATCGGCCAGCTGGTCGCGGCATATTTGAACCTTAACGGCAAAACAGGTAGCTTAGCCGTTAAGGTTTTTACTATGAGACTATGCCCGTGAAACAAATCTCGTTTGCGATTAAACTGATTGCCGGTGCCCTGTTTGGCTGCCTGCTCTTTACCGTGCCCACTTCGGCCAGTGTGACCAACAGTGCGTATTTTGAAGCGGAAGATATTTTTGCGCTGGAATACGCCAGCGAGGTGCAGATATCACCCGACGGCAGCCAGATAGTTTATGTGCGGGCCAGCAACGATATTATGACCGACAGTACCCGTACCAGTTTATGGTTGCTGGATGTCAAAACCGGTAAGCAACTGCCGTTGTTTGCCGACAACTTTAACTACAGCCAGCCCCGCTGGTCACCTGACGGCAAGATGCTGGCCTTTATCGCCAATACCAGCGGTAGCCGGCAAATTCATCTGCATCATCTGGCCGAAAATAAAACCGCTCAGTTATCGCGCCTGCCGCAAAGCCCGGCCAACCTGAGCTGGTCACCGGATGGCAGCATGCTGGCGTTTACCATGAATGTGGCAGCCAGCGAAGCAGATGTGAAAAAGCGGGTTAAAAAAGTGAAAAAGCCGAAGGGAGCCAAATGGTCAGAGTCAGCCGTGGTGCTGGACAGAGCCCGCTACCAGGCCGACGGCCAGGGCTTTTTAACACCGCAGTTCCGGCAGATTTTTGTGTTGCCGGTAACAGGTGGCAGCGCCCGCCAGCTGACATCGGGCGACTTTCACCATGGCAGCGATTTAACCTTCACGCCCGATAGTAAAGCCCTGTTATTTTCCGCCAATTTAGACCCTGACTGGGAATTTCAGCCACGTGACAGCAACCTGTACCTGCTCGATTTAGCCAGTAATCAGTTAAGCGCCCTGACCACCATGGCCGGTGACGAAGCCGCCCCGGTGTTTTCACCCGATGGGAAGCAGCTGGCGTTTTTATGGAACAGCAATGCCTTAGTACCCTACACCAACAGCAAACTTAAAGTGCTGAACCTGCGCAGCAATACTATCGATGATATTGCTGCTGAGTTTGACCGCAGTATTGCCGCCGCCAACTGGCTGAGCAACAGCAGTTTTGTGGTGCAGTATGATGATCGGGGCCAGCGTAAACTGGCAAGCTTAAGCCGCAACGGCAAACTGACTGAGCTGACCGCCAGTTTAGGCGGGGTCTCCCAGCCACAGCCATATTTAAGCGGCAGTTACTCGGTGGCGGATAACGGTGTGATTGCCTACACCCATGGCACCAGTCAGCGGCCGAGCGACGTGGCTGTGCTGCAAAAAGGTAAAAGCACGGTATTAACCGCCCTGAACGAAGACTTGCTCGGCCATAAAAAGCTGGCACAGGTGCATGAGATTACTTATAAATCCTCCTTTGATGGTGAGGAAATCCAGGGCTGGTATATGACGCCGCCGGATTTTGATCCAGCGAAAAAATACCCGCTGTTGCTGGAAATTCACGGTGGCCCGCATCTGGCGTATGGTGCGCAGTGGAGTGCAGAAATGCAGCGTTACGCCAAAGAAGGTTATGTGGTGTTTTACGATAACCACCGCGGCAGTTCATCGTACGGCGAACGCTTTGCCTTATTACTGCAGAATAAATACAGTTCGCCGGAAGACTATGCCGACCATGACAGCGGCGTGAATGCCATGCTGGCCCTGGGCTTTATTGATGAGAATAACCTGTTTATCGGCGGTGGCTCGGCCGGTGGTATTGCCACGGCCTATGCCATAGGCCTGACCAACCGTTATAAGGCGGCGGCAGTGGTTAAACCCGTTATAAACTGGCTGAGTAAAGTGCTGACCGGTGACAGCTACCTGTATCAGACCTTTCATCAGTTCCCGGGGGTACCCTGGGAGCATATGGAACATTACTGGCAGCGCTCGCCACTGAGCCTGGTGGGTAATGTGCAGACCCCGACCATTATTATTACCGGTGAGCAGGACCGCCGCACGCCAATTTCTGAGTCAGAGCAGTTTTATCAGGCGCTGCAAATCCGCCGGGTTGATACCGCTCTGGTGCGGATCCCGGGCTCGCCACACGGTATCTCTAACACGCCAAGCCGGATGATTGAGAAAGTGGAATATATGCTGGCCTGGTATGAAAAATACCGTACGCCAAGCGAGTAAGAAGAAAAACCGAACTTGGAAAAGGTCGAACAGGCTTACCCTAAGCCGACCGTTGAAGCCCTGGACGGGCGGAAACGAGCCCCCATGGACGGGTTTACGGCGTGTCGGCGTGGGTAAATCTGTTTGACCTCTACACCAGCATTTCTAAGCAGTTTTGAAATAACGATCCAAAATCGCCAGCGTATCGCGGATAGTGTCGATACGCTGCTCCATAGTCCCATCAAGCGGCCTGATACCAATTTTTGCGCCCAGCACTAATAACGCTTCCGGTTTAGCGCAGGCAGCCAGACAGTCATGCATCGCCTGCTCGCTCATCCAGCTACCAGGCTCGCCGTGTTTAACCCGCTCACTTTGCTGCGCAGGCTGATGGCTGTCCCGCCAGGCGCCGTAGGCGCTGTCTTTATCTGACACGCCGGAAAACATCAGGCCAGTTAACACCCCGGCTGCTTTAGCCTGTTTGATATGCTCCAGCGCACCTTCAGGCCGGCGCGTTTCAAATACCGAGCGGCCCCAGTTAATGACCATCCCCAACTGCTGCTCTGCCGGTAAGCCGGCATTGACTGCTGTCAGCACGTCCAGCTCGTCAGTCAGCGCTAAAAAGCCTTTTGATGGTGCGTGGCTGTCGACATAAGCATCACAGTGCTCGATGACAACTTTTGCGCCCTGCCAGTCCCAGCTCAGCATGGTTTTAAGCGAAGCCTTAAGCGCCGCTTTGGATGAAGCCGCGTTATGCCGAGCCGGCGCGGTCTGGATCATAATGGCCTTAATCGCCTGCCGGCCCAGATGGGAATTCAGTTTGCCGATAGCAGCACAGGCCTGTTGCATAAAATCCAGCGCTGCCGCGCGGCCTGCTTCATCTTCGGAGGCAATTCCAAATTTAGGGTTCTGGCCAAGCGCATTCATAACACCGGGAATACAGGTAAACACATAATCCCAGCCCGGGTCGATGTTCGCTAAAAACCAGTTATCGTCATGCTGATGCAAACGGCCTAAAAAAGGATGCTCCAGGCCTTTTACATTCGGTAATGCCTTTAATCCGTTATAAAATTCGGTTTCGAGTTCGGGGTCCCAGCCACTCTGGTTAGGAGAAGCAGCGTAAGCGCCAACGTAGTATTTCATCGTTAAGGTTATCCGTTTAATGTACGGGTTAAGGGCATGGTCAGGGCTTGCTATTGATCTGGGCTATTCAGCGTGAAAACCAGATGCCTGCGCATATCTTTCAGCACCACCCCTTTTTTCAGCATTAACGCGCTGAACCGCTTTTGCCAGACTAACAGCTGCGGCTGTGCAAGCTGAAGAGCCGCTGAGTCAGTAAACTGCAAGCGCACCAGCAACGAGCCGGGGAAAGCTTCATATTCCAGACTAAACCAGCCCTGCACCACAGCCGGCAGTTCCCGCTTCGCCTGCTGTTCCAGTGCCGTGACTGCAGCCAATACCGCGGCTTGCTGTTTGAATTGTACTTTAGATAATTTTTTCATTCGCAATCAAATATTTCATGGTGTGTTTGCCGATAGCGGCCCGGGCTCAGTTTAACCGGGATCCGGCTGAGCGACAATCAGCACAAGGCATCCCGCCAATAACTCGCCCTGCTCGGCAGCATAATTCCCCTCCCAGGAATAGTTATTGCATATGGTTGTTGCATATAGTTTAAGCAGACTGGTTAGCCCGACTTGACATCAGGCATGGGGTATTCTTATGCGTGCACTTAAAATTACTGGCTGGATTATCCTCAGCCTTGTAGCAACAATCGCTGTCGCCCTTGTGGTATTAGTGGTGGCACCCAAATCTTACCTGGGTTTACTGCAAGCACAGCTAAACGCTGCTACCGGTTATCAGCTGAACGTCGATACGCTGCAGGTAGATCTGTTTCCACCGCGGCTTGCGGCCACTGAACTGCAACTTCGCAATCCTGATATTGCTGAAAACCAGCAGCTGCTGACAGTAGCACAACTTGAACTGAACATTGATGCGGGCAGGTATTTGACTGCGGCACCGACCTGGTGGCAGGCTTCTGCTACTGGTATTAATGTGCAGCTGACTGATCTTGACGAGGGTTCGACTAACTGGCGCAGCTCTGCGACAGCTAAGGCTGCAAGCACGACAGACCAGGAAAGCCCTGGCCAGAATACGGCATCATCGCCCTTATACCACTTTTCAAAAATTAATATCGCTGATTTGAGCTTTACTCGTACCACAGGTGATGACGTCATCACATTGGCGGTTTCCGAACTGAAGCTGACCAAAGCGCCCGAGGAGCATTTACAGGTGCAGCTTACAGCAAAT
>NZ_JAWVZF010000162.1:0-6130 GCF_033722355.1 Arsukibacterium sp. | reverse complement strand
TTTACCCTGGCAATGTTTACTGGCGCTGTTAACTCTGGGCCTGGCAGCAAAGTTGCTGCCAGGCTTATTCCGCTTTGCTGACCAACCGCAGCAACTTGCGCCTTACCTGGCAATCAATGTGCTGCTGTCTCATCTTTATCCGCTGTTATTGCTGGCTGGTTTATTATGGGCTGGCCCTGCTCCAGTCTGATCAGTATCAGCTTGTCAGTACTTTAGCCAACTGCAATAACTTTGGATAAAACTCTTTATTTTGCTGGGCTATCTGGTCCTGCTCAACCAATACGTCATGCAAAATTTGATTCGTAGTCAGTGGGTTAGCCAGTACCACCCGGAACACGATCGTTTCCTGTCGATCGTACGCTGCCGGCGTTAAGCGGGTCCGCGACACAAATGACTTGCCCTCTTCCCGCTGCCGTTTCTGAATAAATTTAGTCAGGCCGTTTAACAGCTCATTAAACTGCTGGCGCTGCTCGCTGGTTGCAGCCGCCATGGCTTTTTGCACTTGAGCCGGCACATAACGGTAGGTTAACAGGCACAGTTCAGGTGCGGTAATCAACTCAAAATCAATATTGTGCTCAATCAAGCTGGCAAAATAGCGGGCTTTTTCTAATGAGCGGTTAATCAGAATTTCGTAACCGTCGCGGCCAATCACCTGCAGACAGGCATGCACCAGCATTGCCATCCCGGGGCGTGAGCCTTCCAGGGTCTGACTACCCAAATCTTTTGAACCTTTACGCAGAATATATTCGGCATGGTGTTCAATGGCATGGGCTGATGACGGATGTTTAAACACCACCATCCCCGCCCCCATTGGCACATACATTTGCTTATGGGCATCGATAGTGACGGAATCAGCCCGCTCAATACCGGCCATTAAATGCCGGTACTGATCAGATAACAAAGTGGCACCGCCCCAGGCGGCATCAACATGAAAGTGGCACTGAAACTGCTCAGCTAAATCGGCCAGCTGCCCCAGTGGATCAATATTACCGGTCTCAGTGGTACCTGCCACACCAACAATGGCCAATACCTTAATATTTTTTGCTGTTAAATCATTAAGCACCTGCTGCATTTGGGCAACATCAACTTTATTATTGGCATCTGTTTTGACGCTAACCACATAATCACGGCCAATGCCCAGCACATCGGCAGCTTTGCCCAGTGAATAGTGGCCACGTTCAGACACCACTATTGCCAGGCCATCATAGCCGTAGTGCTTTAATGCCCGGAACAAGCCCTCTCTGGCAATCCCTTTAAAGTCGCCGTCGGCTTTGAGCAGGCGGTTGCGGGCGATCCACAGCGCGGTAATATTAGCAACCGTACCGCCGGAGCAAAATGCGCCCAGCGAATGATTGGCGCTGTGCATCCACTTTTTATAGAAGCTATCTTTTTCGCCATAAACCAGATGATGCATCATTCCCAATACCTGCCGCTCCAGCGGAGTAAAGGCTTTGGATGTTTCAATTTTCACCAGGTTCTGGTTCAGCCCCACCATCATCTTAGATAACGGCAGGACAAAGTAGGGTAGCGCTGATGTCATATGGCCAATAAAACTGGGCGAAGCGGTATGCACTGAATGAGCAACCAGCTTCTGCATCATGCTTTCGGCATAATCCGAGACAAACTGCGGAGACAACGGGATCTGATGCGCCTGAAAGTCACGTTCGATTTGCCATAGCGGTTTTTCCAGCGCGACGATACTTTCCCGCAGAAACCCTGCCAGATTCTGCGACAGGTTCTGTTCAATAATACTGAGGGTGGAGTCCGGTGCTTCAGGTACCGTAAAAATGCGCCAAAGCGCATCTTCAGAGGCTGCTGCCTGTCGTTTTGTCGGTTCTGTCATGCGTTTTGCTACTCACTGAGCCGAAACAGGCCCCACTGCAGTTCACTGATATCAAAAGCTCTCTGCTATCAGATCTCAGAGGGGGCGGAGAAAGGGCCTAACTCTACTGCAACTGCTAAAAAATGTCTGCAAAAATTTCAATAGGCCAAAGCTACTAACTGCGCAGCCCGACGCCGCGGTTTATTAAATACAATGCGAAGCTGAACATCACCACAATAAAACTAAGCACGACCGCCAACGCAAGTACAAGGCTGACATCACTGATCCCCAGAAAGCCATAGCGAAAAGCGTTAACCATATAAACTATCGGATTTAACGCGGCCACATTCTGCCAGAACCCGGGCAACAACGTTAACGAATAGAATACCCCGCCAAGATAAGTTAATGGCGTCAGGACAAAGGTAGGAATAATACTGATATCGTCAAAGCTTTTGGCATAGACGGCATTGATTAACCCCCCCAGCGCAAACAGCATGGCTGTCAGAATAACGGTAATAATAATGATCGCCAGATTGTGGATCTGAATATCGACAAAAAACATCGACAAAATCGTGACAATGATCCCGACCAGAATACCACGGGACATCCCGCCCCCCACATACCCCAGCACAATCAGGTAGTTGGGCACCGGGGCAACCAGCAGCTCTTCGACATTACGCTGAAACTTGGCACTGAAAAACGATGAGGCCACATTGGCATACGAATTGGTTATGACCGCCATCATAATCAGACCCGGGACAATAAATTCCATATAGCTAAAGCCGCCCATATTACCGATCCGCGAACCAATTAAATTGCCGAAAATAACAAAATAAAGGCTCATGGTAATAGCGGGTGGTACCAGCGTTTGTACCCATATCCGCATAAAACGGATGATTTCTTTACTTAAAATACTCTGCAGGGCAATCAGATAACTGGCTCGCATTAGTTCGCCTCTCCCCGTCCGGTTTCAACCAGTGCCACAAATAACTCCTCTAAGCGGTTTGCTTTATTTCGCATCGACAAGACATTCATCTGTCGCTTGCTCAGCTGCTCAAAAATCGGGTTTAAACCTTCACTTTTGGCCACATCAACTTCAATACTGTGCTCATCGAGCTTCCGCCATTGTATATCATCCAGTTGTAAACCAGCCGGGTCCTGATCCAAATCGAGAATAAACGTTTCAATAGTCAGTTTGTTCAGCAAGGCTTTCATGCTGGTATTTTCGATAATTTTTCCTTTGTCGATAATGGCGATATTCCGACAAAGCGTTTCAGCTTCTTCCAGATAATGGGTAGTCAGAATAATAGTGACACCGGCTTTATTAATTTTGCGCAGAAACTCCCACATCGAGCGGCGCAGTTCGATATCAACACCCGCAGTCGGCTCATCCAGGATCAGCAATTTAGGTTCATGCATCAGTGCCCTGGCAATCATCAGCCGTCGTTTCATACCACCGGACAGCTCACGCGCCCGGGCATGCCGCTTTTCCCACAACCCCAGTTGACCGAGATATTTTTCAGCTCGTGTCAGGGCCAGTTTTTTCGGCACCCCATAATAGCCCGCCTGATGAACCACAATTTGCAATACGGTTTCAAACTGATTGAAATTAAATTCCTGGGGTACTAAACCCAGCTGGCTTTTTGCCTGCTCCAGCTGGTTATCAATATCAAAGCCAAATACCCTGACAGTGCCACTGCTTTTGTTCACCAGCGACGTTATCACGCCAATAGTGGTACTTTTGCCAGCGCCATTTGGACCAAGTAACGCGAAAAAATCCCCCTGTTTCACCTGCAAATCAATGCCGCTTAAGGCCACAGTGCCGCTTTTATACACTTTATGTAACGCTGATATATCTAACGCCAGACTCACTCATTCTCTCCTGTTTCTGCTCTGTTTGCGCCGGTAGCAACCCGTTCGCCCCCATACCCCCAACGGGCAGTTAGTTGCTGCGCAATGCCCAGCTGATCCAGAATACGCGCGACCATAAAATCGACTAAATCACTGATTTGCCGGGGCTGATGATAAAACCCAGGCGCAGCCGGCATAATGGTGACACCAAGCCGGGCCAGTTTTAGCAGATTTTCCAGATGAATCGCACTGAGCGGCGATTCACGTGGCACTAAAATTAACTTGCCGCCTTCTTTGATCACCACATCAGCAGCTCGCTCTATCAGGTTGTCGCTGGCACCACAGGCAATCGCCGCCACGGTGCCGGTCGAACAAGGACAGATTACCATCTGTTTTGGTGCAGCAGAGCCCGACGCTACCGGCGAAAACCAGTCATCTTTACCATATACGGTAAGTTGACCCGCAGCGCAGTTAAACAGGGCTTGCAGCTGGGCAGTGCACTTATCGGGGGCGCCGGCCAGTTTAATATTATGCTCAGTCGCAAACACCACCCGGGCAGCGCTGGAAATAAGCAAGTGCACCCTGATCCCGTGCTGCAACAGTAACTCTAGCAGGCGCCAGCCATAAGGCGCGCCTGACGCACCGGTAAAGGCTAAGGTGAGTTCCCGCATGTTTACTCCCATTTTTTCGTCAGCGCGCTAATTAGCTTGTCGTGAATGCCGCCAAAGCCGCCATTACTCATAATCACGATGTTATCACCCTTTGCTGCCTGTTCGACCAGTAAACCGACCAGCGCCTCGATATCATGCGATAGAACGGCTTTAGGGCTTAAACTGCGGGTCAGGGCTTCGAGCGACCAGTTAGCATTAGCCGGCTCATATAAGTACACTTTATCGGCAATCGCTAACGACACCGGCAACGCCGCTTCATGCACACCCATCCGCATCGTATTTGAACGTGGTTCCAATACGGCAATTAACCGGCCCTGGTCCACTTTATTGCGCACCCCCTGTAACGTAGTGGCAATTGCCGTTGGGTGATGCGCAAAATCATCGTAGACTTTAATACCGGCAATCTCGGCTTTAAGCTCCATCCGCCTTTTTGGCGCGACAAACTTCGCCATGGCTTCCAGCGCAACAGCAACCGGCACACCGGCATGGCGGGCTGCCGCTATCGCCATCACTGCATTATCGACATTGTGCTGGCCGCCAAGCTGCCAGTGCAGCTCCCCTTGTAGCTGCTGCCGGTAATAAAGCTTAAAGGCGCTACCGTCATTAGTTATCAACTCTGCCCGCCAGTCCTGACCATAACTCTGGCGTTCGCTCCAGCAGCCCATCGCCAGGGTTTGACTGATTGCCTTGGTATCTTCCGGCGATAATACCAGGCCATTTGCCGGAACCATTCGCAATAAATGATGAAACTGGCGCTGAATAGCCGCTAAATCCGGAAAAATATCGGCGTGATCAAACTCCAGATTATTAATGACCAGCGTCCGGGGCCGGTAATGAACGAATTTAGAGCGCTTATCAAAAAAAGCAGTGTCGTATTCATCCGCTTCAATTACAAAAAAAGGCGACTCGCCGAGCCGGGCCGAGGTATCAAAATTTTGCGGCACGCCCCCTATCAGAAACCCCGGTTTCAGGCCGGCCGCTTCCAATATCCAGGCCAGCATACTGCTAGTCGTCGTTTTACCATGGGTGCCTGCCACGGCCAGTACCCAGCGATCCTGCAATACCTGCTCAGCCAGCCACTGTGGGCCGGAGGTATAACGCAGGCCGCGGTTCAGCACATATTCCACCGCCTCATTGCCCCGCGACAAAGCGTTACCAATAATCACCAGATCCGGCTCTGGGCTGAACTGGCTGCTGTCGTACCCCTGCACTAAACCAATGCCCAGTTCAGTCAGTTGTTCACTCATCGGCGGATAGACGTTCTGATCTGCACCGGTGACCTGATGCCCCAGCGCTTTGGCAATAACGGCGATACCGCCCATAAAAGTGCCACAAATACCTAAAATATGAATATGCATCAGTTATTTCCTGCCTGTGCAGGCCCGTTAGTCACAGAAAAACAGATAAAACTACGATCAAAACTGCAATTTAACAATAAATTCTTTAAAATAGCCCGGCCCTACAAACTTACTACAGCAATAAAAGGAATAACAAAATGCGCCGTATTTCCCCGGTACTGCAGCAGGACGGAGTCGAACCTGATCTGATAGCGCTGCTGAAAACCATTCTCGCCGCCTGCCGTGAAATCGCCTTTCGGGTCAGTCAGGGAGAACTGGCAGGAGTATTAGGTTCTACCCTTGGTGAGAATATTCAAGGGGAAACCCAAAAAAAACTGGATGTGATTGCCAATGAGTTACTCAAGGAAGTTATCCTGGAAACGGGTGTAGTGAAAGCGATAAGTTCAGAAGAAGAAGACACTATTGTCGCTGGCAATCCACAGGGTAAG
>NZ_JAWVZF010000161.1:0-6167 GCF_033722355.1 Arsukibacterium sp. | reverse complement strand
AGGCCAGCGCAAGCTAAATGTTAATAATTGTACGAAAATAATCTAACTTATTATCAAGATTGAAAAAATAGTTTTTTCTGATAGTTTTTAACTGCTGTTTTGTATAGTACAAAGGTATTAGTTTTTAAATTTATTTTACGGTTGCTGGCGAAATTGACACCGATTTTGATCGCAGGATCCTGTGGATTGATCGTGCCGGTTTCAAAAGCGCATAGCAAATTCGCTCACTCATCATACTTGTATTGGCTGAACAGCTGTTGGGCGGCCAGCCAGATATCACCAACTTCACCTGAACCCACGGTATGCTCGTTTACTTTTAACACCGGGGCAATTTCTTTGCTGGAGCTGGTCAGCCAGATTTCATCAGCGGCGAACACTTCCTGCTCGGAAATATCGCGCTCTTCTACTTTAATGTTGCTGTGTTTACGCAGAATATTTAGTAGTAATAAGCGGGTTATACCCGGCAGTAGTTTAGTGGTAAGCGGCGGCGTGGCAATAACGCCGTTTTTTATTACAAAGACATTTACTGCGGCGCCTTCGGTTAAGTTGCCATCTTTATCAAACAGCAGAATTTCCTGGGCACCACTGGCGTAACCCTGCTGATAATGCAGCACATTACCCAGCAAGGAGGTAGATTTAATATGGCAGCGCTGCCAGCGTAAGTCTTGCCCCGTTACCACATTATAGGTAGTGGCTTTACTTTTATCAGCTACCGGCTCAGCAGCAATTGGGAAGGCATAGGCAAATACCGTGGCTTTGATATTGGCCGGAAACGCATGGTTGCGTTTGCTGTCGGTACCACGGCTAACCTGAATATATACTGCCTGATTGTCGCCATTAATGTGCTGATTATCGGTTAGCAGGCGCTGGCAAATGGCTTGCCAGTCGGCAAGGTTAAGGCCTGGGTCAATCGACAGCTGGGACAAGCCATCCTGCATCCGGGCGATATGCGGCTTAAAACCAACAAAACGGCCGTTATAGCTTGGGATCACTTCGTAAATGCCGTCGCCAAATAAAAAGCCACGGTCCATTGGCGAGATTCTGGCTTCGCTTGCCGGGATAAAGTCGCCATTTAAATACACTATGCTCATGCTGTTCTCACTTTAAAAACGGTTGTGCGGAAACGACAATCTGGCAATGAAACCGAACCGGTTTACCCACACCAACACGCCGTAAATACATCCCTGTAGGCTCGATTCGGCCGTCCAGGCCTGCAACGGTTGGTTTAGGGTAAGCCGATTCTATTTCTGGTACGTCATCAAAAGCTTTTGCAAATCACTAATCAGTTGCTCGCCTTCAGTATGAGCCAGGCCATCTTCGGTTAAGGTATTAAGCCGGGTTACGCCATCAACACTGCCGTTGTCGGATAAAAACTGCAAAATAGCCAGCGGATCAGCACCTGCTAATAAATCACGGCCCTGTAGTACCGATACCATGGCAATAATACCCCAGGCTGCCCAGTTAGACACGTCGGCAACCACCAGTTCGTCACACTCGGTTACTGCCGGGGTAATATTCAGCTGGCCTAAAAACGCTGCCATATTACCCATGCCTATTTCATTGCCGCCATCGCCAATGCCAATAGTGGGGCAGGCGGCCAGGCTGACAAAATGGTCAAAACTGGCGCAGCGTTCGGTAATATCTTCGCCGCGCATATTGGCGTAGCGGCCATCGCTGGTAAAGCCGGGCCGTTCAATAGAGATAATTAATTGTGGTTGCAGCTCTGCCAGCGCCTGGCTGGCGATTACCGGCAGGTTTTGCTGCTGATTCACCCTAATCTGATAAGTACGATAGCGGCTGGCGAGGACCTTGCAAAGTGGATCGCCGCTGACCAGTATCGGCTTGGCGCCCAGCTGCTCCAGCAACTGATACAGGGCAATAGCGCCGACCGGGCCATCGGTTTCGAAAGTATCGAGTACCGGAAAGCCGGTGCCAATCAATACTGTGCCCCGGCACTGGTTCAGCAGTCTGGCGACACGCAGGATATAACCGGGGCGCAGCTGTTGCTGCAGCAGTTGCATACCTCTTAAATTACGGGCCACTAGCAGGTTTTCTATCTGCTGACTGACATAACGCAAATCATTGGCCATTGGCTGCTCCGCTTTGCCGGGGACAGGGCGTACCGCTAAGCGTGGCTAACTGTCGCTGAAACCGGGCCTGGGCCAGCAGCAGCGCATTATGCGCCTGCTGCGGGTCAATTTTGACAAACTGCACGACAGTGCCGGGTGCAGCCTGTGCCAGTTGCCAGCAGTCGAGTGACAGTACGCTGCCGATCTTCGGATAGCCGCCGAGCGTCTGCCGATCATTTAACAGCACTATTGGCTGGCCGTCGGGCGGAATTTGCACAGCGCCGTAACAAATGCCTTCAGATAGCAGATTCGCGGTGTTGCAGCTGATGGCAGGGCCGCTGAGTTTAACCCCCATCCGGTCGGCTTTTGGGGTGACAGTAAAACTATTAAGATAAAACCGCTGACATGCTGTTCTGCTGAATAACTGCTGCTGATACCCTTCGACGAGGCGCAGGGTCAGCCCCCTGCTGAAATCAAAGCCGGGTTGAAAAGATGCTGCCAGTTGCCGGGCGGGCAGCACCGCACCGGGCGTTACCGGTAATTTATCGCCGGTTTGCAGCTTAGCACCGTTCTGATAAAGACCACCAATGCCCTCGCGCATTACCGTGGCACTGCTGCCAAACTGGTGCGGTATCGAAAATCCGCCTGCGACGGCCAGATAGGCTCGTAAACCCTGATTTGCCATACCAAGCTCTATGATGTCGCCGCTTTGCACAGTATGACTTTGCCACAGGGCGCTGGCTTTACCATTTATTGTTAAGCTAAGGCTGGCGCCGGTAACTGCAAAAGTCGCCGTACAATGAGCCCGTAGCTGCAGGCCGCCAATAGTACACTCTATCAGACTGGGATCGGGGCTGTCAGCTGGCAGCGCCTCTGCGTTATTTCCTACCAGTGCATTGGCCCATTGGGCAGAGCCAGCATCAAGCGGCCCGCCATTGGTCAGGCCAAGCGCGCTCTGGCCAAAACGGCCCCTGTCCTGGATAAGACTCAGCACGCCGGGGTTTAGTACTTCAAAATGGCTCATAACTGGCCACCTAAAGCTAAAAACTGCTGTTTGCTGATAGCAACAAACTGCACTTCGTCGCCTACGGCTACCGGCATCGCGGGTTGCTGCTCGGGCTGAAACATCGGCGTCGGGCACAGCCCAATTAAATTCCAGCCGCCGGGTGATACGGCCGGATACACGGCAGTCTGGCGGTCGGCAATGGCCACCGCACCACGTGGTACCTTTGCGCGCGGTGTGGCTAAACGCGGCATTGCCAGTTGCTCGGCAACTTCGCCAAGGTAGGCAAAGCCCGGGGCAAAGCCAATAGCATATACCCGGTAAACCTGCTGCTGATGCAGTTTAATCACTTCGTCAATTGTCAGCTGTTTGGTTTTGGCTATCAGTGCCAGATCAGGGCCACTTTGCTCGCTGTAATACACCGGTAATTCAACGCGTCGGCCCGCTTGCTGTTCGCCAGTGGTCAGCTGATTTAGCGCCTGTTGCAGCAAGTGTTGCACAGTAAAATGATCGCAACTAAAGGGATTAAATACCACCATTACTGAGGCATACGAGGGCAGCAGCTCCAGCAGGTGAGAACCCAGGGTGTCGCGGATAAGTGGGCCTGCCTGCTGGACTAAACCTGCAATACCGGCCGCCATCTTTTGTTCAAAATACACCATCACCGCATTTTCGCCGGCAACGGTTAGCTGGTAAAGCGGTGCTGTCAGGTTAGTGTTCATATCAGTGCCCAGATTTATGCCGGTGTCCGGCTTAACAAGGCGCGGATTTGTGCTACCTGCTCAATGGCACCCGGGTTATCGCCATGCACACACAGCGTGTCGGCATTTAGTGCCAAGCGCTGGCCACTGCTGGTGGTGACACTGCCATCATTAATTAACTCACTAACCTGGGTCAGCACGTCGGTACCATGCAATACGGCACCGCTGGCGCTTCGTGGGGTCAGTCTGCCTTCATCGGTGTAGCGCCGGTCAGCAAAGGCTTCAAATAGCAACTCAACCTTAAGTGCGGCTGCCTGAGTGCGGTAAGTGTGGCGGTTATTATCGGCCAGCAGCATTAACTTAAGGGGTTTGTGGTAGCTGGCGATAGCTTGCACCACGGCCTGCCAGACGGCCGGTTTGCTCATCATATCGTTATACAGTGCGCCATGGGGTTTTACGTAGCTCAGGCTGACACCCTGCGCCAGTGCCATACCGTCCAGCGCAGCAATTTGATAGTGCAACAGGTTTATAATTTCGTTATGTGAGCACTGCATACTGCGCCGGCCAAAGCCGTTTAAATCAGGATAAGCGGGGTGAGCCCCCACTTGTACACCATGCTGCTTGGCCAGTTGCAAAGTGCGCTGCATCACGTCCGGGTCGCCGGCATGAAAACCACAGGCAATATTGGCCTGGTCGATATACGGCATAACCTCGCTGTCGAGGCCCATGGTCCAGCTGCCATAACTTTCGCCTAAATCGCAATTCAGTAGCATGCTGCCTCCTATGGCAATATCGCTATAAGCGATAGATCATAGTGGTAATGTTTTCCGGAATAATAACGGCTAAGGAATAAATTATTCATGTTGTCGGGCCAATAAGCAATAGCCCGGGGTAAGGTATTACTGAAACTAGCAATAAAGGCTGCTAATACCAGTAACCCGCAGCCGCGGGTTACCGCAGAGGTAGCTGAGACGATTAACGATAAAACGCCTCAACCCGGCCTTTTAACGTCATTAATAACGGTTGGCCACGCCGGTCCAGTGCTTTGGCAGCAGCTGCTTTTACCCAGCCTTCGCTGATACAATATTCTTCTATATCAAAGCGTTCTTTACCGTTGAGTTTAATACCCACATCGTATTGAAAAATGTCTTTTACATAATGCGGGCTGCGCGGGTTAACCGACAGCCGGTCGGGTAAGGCCGGACGGCCCTGATCGTCATTTACCGGTTCCGAAGTGGTTGTATCATTCATGGCTTGAGCCTTAATAAAGAAAATGTACGCCATTGTAGGCAAAGCCGGCAGGCGGCTCAATAGTGTTCGCAACAAACATACTCAAGGAACACCGGCTGCAGCTGAAAACCCGCTTCGGTTTAAAACACCGACAGTTTGCTGTTGGGGATATCGGTTATCAGCATATGGCCCGGACTGTGGGTAATACAGAATTCGACGCCGGCATTGGCAATGGCCACCTGCGGGGTAACACCACAGGCCCAGAACACCGGTACTTCACCCGGTTGTATCGTTACCGCATCACCGTAGTCGGGTTTATCGATATTGCTGATACCAATAGCGGCCGGATCGCCAAAGTGCACCGGCGCACCATGCACCTGCGGGAAACGTGAGCAAATCTGAATGGCGCGGATAGCGTCAGCGGGTTTCATTGGCCGCATACTAACCACCATACCGCCGTGAAACACGCCTGCAGCAGTACAATTGATATTAGTGCGGTACATGGGGACATTAACCTGTTCGGTAATATTGCGGATTTCCAGACCATCGGCCAGTAGCGCTTCTTCAAACGAGAAAGAGCAGCCAATCAGGAACGTGACCAGATCTTCCCGCCAGTACGATGCGACATCAGTCACCTCATTGCTCAGCTTACCGTTTCGAAAAACCCGGTATCTGGGTAAGTCGCTACGGATATCCAGCTGTGCTGCCAGTGCAGGCATATCGGTGGCACCGGGGCCTGCTGCCATACCCAGTAACGGGCAGGGTTTAGGGTTGAAATGGCAAAATTGCAAAAAATCGGCGGCATATTGCTTTGGCAAAATGACCATATTGGCCTGGACAAACCCCGGTGCCAGCCCGGAGGTGCTGCCACTGAACTGACCACTGCGACACTGCTGGCGTATTTGCAGCGGGCTAAGTGACTGGATATGAGGGCTTATCACGTTCATTTGGTTTTTCCTCAGGCATTACCGTAGATATCTTTGTTGGCCAGCCAACGCCGGATAAGTTGCTGACAAGCGCTTTTGTCATGTTGCCATAGTTTAGCGGCCAGTTGCCGGGCATGTGGAATAAGCTCTGCATCACGGTTGATATCGGCAATTTTAAACTGTAACAGGCCAGTCTGGCGGGTGCCCAAAAGCTCGCCGGGGCCACGAATTTCCAGGT
>NZ_JAWVZF010000160.1:0-6170 GCF_033722355.1 Arsukibacterium sp. | reverse complement strand
TGCCTTGCTGTTGGTCCTGACCCGATTGCCGGGGCTGCCGTTTAAAGCCGGATTACAACAACTGGCCTGGCAGTGGTCTGCTATTTTTGGTACCGAACTGACCGTCACTGTCAGTCCGCTGTATTTACCCGGCAGCTTATTTGTGCTGGTTGCCCTGGTCAGCTGTTTTTTACTTAAAGGGTCTGCCGGTATGCTAGGTCGCTGTATCGGGCAAAGCGGCCGGATGCTGTTACCCTCCGTTATTGCACTGGCCGGCGCGGTGCCAATGGTCAGAATTTTTCTGCAGTCTGATGTGAATACCGCAGGCTTGCCGGCGATGCCAATCGCCCTGGCCGCAGAAGCCGCCCGCTATTTAGCCGACAGCTGGCTGTGGATAGCGCCTTTTGTCGGGGCCCTGGGCTCGTTTATTGCCGGCTCGGCAACCTTTTCTAATTTAATGTTTGGCGGTTTTCAGCAGGCAATGGCCACTGAAGCCGGTTTACCACAGACCCTGGTATTGGCTCTGCAGATGCTGGGTGCCAATGCCGGCAATATGATTTGCGTGGTTAATGTGGTGGCCGCGGCCAGTGTCGTTAATTTGCAGGGCCGGGAGGGCGATATTATTCGCTATACGCTGTGGCCGATGTTATTTTACTGTTTCGCTGCCAGCACGGTGGCATGGCTGCTGTTAAAACAAGCGTTGTAAGGCAACTATGAAAATTATTTTTAACGCTAACGATATCCTGGAAGCCCATATCGTCGCCGGTATGCTGCAATCCTACGGCATAGAGGCGCATGTTGGCGGCCATTATCTGCAAGGTGCTGTAGGAGATGTGGCACCCCTTGGCATTGCTACTATTCTGGTACAGGATGAAGATAGCGAGCAGGCTGAAAAAATTGTTGCAGAGTATCAGAATAACGCAGTTGGCCAGAGCGAACCGGATGATCCGCTACTGGCAACCGAAGCTGACTAATACCTTTTGATATCAGTAAGCCGTTAACACTCAATAATATTTACCGCCAGGCCGCCGCGTGACGTTTCCTTATATTTGGTTTGCATATCGCGCCCGGTGTCCCACATGGTTTTAATCACTTTATCCAGTGATACCTTCTGCTCGCCACTGCCACGCAGCGCCAGCCGCGAGGCATTAATGGCCTTAATTGAGCCCATGGCATTACGTTCAATACACGGCACCTGCACTAAACCGCCAACCGGATCGCAGGTTAAACCCAGATTGTGCTCCATGCCAATCTCTGCCGCGTTTTCAACATGTAGCGGTGTACCACCCTGAATTTCAGTCAGCGCAGCAGCTGCCATTGAACAGGCGACGCCCACTTCACCCTGACAACCGACTTCAGCACCTGAGATAGAAGCATTTTTCTTATATAAAATGCCAATAGCAGCGGCGGTTAACAGGTAGCGGGTGGCAATTTCCGGGCTGACCGGCTGAATAAATTTATCGTAATACATCAGCACCGCCGGAATAATACCGGCAGCACCATTAGTCGGCGCGGTTACGACCCGGCCCCCGGCGGCGTTTTCTTCATTTACTGCCAGCGCAAACAAATTAACCCAGTCCATCACCTGCAGCGGGTCGCTGCTTTTCTCCGACATCAGCCGTTTATACAGCGCCGGCGCCCGCCGTTTTACTTTTAAACCGCCTGGCAGAATACCTTCGGTTTTAATACCGCGTTCAATACAGGCCCGCATCGTTAACCAGATAGTATTCAGCTCGCTTTCAATCTGAGCGGGCTTTCTCAGCACTTTCTCATTTTCCAGCATTAAACCGGAAATCGACAAACCATGCTCTTTACACAGGGCCAACAGTTCGCTGCCGGATTCAAATGGAAAGGGCGGCGGATTATCAGCAGCAAACTGGCTGGCTGCTTCTTTTTCCTTGGCGAAATCTTCTGCTTTAACAATAAAGCCACCGCCGATAGAAAAGTATATTTCGCGCAGTAATTCATTTTTGCTGCTGTCAAAGGCCACCAACTCCATGCCATTGGAATGCTCTTTTAAGGTTTTACGCCGGTGAAACACAATGGCGCCTTCACGCGGAAATTTTACGCTGTGGCTTTGTGCCAGTTGCAGCTGCTGACTGTCGTGTACCTGCTTTAATAAACCGTCGATGCTGTCAGGATCAATGGTTTCTGGTAAATAGCCGGATAAACCGAGGATCACTGCTTTACCGGTACCATGACCAACACCGGTCTGACCCAGTGAGCCATACAACTCTACTTTTATGCTGGCGACTTTTTCCAGCAGCGACGCTTCGCTTAAGTTATCGGTAAATTTTTTGGCGGCGCGCATCGGGCCCACAGTGTGCGAACTGGAGGGGCCAATGCCAATACTGAACATGTCAAAAGCACTGATAATCATAATAAGTATCTAATCGGTTATTTTAGGAAATTGCGGCCATTGTAACGGAAGCAGGCCATGACTGTAAGCGGCTTGGTAACTGGTCGGGTGTTATTACAGCTTGTAAAGGCGCCGGAACCGTGGGGAAGGGTATTCGGACGAGAATCAGTTTGCTCTAAGCCAACCGTTGAAGCCCTGGATGGGCGGAAACGAGCCCCCAAGGATGGGTTCACGGCGTGTTGGCGCGAGCAAACCGGTTCGACTCATTTAAGTCTATGCATTTGGTATTCAATGCTGTGCACAGTATTTTTTGTAAACTAAATCTTACATTAAGCCAATTGCAAACAGAGCTGATGCATAATGGCGGCGGTAGCGCCCCAGATAAACTTATCCTGATATGGCATAAAATGCAGATCGCGGGTTTTACCGCGCAAGGTCAGTGATAGCTGATGACGGTTTTGCTGTGGTAAGAAATGGGCAAGGGGGACTTCAAATACCGCGGCCACCTCTGCTACCTGCAGCTGAAAAGTACGCTGTGGCGGTATCAGACCCACCCAGGGCTCAATAATAAAGCCGGTGGTGGTATCCTGCGCTGGTAACCGGCCCAGCAAGATAACCTCAGACCCAGTCAGGCCAATTTCTTCTTCCGCCTCACGCAGTGCGGCCTGGCTGCTGGTCTCGCCCGGTTCCATTCTGCCGCCGGGAAAGCTGATCTGGCCCGGATGATGGCGCAGGTGCAGCGCCCTTTGGGTAAATAACACCTTAAGCTGGTTACCATAATCCACGACCGGCACCAGCACCGCAGCATGCTGTGAGGTGCTGTGCGGCTTATTCGCTAATGGCACCGGCCCTTTAACGGCAGGCAGCGGCCCGGCTGCCGTCGCCGGATTGGGAGTTAATACAAAACGGCTGCAAAAGTCTTCAGCCAGCATCGGCGGTGTCCTGAGTTTGCGGCACAGCGCTGACCGCTGAGGTATTTAGATTAACCAGTACCGGCAATATTTTGTTTACCTTGTCCAGCGTTTCCTGATATTCACTGCCGGCTTCAGAGTCAGCAACAATGCCGCCACCTGCCCAACAGTTAATTTTTGCATCGCTGCAAACCAGGGTTCGAATGGCGATATTGGTATCCATATCACCATTATTATTAATATAGCCAATGGCACCGCAATACACGGAACGACGGTGCGGTTCCAGCTGTTCAATAATCTGCATGGCGGCAACTTTTGGTGCGCCGGTAATAGAACCGCCCGGAAAAGCACCGCGCAGTAAATCACAGGCACTGTACTGTGGGGCCAGCGTGCCGGTAACAGTACTGACTAAATGATGTACCGCCGGAAAGCTTTCAATGGTAAACAGCTCTGGTACTGCAACGCTGCCGGTGCGGCAGACTTTGCCTAAGTCATTGCGCAGTAAATCAACAATCATCACATTTTCGGCCCGATCTTTCTCAGCCTGTTGCAGCTGTGCAGCGGCTTGCTGGTCGAACTCTGGATTGGAATGGCGGGGGCGGGTGCCTTTAATGGGTTTGGTTTCAACCTGACCGTTTTTTAACTGCAAAAAACGCTCTGGCGAAATACTGAGTACCGCGCCCTGTTCCAGCCGGATAAAAGCTGAAAAAGGCGCAGCGTTGGCCTCTCTTAATGCCAGGTATGCATGCCACTCGTCGCCCTGATAGCGGGCACTGAAGCGCTGCGCTAAGTTAATCTGATAGCAGTTACCACTTAATAAATGCTGCTGAATTTGCTCAAACCGATCATTGTATTGCTGCTGGCTGAGATTAGCCTGCCAGTGACTGGTCAGCTGAAAAGGGCTGCTGTTAACCGGTTGCGCCAGCTGATATTGCAGTTTTTGCCATTGTGCCTCGGCATTGCCTTGATAATCAACGCACCATAACTGTTTTAGCTGCTTATCCAGTACCAGTGCTGTGCTGTACAAACCTATCGCCATATCCGGCAGGGGAATATCATGCACGCTCACCGCCGGCAGCTGTTCAAGATAGCGGCCTAAATCATAACCGAAATAACCCAGGGCGCCGCCGCTAAAGGGCAGCGTGCTGTCAGCTGGCACAGGAAAGTAGCGTTTCAGCGCGCAATCTAGCACCGTAAAAGGGTCTTGCGGGTAGTCGTGGCTACCAAGCTCATCACATAAAATCGTGATGCCATTACTGGCTGTCAGCGTAGCAAGAGGCTGCATTACCATTATCTGAAAACGGCTGTTGGGGTGCTCACCAGCAGCCGAGTCAAGCAGCATCGCCCAGGGCTGGCTGGCAAAATGGCCAAAAAGGGGGGTTAAATCCGCAGGCGCAGGTTGTGGAATTAAATACTGCTGCATAGAAGGCTAGCCGCTGTTTTCGATGCGCGCTATCATACCAGCACTCTACCCATTAGTTAATGACCAAGCCAGTTTTGGCAGCAAAGGAAAGAAAGCATGACGGTAATTCGCCAACAAGACTTTATCGAGAGTATTGAAGATGCGTTGCAGTATATCTCGTACTATCATCCGCTGGATTTTATTCAGGCACTGGAGCAGGCTTATCATAAAGAGCAGAACCAGGCTGCCAAAGATGCCATTGCCCAAATTCTGATTAATTCCCGGATGTCGGCTGAAGGCCACCGGCCAATTTGCCAGGATACCGGCATTGTCACTTGTTTCGTTAAAATTGGTATGGATGTAAAGTGGGATAAAACCGACCTGACCGTACAGCAAATGGTGGACGAAGGCACGAGGCGTGCTTACCTGAATCCGGATAACCCGCTGCGCGCCTCTATCGTCGCTGACCCGGCCGGCGCTCGGAAAAATACCAAAGATAACACGCCATCAGTGGTGCACATTGATTTAGTCGCTGGTGATCAGGTCGAAGTGATGATTGCGGCCAAAGGCGGCGGCTCCGAAAATAAAACCAAGATGGCCATGCTTAATCCGTCAGATTCTATTGTTGACTGGGTGCTGGAAACACTGCCTAAAATGGGTGCTGGCTGGTGTCCGCCGGGCATGCTTGGCATTGGCATTGGCGGTACTGCCGAAAAAGCTGCGGTGCTGGCCAAAGAAGCGCTGATGGAGCCGGTGGATATTCAGCAGCTGATTGCAAAGGGCGCGCAAACGGCTGATGAAAAACTGCGTTTAGAGCTGTACGAGAAAGTCAATAAACTCGGCATTGGTGCCCAGGGGTTAGGTGGTTTAACCACCGTGGTCGATGTCAAAATTAACAGCGTACCGACCCATGCTGCCAGTTTACCGGTCGTGATGATCCCCAACTGTGCCGCGACCCGCCACTTACATTTTCACTTAGATGGCAGCGGTCCGGCAGATATTCAACCACCAAAACTGGAAGACTGGCCACAGGTTACCTGGGAGCTTGGCGAAAAGGTGCGGCGGGTCAATCTGGATACCATTACCCCGGCTGATGTGCAAAGCTGGCAGGCAGGCGAAACAGTATTGCTAAGCGGTAAAATGCTGACCGGCCGGGATGCTGCCCATAAACGGATAGCCGATATGCTGAATAAAGGCGAGGGCTTACCAGAAGGGGTTGACCTTAAAAACCGTTTTATTTATTACGTTGGGCCGGTTGATGCGGTGCGCGATGAAGTCGTTGGCCCGGCAGGCCCGACGACCGCCACCCGGATGGATAAGTTTACCGAGATGATGCTGTCGCAAACCGGGTTACTTGGCATGATTGGTAAGTCGGAGCGGGGCGATTTAACCGTTGAGAGTATTAAAAAGCACAAAGCGGTGTATCTGATGGCAGTGGGCGGTGCTGCTTATCTGGTGTCAAAAGCCATTAAAAAATCCCGGGTAGTGGCTTTTGCCGATTTAGGTATGGAGGCCATTT
>NZ_JAWVZF010000159.1:0-6242 GCF_033722355.1 Arsukibacterium sp. | reverse complement strand
CAGACCTGAAAATTCAGAACGGTAAAGTTGAGCTAAGCAATACAACACTGTCACCGGATTTTTTCCGGCCTGATTCCGGGTTGAGCGCTTACATCACCAGCAATGACATCAGCCCGGCTGCTCCACAAAACCGAAGCAGGTCAGGTCACAATAGTTCAGGTAATGACAATATTGTCTGGCAATCAGACTCGTCATTAAGTCAGCCATTCAGCCCGCCCGATACGACACTCGTGCCAGGAGAGGACCGGTTTTATCCCTATGTCAGTAGCAATCAGCAATACTGGTTATTGAGCATAGCGCTGCTGTTCGATTCAGGCGAGCAAACCCATCCTCTGACAATTCACATTGTTCAAACCGATGAAATGTTGACTGCGCCCTATCTGAGTTTCCGTAATACTCTGCTCACCTGGTTTATCTGGATTGGTGCAGCGCTGATTTTATTCAGTGTGCTTGCTTACTATTGGACAACTAAACCTTTGAGTAAGCTTGATCAGGAAATTCGAAGACTGGAAGGCGGTGAGCAAGATCATCTGAACGGTCACTACCCTGCAGAACTGACCACCATTAAGGAAGATCTGAATTTATTACTGGCCAACCAGAACCGGCAGAAACAACGCTACCGAAATCATCTGAGTGATCTTGCCCATGCCCTGAAAACGCCGGTTGCGGTTTTAAATACCTCGGTACTAAGTCAGCAGCCGGAATTGAAAGAGCAGCTTGACAGGATCAGTGCCATGATCGAGCATCAACTGAAAAGAGCTGGCAGCTCTGGTCAGGATATCTGGAAAAAACAATTTGATATCCTGCCCCACATTGAAAAACTCTGTAACGCCCTGCAAAAAATTTATCGCGATAAAGATCTTACTATTCAGATTGACTGTCCGCCAAACGCCACCTTTCGTGGTGATGAAACTGACCTGATGGAGATAATGGGTAACTTACTTGATAACGCCTGTAAGGCCTGTAAACAACAGGTACGTCTGACAGTGACCCAGCACCCACTGAATTTAATTATTGAAGACGACGGCCCTGGCATTGCCAAAGACGCCAGAAAAAAGCTGTTTACCCGCGGTACCCGGCTGGACACTTATAAAGACGGACATGGAGTCGGTTTATCCATTGTTGCAGAATTGGTGTCATCCTACTCTGGTGGCATGCAGATTACTGAAAGCCCGCTTGGCGGGGCCAGATTTGAACTGATTTTTCCGGAATAAACTTTAACAAGTCAGCTTGCAATAAAAAGCTGATCGTCCTGCCTGAGCCCAGCGTAAAGCAAGTAAACTTTCTGAGGATACAGCATTATGGAACTTAACCCTGCAACCATTAAAATTAAAAACCTTCGTTTACGTACTTTTATCGGCATTAAGGATGATGAAATTAATAATAAACAAGACGTGATTATCAACGCAAAAATCCAGTACAGTGCGAACAGTGCGGCAGACAGCGATGATATGAGTAATGCCCTTAATTATCGCACCATTACCAAACAAATAATTGAACTGGTTGAAATGAACCGGTTTAGTTTGCTTGAAAAACTAACAGCCGATGTACTAGCCCTTGCCAGTGCTCATCCTGCAGTGCATTTTGCTGAAGTTGAGATAGATAAACCGCATGCCTTGAGATTTGCTGACTCTGTGTCTCTGACTTTATCTGTAAATAAATAACAGAGCAGTAACAACCCGCTATAATTAGCAGCACAATATCGATTGACAGGAGCATATCATGCGTATTTTCGTCACCGGTGGAACAGGTCTGATTGGTTCTGCCCTGCAAAAATACTGGCGTGAACAGCATCAGTTAATCATATTAACAAGGCAACCGGTCACCAAATTTCAGCAAACAGCAGCCATAACTTACGTTAATCAGCTGCAGAATGTCGATTTTAATGCTGTGGATGCGGTTGTTAATTTAGCGGGTGAACCGATTGCTGATAAGAGATGGACTGATAAACAGAAACATCGCATCTGCCACAGCCGCTGGCAGTTAACTGAACAACTTAGCGAATGTATTCAGGCGGCAGAGACACCGCCGGCTTGCATGATAAGCGGCTCTGCCGTTGGCTACTATGGCCGGCAAGGCACTGAATTTATTACTGAAGAGCATAGCGCATTTTATCCTGAATTCAGCCATGATATTTGCGCCCGCTGGGAAAACCTGGCACGTCGGGCAGGCAGCGATAAAACCAGGGTGTGTCTGCTGCGAACAGGTATAGTGTTATCTGAACAAGGCGGCGCGCTCGCAAAGATGTTACCCGCGTTCCGGTTCGGACTCGGCGGGCCGATTGGTAGTGGCCAGCAGTATATGTCATGGATCCATATCGACGATATCGTTAAACTTATCGACTTTCTGCTGCATTCGCCGACATTACATGGCCCGTTTAATGCCGTTGCGCCCAAACCCGTTACCAACAAAGAATTCAGCCAGGCGCTTGCCGACCGGTTAAACCGGCCAGCAAAACTGACGATGCCTGCGTTTATGGTGCGCTTGCTGTTTGGCGAAATGGCCGACCTGTTGCTTTACGGTCAGCGGGTCATTCCACAGCAAGCTTTAGATGCCGGCTTTAAATTTCAGTACCCTAAACTGCCAGCTGCGCTGGCAGATTTAGATTTGTAGATCGCAAGCCCTAACTTTGAATCACCCGCCTGATAAGCACAGCACCCGGTATCTGCAACAGACGCCGTAATTGCCACCAGCCCAGCAAGCTTACGGTCAGGATACCAATAACCGGGCCAAGCCACCATAAGGCAAAGTGAAACTGGAAAGGCATGTCAAATACCCGTTGTTGCAGCACCATTAATAATATTTCTGCCAGAATAGTGGCAAACAGCCCGGCAAGAGCCCCGAGAAAAGCAAACTCGAGCAACAACGCATTGCGTAAAAAGACATACTTAGCACCCAGCGTGCGCAGAATGGCGAGCTCCTGCTCGCGTTGTTCCAAGGTGGCCTGCACCTGAGCAACTAGTACCAGCGCTGCCGCAAGCGCAATAATCAGCAAAATAAAACTCAGCGCAATAGTGACCTGGGCAATAATATCGTTTACCTGATTGATAATGGCATCGACACTAATCACTGTAACGGTAGGCATTTGCCGGGCTAATTGGTTAATCAGCCTGCCACTGCCCTGCTCCAGGTAAAATGCCGTAATATAGGTTGCCGGAAAATCTGCCAGCACGTCAGGGCTCAAAATCATATAAAAGTTGGGTTGTAAACTATTCCAGTCAACCTGTCTGATACTGCTGACAGTGGCAGTAATCTGTTGTCCGCCAATGGAAAAGGCCAGGTTATCGCCGAGGTCTAGCTGTAACCTCTGAGCAATTTCCTGCTCAACCGACACTTCCGACTTTGGTTCAGCACCAAACCACTGCCCTGCAATCACTTTATTATTAGCCGGCAATTGCGACAGCCAGGTCAGATTAAGTTCACGTCCCACGCCAACCCGTTGCTCGCTGCGATCTTCTTTTGACGCTTCCTGCTGCAGTTGTTCACTGTTAATACTGACTAACCGTCCCCTTACAACCGGATAAAATGGTTCCGGCTGCAAATTATTTGCTGCAGTAAAAGCATTGACGCTGGCTCGCTGCTCTTCACTGACATTCACCAGAAAGTGATTCGGCGCACCTTGAGGAATTTGTTGCTGCCATTGGCCAATTAGTTCTGCCCGAAGAAAATACAGCAACAGTGTCAGGAAAATTGCGAGGCTGAAGGTAATCAGCTGAAAGCTGTTTGGCCATAATCTGCGGCGCAAATTAGCCAGGGCCAGCCGACGAGCACTACTTTGTCCGGCAGCAACCGGCCGCGCAAGCTTCACCATAATTGCCGCAAAACCCAGCAAAATAGCCGCAAATAAACCACAAAGTAAAAACAGTCCAACACTTATCAGCAGTTCGCCACTGAATAACCACATCAACCCCCAGATTGCTGCCGCACCCAAAATCAGCTGCCATTTATCCAGATTAATAGCCGCCGCGGGTTGCTTCAATACTTCAATAGCTGGCGTTTTTGCCAGCCGCCATAAGGGTCTGGCAGCAAACAACAAGGCGCAGATAACACAAGTTAAGATCCCCAACGCCAACGGCCTGACACTGAATGCAGTGCGGTAATCACTGATATAGTGACTGATCCCGAATTCAGCAGCAAAGATAGCCAGCTGACCGCCTGCCAGCCCCAGCACCAGACTGAACACCACCACCAGCAATAAATGACTGCCGTACAGCAATCGGGCTCGCGCTGTAGTGGCACCGAGCGCTTTGATAATCGCGACCGCCTGGGTATGCCTTTGGCTGTATCGACTGGCAGCGACTGCGGCTGCACACGCCGCCAGTACAATGCCCAGCAAGCCAGCTAACAGCAAAAACCGTTCAGCCCGCTCCAGTGCACTACCTATTGCAGATTCGCGATCAAGATTCCGCCAACGCTGGTGGACGGTCAGCCTGGGCGCAAGCAAGCTCGTCAGTTTATCCAACGCCGCTTCAGCCCCGGCGAACAAATATCGGTAACTTATCCGGCTGCCAGGCTGCACGATATTGGTAGCAGCAACGTCATCCAGATGCATAATGACTCTGGGAGAGCCTCCAAAAACACTCAGTGGCGCATCAGGTTCATTGACAATGACCCCGGCAACAACCAACTTAGCATCTCCCACCTCTACCCTATCACCAGGCTTAACCTGGAGTAAATCCAGTAATCTGGCTTCAAACCAGATTTCACCCGGTGTTAACTGCCCCTGCGGCCCGGCACTGACGCTGGCTGAACGATGCAACAGCAAGTCACCACGCAGCGGATAGCTGTCGCTGACGGCTTTAATCGTCGCCAGCTGCATTTGCTCTCCGGCGAACAACATTGAGTCAAATTGCATCTGTCTTGCCGAACTGATACCAAGCTGGTCAGCTACGGCAAAAAAAGCGTTATCGAACGGCTGACTTGAGCCCAGCACTCTGTCTGCAGCAGTAAACTGCGCACTTCGCTGCTGCAATGCACTTTTAACACTCTGGGTGATGCCACTTAAACTGACCACAGAGCCTACAGCCAGAAAAAGCGCAAAGGCGATAACCCACAGTTCGCCGCGTTTTAACTCCCGCCAGAATAAACGCCCTGCAATACTAGCCCACATCAGCACTTTCCTCTGTCGCAGGCGCTGAATTAACAAACTGGCCAGAGCGCATCTGGTGCTGATACTGACAACGTTTTGCCAGCTCAGTATTATGGGTAACCAACACTAAAGTTGTTCCCTGGCTATCATTTAATTCAAACAGCAAGTCTTCGATCATTTTACCGGTTACCGCATCCAGATTGGCCGACGGCTCATCAGCAAACAAAATTGCTGGCTGAGTAATAAAGGCTCTGGCAATGGCAACTCGTTGCTGCTCTCCACCGGATAACTGTGACGGATAAAAATCAGCGCGTGCGCTCAGGCCAACTTGTTCCAGTAAGGCCAGGCCCCGCTTACGGGCGACTTTATCCCCTGACAACTCAGCAGGCAGCGTAACATTCTCCAGTGCGGTAAGACTGGGTAACAGCAAAAAAGACTGAAATACAAAACCGACATCGCGGGCTCTTACGCCAGCACGCTCATCTTCTGACATCTGATGCAGCGGCTGACCTGCCATATAAATTTCACCTGCACTGGGAGTATCCAGGCCTGCCAACAAGCTAAGTAAGGTTGATTTACCTGACCCAGAGGCACCGACGATAGCTACTGTTTCCCCGCGATTGATTGTAAGACTGATATCATGCAGGATAGTCAGTGATCCCTCCGGGACCTTGACGCGTTTAGCAAGGTTTGTGGCTTTTATATGTAATTCAGGTGTTTTAGTCATGCGCATCATCTTTTTGTTGTTAATCAGTTTAGTCAGTCAGGTCAGCTACGCTGACAAATTACTTATCTTAGGTGACAGTCTCAGTGCCGCATACGGCATGCAGCAGCAGCAAGGCTGGGCTGCGTTACTTCAGAAAAACACCGACTGGCAGCTTATTAATGCCAGTATCAGTGGCGAGACCACGGCAGGTGGCCTGGCGCGATTACCTGCGTTGCTGACAGAGCATCAACCAGATATCGTGTTGATTGAACTGGGCGGCAACGACGGCCTGCGTGGCTTTTCAGTAGAACTTATTCAGACAAATCTGAGTAAAATCATTACGCTGATCCAGCAGCATAATGCCGAGCCGTTACTAATGCAAATACGCATCCCGCCAAATTACGGACCACGTTACGTCAGACAATTTACCGCACTTTATCCCCAACT
>NZ_JAWVZF010000158.1:0-6294 GCF_033722355.1 Arsukibacterium sp. | reverse complement strand
TGTGGTGGTTGGTGTGGGCGACGACGGTGCTGTGCTGCAAATGCGCGACGGTTATGATTTGGTCGTCACAACCGATACCATGGTTTGCGGTACTCATTTTTTTCCTGATGTCGATCCGAGGGCTTTGGGTCATAAGTTAGTAACAGTCAATGTCAGTGACCTGGCAGCCATGGGCGCTGAGCCTGCCTGGTTATCGCTGGCATTGACGCTGCCGAGTGTCGATGAAGCCTGGTTACGCCAGTTTGCTGCGGGTCTGTCTGAAACAGCAGATTATTATAACTGCAGGTTAGTGGGCGGCGATACAACCCGTGGTCCGTTAAGCCTGACGATGATTGCCAAAGGGATGGTCCCCCGCGGACGTGCTATTACCCGGTCGGGCGCTAAAGTTGGCGATTATATTTATGTCACCGGCACTCTGGGCGATGCGGCGCTGGGATTAAAGGTGTGCCAGGGCCATGCTGAAGCCAGCAAAAAACATCAGGCTCATTTATTGCAACGATTTCATTTTCCTTCAGCGAGGGTTGCGCTGGGGCATGCGCTGCGTAATGTCGCCAGCAGCGCGATGGACATTTCTGATGGATTATGTGGTGATTTACCCCACATTTTACGCAGGTCTGGCGTTGGCGCGTACATTGACGTGACTAAACTGCCGATGTCTCAGGCATTGAAAGACAGCTGCGATCAGGCAACTGCACTGAAAATGGCCTTATCCGGTGGTGAAGATTATGAACTGTTATTCACGGTTCCGGAAAGTAAACGGGGCAGCCTTGATGTGCTGTTATCACCTTATGGTGTGCCTGTTACATGTATCGGCCGGATCACTGGCGTGGCCGGCAAATTGGAACTCAAAGCGGCAGAGCAGCCCTTTGATTATCAGCACCAGGGGTTCAGCCACTTCCCATGACAACGAAATTTGACCTAACCCGCTGGCAGCACCTACTCGCATTGGGTTTTGGTGCAGGTCTGGCACCACGTGCCCCGGGTACTTTTGGTACCTTAGTGGCTATTCCTTTTATTATTGGCTTTTCTGCTCTGGGTGTTAGCGGGTATCTGGCGTTTCTGGTGGTCGGTACCGCACTGGGCGTTTATATCTGTGGTAAAACGGCGCGTGATGTTGGCGAACATGATCATGGTGCCATTGTCTGGGACGAAGTGATTGGCTTTGCCTTAACGATGTTACTGGTTCCTGTCAGCTGGCAAAGCCTGCTTATTGGATTTTTATTGTTCCGGTTTTTCGATATTCTAAAGCCCTGGCCAATTCAATGGCTGGACAGGCGGATCCACGGTGGCCTTGGCATAATGCTGGACGATTTACTGGCCGCCGTGCCAGCCTGGCTGATATTACAACTGCTGGTTTATTGGCAGTTTTTGAATTAGTGACGGGTACGGACAGGGGCTCAGGGCAAGGGAATGAAAAAAGTAATATTAGCGGGTGTTATGATACTGCTGGGATTATTAAACCCGCTCAGCGCTCAAAATAACCCTTCACCCCGTGTCAGTCCGAAGTCAGTTGTAGCCGTTCAGTCGGTATATGATTTTGATATCCGGCACTGGACCAGCAACGACGGCTTGTCTAGCAATTCTGTCCGTACCATTGTTCAGGATGAGCAGGGTTATCTCTGGCTTGGCACCTTGTATGGCCTGAACCGCTTTGATGGTTTACAGTTTGAACATTTTACGACTGATAATACCCGCCATCTGGCCAGTAACAGTATTACCCGTTTGCTGCGTGACAGCAGCGGCTTTATCTGGGTTGGCACTAAAGCCGGTCTGTCTGGTTTTGATCCGATTACATTGAAATTTGATCGTTATCCGATCGTTGCTGAAGTGACAGCGATGATTGAAGTGAGTGAAGATGAAATCTGGGTGGCCGCTGATAATCTTTTCAGGATTAAAGACGGAAAAATCAGCAGAATTGAGGGGGTCCGCAGTCAGGTTCATCAGCTTGAGAAAGCTGAGGATGGGGTCTGGGTTAGCAGCGCTGAACATCTTTATCTGCTAAGTGCTGATGGTAAGCAGCAGAAACACGCATATCCGCTACCGATAGAGCTTGCTCAAACTCCGGTTTATGATTTAACTGTCACGGAGCAGGGGCTGCACTTGGCAAGTGAGAGCGGTTTTTACCATCTTACTGCGGCCGGCAACATCCAGAAGTGCCAGTTACCAGACGGTGAGCACAGCCCGGTCTATCGCCTGTTTACAGACAGCCAGCACGGTCACTGGATTTCAACCTATCGTCAGCTTTTTTACCGGCAACATCAGCAAAGCTGGCAAACGGTTACCACCAATGAACTTGGAACCCCCCCCTGGTTCAGCGATATTTATCAAGATCAACAACAGAATATCTGGCTGGCCAGTTACAGCGATGGTATTTACCGGGCGGCAGCCGGTAATATCAGAAGGGTTAATGAGGGCCTGGTGGACCCGGTGGTGCGCAGTGTCGGTTTAACCCCGGATGATAAGTTGATTGTAGCCAGCCAGTCAGCACTACAGTTACTCGATAATTCAGGGGAATTTACTACCTTGCTTGACGCTGGCGTGCTGGGCAATCAGACCGTGCATGATTTTTACTGGCCTGCGCCACAACGCCTCTGGTTTGGCACAGACAGTGGTTTGTTACAGTATAATCTGAGCAGCCGGGAGCTCAGTGTACCCTTCCCAAGCTTACAGGGAAACACAGTTAAAGTGGTGCAGCCCTCAACAGACGGCGGTATCTGGCTTGGCGGCGTCCGGGGTTTATTCTACGCAGCAGATAATCAGTTAACATTGTCCCCTCTGAATGAGCAGTTTGAATCCCGCAATATTACTGCCTTGCATCACACACCAGAGCAGTTACTGATCGGTACAACGCGGGGCGTATATCAGTACCGTCAGGATAAACTGCAACGACTTGGCGTAGGCACCGCGCTTTATAACAGCTACATTCTGGCCTTACTGCAGTTACCCGACGGCACTGTGCTGGTCAGCACTATTGATGATGGCATTTTTATCCGGCGGCCGGACCAGCAGTGGTTACAGCTGCACAGTGGTAATGGTATGCCACACGGCCCGGCTGTCAGTTTTTCTTTTGATCCGTCCCAGCAACAGATCTGGGTCAGCAGCCATAAAGGTATTTACCGGTTGGCACTGGCGACTCTGCCAGATAACAGTAATCAGTCTTTTATCATTGATGAGGTGCTTACGCCGTTTGACCGGCAATTAGGCAGTGGTCCTAACCGCTGTTGTAATGGCGCTGGCCAGGCAAAAATAGTGCGCTGGCAGGGGGAGTACTGGTTCCCGACCCTGAACGGTTTAATTGCGGTGCAGGCAGATTTAAAGCAGATGTCTGAACAAATATTAAAGCCGCAAATTAAGCAGGTGACAACCGGCCAGCAATATCAGTTGTCGCAGGGACAGCAACGGCTGGTACTGGAGATGAATGAGCGTAATGTCACGTTGCACTATTCTGCGCTGGAGTTTATCAAACCCGATGCGTTGCAGTTTCGTTACCGGCTCGAAGGTTTCGATAGTCACTGGCATGAAGTTGAGCAACGACGTGAGGCGGTGTATACCAATCTGCCACCCGGTAATTTTGTCTTTAAGCTGCAGGTTCGTCTGAGTGGTCAGAGCTGGCAGTCTGCTACCGAAACCAGTTTGCTGCTGGTTGTTCCGGAGCGTTTTGATGAAACGCTGCTCTATCGCTCGCTGTGGTTACTTCTGTTGCTGTGTTGCCTGTACGGTGTGTTGTGGCTGGTTCGGCGCAATACCCTGCACAAACAAGCAGAACTGGAACGTCTGGTCAGACAGCGCACTCAGGAACTGGAGAACAGTAATGTCAGGTTAAACGAGCTGAATGAGCAGCTGAGTCAGTTAACGCATAAAGATAACCTGACCGGACTTCGTAACCGGCGCTTTATGTTTGAACAGTTACCTAAAGATATTGAGCACTTTCAGCGCAACCGCGAATCAATGCAGGATCAGGGCAAATGCCTGGCACTAGTGCATGTCGATTTAGACAACTTTAAACAAATTAATGATCAGTATGGCAACAGTGCTGGTGACAGCCTGATCCAGCAAGTCAGTGGCTTGTTAATCCGTGAAACCCGGGGTTCTGACTATGTAGTGCGCTTCAGTGGTGCTGCCTTTGTTCTGGTGTTACGGGATATTCAGACAGATTTGGTTCGGCAGTTTAATTACCGGCTTAATGAACAGGTGGCAAAGGCGGCCTTTAATCTGCCAGATGGCCAGATTGCCAGACTGACATGTTCAATCGGTTATGCGCACTACCCGTTACCCCTTTTAGGTGGGCAGCTGATTAACTGGGAAGTGTCATTGCAGCTGGCGGAGTTGGCGCTGTACCATGTTAAACATCATGGTAAAAATGCAGTCGCTACCCTGGCTTTTGATGCCCAGCTTGATGCATTTGAGTTTGAAGACTCAGCGCATATTGAAGCGCAAATTGAGAAGCTGCTGGCCGAGGGCCTGGTGTGGTTTGAACAGGGAGACAGCCAGGCCCTCTGAGCCTGGCTGATGGCATCAGTGTTGACTAAAAGCCGCTATCTGGCGGCTGATCCCATCACTGTCTAACCCCAACTCAGCATAAATTTCCTGCTGGGTGC
This sequence comes from Arsukibacterium sp., assembly GCF_033722355.1. Lineage (GTDB taxonomy): Bacteria > Pseudomonadota > Gammaproteobacteria > Enterobacterales > Alteromonadaceae > Alishewanella. Next base: position 1,696 of record NZ_JAWVZF010000158.1, on the reverse strand, counting down.
CATGTTTAATAAACTGATCCGGTAAACCAAGATTCAATACTTTTACATTGCAGCCCTGTTGCAGCAAATAATCATTCACTGCCGAACCGGCCCCGCCGATCAGCGCGTTGTCTTCTACTGTCACAATATGGCTGTGGTCAGTTACCAGCTGCTTTAGCAAAGCTTCATCCAGGGGTTTGACAAAACGCATATCCACCAGAGTGGCATTAAGCTCTGTTGCTGCCTGCCGGCATTGGTGCAGTAAAGGGCCAAACGCCAGAATGGCCAGTTTGTTGCCTTGTTGTACTATTTTCGCTCTGCCCAGGGGGATCAGCTGCATCTGTTGCTCTGCAGCAACCCCGGTTCCCACTCCGCGCGGATAGCGAACGGCAGCAGGACCGGGATGCTGATAACCGGTATATAACATTTGCCGGCATTCATTTTCATCAGACGGGACCATCAGCAGCATATTCGGAATGCAGCGGATAAAGCTGATATCGAAGGCGCCCTGATGGGTCGGGCCGTCAGCGCCGACGATGCCAGCTCGGTCAATAGCAAACAGAACGTCAAGATTCTGCAGAGCGACATCATGAATAAGCTGGTCATAGCCTCGCTGTAAAAAGCTGGAGTAAATGGCCACTACCGGTTTTAACCCTTCAATGGCCATGCCTGCAGCCAGGGTTACGGCGTGTTGTTCGGCAATCGCAACGTCAAAATAACGCTTCGGAAAGCGTTTAGAAAACTGAACCAGATCAGAGCCTTCACGCATGGCCGGGGTAATACCCTGTAGCCGTTCGTCCTGCCCGGCCATGTCACAAAGCCACAGGCCGAAAATATTGGAAAATGTGGGCTTACCGGCCTTTTTTACTGGCTGACTGCTGGCGTCCGGATCAAATTTGGCTACTGCATGATAGCCTATCGGATCGGCTTCAGCCGGAGCATAACCCTTACCTTTTTTGGTTACGACATGTAATAGCTGCGGGCCTTTTAAATTACGCATATTGCGGATGGTATCAGCCAGCGTAATGACATCATGACCATCAATAGGACCAATGTAATTAAACCCCAGTTCTTCAAAAAAGGTGCCTGGCGTTACCATACCTTTAAAATGCTCTTCAGCGCGGCTTGCCAGCTCGTGTAAAGGTGGCACACCCTGCAAAATTTTCTTGCCGCCCTCACGCAGGCTGGTGTAAAAGCTGCCCGATAAGATCCGGGCAAAATACTGGTTTAATGCGCCGACATTTTCTGAAATCGACATCTCATTATCGTTCAGAATAACCAGCATATCGGGACGTACTTCGCCAGCATGGTTCAGTGCTTCGAATGCCATACCTGCCGTGATAGCACCATCGCCAATAACGGCAACCACTTTACGTTTTGATTTAGCCTGGCCGGCAGCTATTGCCATCCCCAGCGCGGCACTGATTGAGGTACTGGAATGGCCGACAGTCAGCGTGTCGTATTCGCTCTCTTCCCTGCAGGGAAACGGATGCAAGCCATCCTTCTGCCGGATGCTGTGCATCTGCTCGCGGCGGCCGGTTAAAATTTTATGCGGATATGCCTGATGGCCGACATCCCAGATTAAACGGTCAAAAGGGGTATTATAGACATAGTGTAATGCTACAGTCAGTTCAACCGTACCCAGACCAGAGGCAAAATGTCCGCTGCTCTGGCTGACAGTCTTCAGTAAAAAGCGGCGCAGTTCAGCACTGAGCGC
>NZ_JAWVZF010000157.1:0-6308 GCF_033722355.1 Arsukibacterium sp. | reverse complement strand
TGGTGTTTATCGGCGGCAGTTTAATTGGCCGCGGTGGGCATAATCCGCTGGAAGCAATTTGTTTTGGTAAGGCCGTGCAGACGGGGCCGCACTATTTTAATTTTGCTGATGCTTATCATCAGCTGGCGCAGCGCCAGGCAGTCAGCATTGTTGCAAACGCCAGTCAGCTGCAACACAGCACTGCGCATTTGCTGACAAACGCATTGTTACGACAGCAACAGGGGGAGCGGGCACGCCAGTTTTTCCAGTCGCAGCAGGGCGCAGTGCAGCGCTGTAGTGCCGCCATTACAGCGCTCTGTGGTGATAACCTGCAGCATATCCGACGTTACGCTGATAAGAACAAATTGTACTGGTATCGCAGCGATGTTTTCGATGATATCGGTCTGGCCCAGTTTGATCCGCAATGGTGGCAGCAGCAGCGTGGGGTAACCGGCAGCTCATCCGGGCGCAATACCGCCTGGTTTGTCAGCCATGGCCAATATTCGTTAGTGCTGCGCCACTATTATCGTGGCGGTTTGGTCGGTAAAGTCATTAAAGACCGTTTTTGTTACCAGAGCGCACTTTTCAGCCGTGCTATGCAGGAATTCAGTTTATTGCAGTGGATGCGGCAGCAGGGGCTGGCGGTTCCCCGGCCCATTGCCGCCCGCTACCAACAGCGCTGGCTGAGTTACCGGGCCGATATCCTTATCGAACGGGTAAGCACTGGCAGGGATCTGGCCAGCATTCTACATAATGAACGGGCTCTGACAGCGCCCGAATGGCAGGCTCTTGGCGAAGCTATCGCCCGCCTGCACAATGCCGGCGTCGATCATACTGATTTGAACTGCCGTAATATTTTGCTCGATAACAGCGGGACTTTCTGGCTGATAGACTTTGATAAATGCCGGCGAAGGTTGCCGGGCGACTGGCAGCAAAAAAATCTGCAGCGCTTGCTGCGTTCCCTGCATAAAGAACAGTCCCGGCTTCGCTCTTTTCACTGGCAGCCAGACAGCTGGCAAAATGTGCTTACCGGTTATCAGCAGCAAAAAGCGGTTAAACCCGCATAAATAGCGCTTTGTCGCAGTTTTTGCGCGCTGTTTTACCATTATTTAACGCTTATATAATGGATTAAGCTGTTGGTGTCTTAGTTGAACTTTGGTATAACTATGACAGCGGAGGGGCATCTATGCGGCTAAATATAATAACTACAGCATTGCTCGCAGTCAGTTTGGTGGCAGCAGCAGATAATTCCGAAATTATGGCAGAAGCGAAAACTGCTTTTACTGAGGGTAGATATACCCGGGCAGTCGAGCTTTGGCAGAATCTGGCAATGGACGGGGTAACGGCAGCTCAGTTTGAACTGGCTAAAGCCTATTCGCTGGGTCAGGGGGTTCAGCAAGACCCGTTGCAGGCTGCTTACTGGCTGGAGCAGGCTGCGTCCAGCAGTAGCGACTTTGCCGAGCTCGCCGCAGCGCGGCGCGACATTGAGCAGGGCGCTGCCAGGCTTAAGGCAGAACAAAGCAGCAGCGCAGCGACAGCGATGCCCGCTGCCACACCATCCGGCCCGGCACCATTAAACAACAACAGCGAGCTGCAGCTGGGCACCAGCAATCCGGCGGCCGCTCTGGCAGCAGCCCAAAGCAGCGCTCAGAGTCAGAGTGATGCTAATGCCGCAGCGGAGCGCAGTGCTGACAAAGCGGCGGTAAACACGCCTGTTGCCAACAGCAGTGTCAGTACTGTCGATATCGGTGCAGCCAGCTTTGATGAGGGTATGCGAGCCTTCAACCGGCAGAATTACGCTGAAGCGCTGGCCCAGTGGTTACCGCTGGCGCAAAATGGTCATCTTGATGCTCAGTTTAATGTGGCAGCGCTCTATGCCAATGGCCATGGGGTAGCTGTTGATTTTACCGAAGCTGCAAATTGGTTTGCGGCAGCTGCTGAGCAGGGTATGGCGGGTGCGCAATATCATCTGGCAACCATGTTTGCTAACGGCCGCGGAGTGAGTAAAGACGATGCTCAGGCAGTTTACTGGTATAGCCAGGCTGCTGCCCAGCAACATATGCTGGCGCAATATAATCTGGGATATATGTACGCCAATGGCCGCGGCGTAGCCCGGGATGAACGGGCTGCACTTAACTGGTTCGAAAAAGCCGCCGCTCAGGGTGATGTCGATGCCCAGTTTATTGTGGCTAATCGTTATAGTGATGGTCGTGGCACCCAGGTCGATGTGGCGCAGGCTGCAAGCTGGCTGCAGCTGGCGTCGGCACAGAACCACAGTCGGGCAGCCTATCAGCTGGGCTTACTATACCGTGATGGCAAGGGTGTCAGTAAAAATGATGACACGGCTTTTAAGTTATTTTTAAAAGCGGCTGAGCAGGGTTTAGCGGCGGCGCAGCGTGAGGTGGGAGCCGGTTATCTGCAGGGGCGGGGCGTCCGGGCCAATACCAGCCGAGCTAAAGAGTGGCTGGAGCGTGCTGCTGCACAACAGGATGGTGATGCCAGTTATTATCTGGGCATGCTGTTGCAGCAAAGTGACCGGCAGGAAGATTTAAGCCGCGCCGTTGAGTTATTTGAATTGGCGGCCAGCCAGGGGTCAGTCAATGCGCAGTATCAGTTAGGCTTAAGTTATGCTGACGGTATTGGTGTTGCAGTAGATGAAGCTCAGGCATTTAACTGGTTTGAAGCGGCAGCAAAACAGGGGCTGGCCATTGCTCAGTACAGCACAGCACTGCGATTGGCTAATGGTACCGGCACCGCCCAGGATGATGCTGCTGCTGTCAGCTGGTACCAGCAGGCTGCAGCGCAGGGTGAAGTTTACGCAATGTACAACCTTGGTTTTATGTATGCCAATGGCCGTGGGGTACCCCAGGACGAACAACAAGCGGTTTACTGGTATCAGAAAGTAGCGGAAACCGGTGATGCTGATGCCCAGTTTAATATGGGGCTGAGGTTTGAAACCGGCCGGGGTGTTAAGCAGAATGACCAACAGGCAGCGTACTGGTATCAGCTGGCTGCTGCTCAGCAGCATAGCCGGGCGCTGGCGCATCTGGGCTGGCTTTACGAGAAAGGCTATGGCGTGCCACAGGATGAAGCCCAGGCGCTGTCGCTGTATCAGCGTTCTATTGATGCTAAAGTGCCCCGGGCGTTAACGGCGCTGGGTATGTTTTATAAAAATGGCCGGCTGGTCAGGGCGGATGATAAAAAAGCTGTTGAGTTGTTCAGTCAGGCGGCAGAGCAGGGTTATGCCACGGCCCAGTATAATCTGGGCTGGATGTACGAAAACGGCCGTGGGGTCGGGCGGGATCTGATCAAAGCCCGTGATTACTATCAGCTGGCTGCTGCCCAGGATGAGCCGCTGGCCAAAGCGCAGCTTCACCGGCTGCTTAACCCTTAACACAAGCAGCTTATTTTTGCTGTACTGCAATATAAAAAGGGCGCCACTGGCGCCCTTAGTATTTAAGTTAACGACAACTTAAGGTTTGTATTCTACAACCAGTTTTACACCACTAAAGCTGCTGTAAGCCCGCAGACTAATATGGTAAGTCGCGGCCTGCGGATTAGTGAAACTGCAGTTTTCATTACTGCCTGTTTTGTAAGGACGGCAATCATAGCTGGTCGTTGTTGGCTGGCTACCACGACGGACATATAAGTCTGCGTCTCCGGTACCACCGGAAGTGGTTGCAGTTAAAGAGCTCATTCCCGCCGGCACCGTAATAGTGTAATGCAGCCAGTTACCTTTAGTTGCGCTCAGGTTTTCTAAAGTACCGCCGCCACCAGTGCTACCACTGGCTGGTGCTGTGTAGTCTGCGACCAGAGAGACGCCGGAGTACGCACTATAGGCATTCATCATTACATGGTAGATGCCGGCTTGCGGAGTAGCAAAACTACAACTTTCTGAATTACCGCTGTTGTAGGGGCGGCAGTCATAACTTGAAGTTGTTGGCTGACCACCAAATTTCACATATAAATCAGCATCACCGCTGCCACCTGACATATTAAAACTAAGGTTGGTGGCACCTGCCGGTACGGTTATGGTGAAGTAGGTTTTAGAACCTGCTGCACCCGATAAATTGGTTTTAGCTACTGCTTTCACCAGTTCACCGTCTGTGGGTGGAGTAGTACCGCCACCTGAGCCGCTGCCATCACAACCCTGCTGATTAATGTAATCATAGGCAGCTTTAGCGCGAACCAGGCCATAGCCGTAGGAATTATCACGCCCGGTAGTGCCTAAATCTTCGGCTGTTACCGCCAGCACATTACGGATCTGGGCATTGGTACATTGCGGGAAGTGGCTCCATACCAGAGCCGCCACACCGGCAACGTGCGGAGAGGCCATTGACGTACCACTCATCAGACCATAATTACTGGCACCTGAACTGACGTAAGCTGTCTGGCCAAGCCGGCTCATCAGGGCCTGCCCTACTGCCTGCGTTACCGCAAGTGCTGGGATAGTGGTGCCGGGATTATCACCCAGTGTGCCACCAAAATCACCGGTGGTATTGTTGTAAATAATAGCGGCTAAGCCTCCGCCATTTTGGCAGGACTGCACTTTCTGGACAAAACTAACGCTGCCCCGTTCAATGACACATATTTTGCTGGCCACGTTGGTACAGGTTGTTTCACCCAGCCCGCAACTTGCCAGTGCTGCGTTAGCGCTGCCATCGGCAGAGTTTGTCATCGGACTGCTGTCATAACTGGTGCTGCCAACGCTCAGCAGAGCTTCCAGGCCGGTACCTTCAGGGTAAGTTGAGCGGATATCAACGCCCGGAGCGGCAAGTTCCACCTGAGTATTACGCTGTGAGAAGTCAGCCAGCTGCTTGTTCTTATCAATGGCTGCAACCGAGACCACGGCATTATAGGATGCCGGATAAGACATCACCGTATTACCATCATTACCAGCGGCGGCTATTAATAACACACCCTGATCAAACGCAGCCTGCATCGCATTGCTCTCTGTGGTGTTAGAACCGCCACCACCCAGACTCATATTAATAACTGTTGAACCATTGGCCACACAGGTATTAACAGCATTCGCCAGAGTAGAGCTATAGCCCCAGCCTGCTTCATTAAATACTTTAATGATATGCAATTTAACATTACCGTTGGGTAATACACCGACCATACCGGTACTGTTGTTTAATGCTGCTATCGTACCGGCAACATGGGTACCGTGCGGGCCGCCATTGTCATACCAGTTACCGGTGCCGGCATCATTAGAGCCGGTAATATTGCCTGTTAAGAAGTCTTCATGCGGCAGGTCCAGACCGGAGTCAATAACACACACCTTCTGGTTGGAGGCAAACTGATCACTCAACTGATTGGCCTGCACCATGGTAAAGCCATAAGGCACCTGTTGTGCCAGCGGATAACGTTTTAAATCTTCTTCAACAAACTCAACAGTTGGGTCAGCTTGCAATGCAAGCAGATCGGCATCAGTTAAGTCGGCAGCAATGGCAGCCTGCGGAGCCAGCACATGGTGCACCCGCATGCCTTTACTCTGCAGCTTACTGGCGATTTGTTGCAGGGCATACGCAGCCTGAGGTGATGCATTACCCGGTGCAGCATATTGGCTGTAAGGTACATTGCCGAAGGCTTCCTGTTTATATTTAATGATATACCGCTTACCTGAGCCGTTGTTAAGTACCGCAAATTCTTTATTTTTAGTGGTATTACTGGCACTTGCCGGCGTCGCGCTGGCATAAGGCCGAGCATCTGCTGCATCGGCCAGCACCGCCGGAGACATCAGCACGGATGCAGGTATACATAATGCGGCAAGCTTACTGAGCTTAAATTTTGGTTTATACATGAATACACTCTTTATGATTATAGTATTTATTTTTCCTGGATTTTGATGACCACTTAACGCAAACCGGCGATAACATCGTAGTCACTATTAACCAAAGTGTAATTAAGTGTAAATCCGTGAAATGGTGACAACTGTTAATGGACTAAACTGCACTTGTACTTTGTTTCCGGAAAAGGGCTTTATTGCGCCGGGTGAAACAAGCAATAAATCATGCTGGGCAAGGCAGTCCGTTTAGCACAGCATGACAAGCAAACGACAGTGTTTATAACAAATAATTATTAGTTAGGCTTAAACTGTATAAGCGTTGAGATTATTAGTTTGGTAATTGCATCTGCTGAACCAGTCGCCGACAATAGCGTCTTTTAGCAGACGGGCAGCAAAGCATGCAGCAGTGGGATGTAATAATAGTGGGTGCCGGTGCCGCAGGCCTGATGTGTGCCATTGAAGCCGGCAAGCGGGGCCGTTCGGTGTTGCTGCTGGATAATGGGAAACGGCCGGGCCGGAAAATTCTGATGTCTGGCGG
>NZ_JAWVZF010000156.1:0-6352 GCF_033722355.1 Arsukibacterium sp. | reverse complement strand
TATCGTGCCCTCCAGACTGAGTTAAACCAGAATGCTGTTGCTGAGTATAGAACCTGCATAACCAGAACGTACAACTTTGCTAAACAGATCGGATATCACTGATGTTTATTTAATAAATGAAACAAGGAGGGGCGCCAGTAAGGACTGGTGGTTTGCTTTATTTATTGCAGAGAAAGCCAGAGATTAACAGTGTAATGTCCTAGTCTATAGCGTTTTTGAGTTTATAAATTAGTGGCCTTAACAGGCATTCGGCAACAACCGCCGCATATAACCAAAGTATTGTCAGCACATGCAGCCCAGCGAAAAACTGACTGGTGTTGGCTGAAGCAGCATAGATATTAAACAAGCTGACCAGACCGATTAAACTGCCTGTAGCGGCGGCACCATAGCAATTCTTATATATGTAGCTATAAAGCTTTACCAGATCACGGGTAGCTTGCTGCTGGTATAGTTGGGAGCTTGCTAAATACTTTAACCCGGTAACAGCATTTACCAAGCCATTAAAGCCAAAACAAACGAGCGTTGATAGCGTTAAAAAGCTGGTTATGATGATCAATGACATCATATCCAAATAAATATAAAGACTACTGCCAGAAGCCTGCCCCATCAGACCTAATAGCGCGGTGATCGCGATTATAAATAGTAGCAACCGGCTTATCACTGTGGTGCGTTGCCATCTGGCTTGAACAGGATCAGCATTATGCTGTAGTTGCTCTGCACTAATATTTAATGTAGCGCAAAGGGCATGTAACGATTCAGCCGAGCCTCCGCCTTCACGCTCTAGCCGTTGAATAGTGCGCAAACTCAGTCCTGATTGTTTAGCTAATAACTCCTGCGATAGGTTACTCAGTAGCCTGAACCGTTTTAGTTTTTCAGCAGAAATATCCATAATCAACACAACTGATTTAAATGATACTGAGAGTTAACCAAGCTCTGCTTTAAACTGCAAGTTATGACTTACGCCAAACATCTGCCAAAATGCCGCCATTCTTTATTTCGCATCCTAACGCCACTTTTTTGTTTGTCGAATATAACACTCTTCCTCACTCGCCGGGGCAACTCGCCCATTGCCCTCCGGCAGGGCTCAGACACTCCCCGGCTCCTTCAAAAGAGGTTCTATCCTATTTAGGAAGAGCTTAGCGATAATCTTAATTAATTCATTATTTTCGCGGCGTTATAGGCTTGGGTTCCCCATAGCGGCACTGTCGATAAGCTGTGTTTAAAACTGCCGGAGGTTTCCTTGGTGGAGTAAGACAGATACATCAGGGTTTGGTTTTCTGAATCGTAAATCCGGCGGATTTTCATCGTTTTAAAGAAAATACTTTTGGATTTGGTAAACAGCACCTCACCGTTTTTGCTCTTATCTATTTTGGCAATCATCTCCTGGGTAATCGGGCCCGTCTGGCGACAGGCAATGGAGCTGTCAGACGGGTCGGCAAAATCGAGGTTAGCTTCAATGCTCGAGACATGGCAGGTTACCCCGGTTACCAGTGGATCGTTAAACGCATCAAGCTTAATATCCTTAGTGGTAAATACCCCGAGGGATACATCACCAACTTCGTTTTTGTTGCAGCCGGCCAGCAGCACTAACAGTAAAGCACAGTAAATCGGGCGCATGGTGACGTCTCCTTCAGTTTAATCTGCTAATACTGCCACGTTCTGCGCTTAAAAAGCCACTTTAGTTCAGGGGGGACTGTCAGAGCGGTAGAATCAATGCTGTTTCAGCTTAATTTCTTTTCATACTTGACCTTGCCATAATGGTAAGGTTTAGCCTTGCTGTATCTGATAACCAGCGCAATAACGGTGAAATTAACATGGCAGAAACAATGCAAATGGTCATAAAAGGCATGAGCTGTGGCTCCTGCGTAAACCGGATTGAAAAAGCCCTGCTGGCGGTTGACGGGGTAGCAGCAGTCAGCGTTAATCTGGCCACAGAAACCGCAACGGTGACAGGCGATGCAGACTTCAGCGCTATCCGCTCTGCCATAGATGCAGCCGGTTATACCTTGGATGTTGAAAAGCGCCAGTATGCGGTAAAAGGCATGACCTGTGCCTCGTGCGCTGCCCGGGTGGAGAAAAGCTTGCTCAAGGTGTCCGGGGTGCTGGCGGCTACTGTCAATCTGGCAACCGGGCAGGTTAGCCTGACCCTGCAGCAGGATACGCCCGCTGCTGATCTGCAACAGGCAGTCAGTGCGGCAGGTTATGAATTACTGCTTAGCCAGGCTGCTGCGAACACAGCAGAAAAAGCCGACATCCCTTTTTATCAGCGCGATAGCTGGCCGGTGGTCGGATCGGCAATACTGACCATTCCGCTGGTGCTGCCGATGCTGGGTATGCTGTTTGGCGCTGACTGGATGTTGCCGGCATTCTGGCAGTGGTTATTGGCGACCCCGGTGCAGTTTTATTTTGGAGCCCGGTTTTACCGGGCGGGCTGGCAGGCGCTAAAAGCCGGTAGTGGCAATATGGAGTTATTGGTCTCACTTGGCACCAGTGCCGCTTATGGTTTGTCAGTTTATCTGTGGTTAAGCTTTAATGGCCATGCCAGTGCCAATCATGGCAGTGCACCGCATCTTTATTTCGAAACCAGTGCTGCGGTACTGACGCTGGTACTGCTGGGGAAGTTTTTAGAAAAACGCGCCAAACGGCGTACCATGGATGCGCTTCGGGCGCTGGAAAATTTAAAGCCGACTACAGCAACGGTCTGGCGTCACCACGGCTGGCAAACTATCGCAGCGGCAGAGCTCAAGCGTGGTGATAAAGTGAAAGTATTACCCGGCGAGCGTATTGCGGCAGATGGTATCGTGCTAAGTGGCAGCAGCCATGTCGATGAAGCCCTGATAAGTGGCGAGAGTATTCCACTGACGAAACAGCAGGGCGATCGCGTTACCGGTGGCGCAGTAAATATTGACGGTATGCTGGAAATAGAAGCCTCAGCCGTCGGCGCCGGCTCGACGCTGGCAAAAATTATTCAGTTGGTTGAACAGGCCCAGGGTGCCAAGGCCCCGGTACAGGCATTGGTGGATAGGATCAGCAGTATCTTTGTGCCTGTGGTATTGGTGGTGGCGCTCGTCACTGCGATGGTTTGGGGACAACTGTTTGGCGATTGGCAGCAGGGCATTTTACACGCTGTAGCGGTGCTGGTGATTGCCTGTCCCTGTGCGCTCGGGCTTGCCACGCCTGCAGCCATTATGGCCGGCACCGGTACTGCTGCACGCCACGGTATTTTAGTTAAAGATGCCATTGCCCTGGAGCAGGCGACCAAAATTGATTATGTGATATTTGATAAAACCGGCACTCTGACTGCAGGCAAACCCGAGCTGATGCAGTTAACCGCAATTAAGGGTGATGAGCACGAGCTGGCTGAACTGAGTTACGCTTTATCCCAGCACAGTGAACATCCGCTGGCAAAAGCAGTGATAAGCTATGCTACAGCGCACAACGTGGCGCTGCAGCAGGTTAGCCATTTTAAGGTGGTGGCCGGTAAAGGGGTAACCGCCTACGTCGGCCCACGGCAGATGATGCTGGGTTCCGGCCACTGGATGGGCGAGCTTGGCCTGTCGTTGCCCACTGAAAAAATTGCAGTACCGGGCGCATCAGTATCCTGGCTGGCAGAAAAGTCTGATGCCGGAATATGTTTGCTTGGGCTTTTGTGTTTTGCCGATCAGGCTAAAAATGATGCCAAAGCCGCCGTGCAAAAATTGCAACAAAGTGGCATTAAAGTCGCGATGCTCACCGGCGATTCCGGCGCCAGCGCCGACTATATTGCCAGACAGCTTGGGTTGGATAACTATCAGGCCGAGATTTTACCTGAAGGAAAGGCGAAGGCCGTTGCCAGCTATCAGCAGCAGGGCTATAAAGTCGCAATGGTAGGTGATGGTATTAATGATGCGCCCGCTCTGGCGCAGGCTGATTTGGGTATCGCCATGGCTACCGGCACCGAGGTAGCGGTCAGTGCCTCTGCTATAACATTAATGCGTGGAGATCCGACACTGGTGGCCTCGGCCCTGACGCTCGCTGATGCGACCTATCGCAATATTCAGCAAAACCTGTTCTGGGCTTTCGCCTTTAATACAATCGGCATACCCCTTGCGGCGATGGGCTTTTTAAACCCGGTTATTGCCGGCGCTGCCATGGCCTCCAGCAGCGTGCTGGTCGTGACTAATGCACTGCGCTTACAGCGCATGTCGTTCAGATAAGGATATAACCATGTTATTAACCATTGGTGATGCCGCTAAAGTCAGTGGCTTATCTGCGAAAATGATCCGTCACTATGAGCAGTCTGGCTTGCTACGCAAAACATCACGTACCGATGCAGGTTACCGGCTGTACAACAGTGAACAGATAAATCAGCTGCGGTTTATCCGACAGGCTCGTAATCTGGGGTTTTCATTGCAGGATATTCAGTCACTACTGGCACTGTGGCATAACCCCGAACGGGAAAGCCGGGCAGTAAAGCAGTTAGCAGAGCAGCATCTTGCTGAAATAGCAGAAAAGATTGCCGAATTGCAGCATATGCAGCAGGTGCTTACCACGCTGGCCGACAGTTGCCGCGGTGATGGCAGCCCGCAGTGCCATATCTTGCAGCAACTGGCCAGGCCGCAGTAACTGGCGCTCTGAGCTGTGCCGCGCCTAAGTATTACCCTGACCCTAAGCTGCAAAACGTCAGGCCATGCGCCGGCCGGATTGCTATGTCGTGATGATCTGTTAGATTATCAGGAAACCGGTAACCATTGGGTGGGCAAGATGATGGAGCAATTGATCAGGGACGGTCTGGTGCAGTGGGCGACTGCCGCGATACAGGCGTCAGTTGCCATGTTAGTGGCCTTTGGCTTTTATAAAGGGCTGGTTTTGTTAATTGCCCGGTTGTTTAAGCCGGAATCTGCCACCCGGATTTTCTTTAATGCCTCCGCACGGGCGCTTGGCACGACATTAGTACTGATAGCGTTGTACAGTGTGCTGAATTCCGTTCCCGAAGATCTGCCGCTGCTGGCACCAGTGCAGCACATAACCAAGCTGCTGCTGATTATGTCGTTATCCTGGACCGCGGTAAGTTTTACCTCAGCCATTGGCGATGTGATTGTCATGCTGAACCCCGCCTTTGAAAATGAATGGAAGCATGCCCGCAAGGTAGAAACCCAGACCCGATTTTTTGTGCGTGGTTTAAACATTGTTATTGTACTGGTCGGCGTGGGGGCTGCGCTGATGACCTTTGAAAACGTCAGCACCGTCGGCTCAAGCCTGCTGGCCTCAGCCGGGATTGGCGGTATTATTCTTGGCTTTGCTGCCCGCCCGGTGCTGAGCAACCTGCTGGCTGGTATGCAGATTGCGATTACCCAGCCATTTCGGATTGATGATGCGATGTATGTCCAGGGTGAGTGGTGCTGGGTGGAAGAGGTCACCGCCACTTATGTGGTGCTGCGGGTATGGGATTTGCGCCGGCTGATCGTGCCCCTGCAATGGTTTATTGAAAACCCGTTTCAGAACTGGTCAAGGAATACCTCAGATCAGACCGGCAGCGCGTTAATCTGGGTCGATTATGGTATTCCAGTTGCTGCACTGCGCCACGAATTCAGCCGGCTGCTGCAGGCCACCCCCGACTGGGATGGCGTCACCCAGTCAGTTCAGGTTGTTGAAGCGGGTGAAAAAGCCATGCAAATCCGTTTTCTGCTAAGCGCGAGAAACTCCAGTACCCTGTGGAATTTAAGGTGTTATGTGCGCGAGGGAATGATCGATTTTATTCAGCAGCACTATCCTGATTACCTGCCAAAACACCGGGCTGAGCTGACAGGAACGACAGTGCCGGCTAAAGAACTCCAGGATAGCAAAACATAATGACAATTATCGCTGAAACTGACCGGTTGCTTATTCTTCATTTTACGCTTGAGGATGCCGACTTTATTGTGCAGCTGCTCAATGACGAGTCCTTTATTCGTTACATTGCTGATAAACAGGTGCGAACTGTCGCCGATGCCGTTAAATATTTAACAAGCGGGCCCATTAACAGTTATCAGACTTACGGCTTTGGCCTGAATATGGTGCTGCTAAAAAGCGCGACGCCGGGTGCAGCGGCTGATTTGGCCACCCCGATTGGGATGTGCGGTTTACTTAAAAGACCTGAGCTCAGTTTACCTGATTTGGGCTTCGCCTTTTTGCCGGCATATCATGGCAGGGGCTATGCGCTCGAAGCGGCCCGGGCAGTGCTGGCAGCCGCCGTTAACGCAGATGAAATCAGCACTGTGCTGGCGGTAACCAAACCCGAGAACCTGCGCTCGGCTATGCTGTTAGCCAGGTTAGGTTTTACGTTAACCGGCACCATTTCGCTTTATGGCCTGAACAACAATTTATATCAGTA
>NZ_JAWVZF010000155.1:0-6371 GCF_033722355.1 Arsukibacterium sp. | reverse complement strand
TTCGCACTACGCTACAGGGCTTTAGCCCTGATGGCGCTGCCTATAATAATGTTAATGCCAATCTGCAGGCATTAGAGCAGGTGTTAAGAGAGTTGCAACCGGTTATTAAGACACTGAACCAGCAAAGTAATTCTTTGATTTTCAATGCCAGTGACAAGCCTGAACCTGAACCAAGGAAAGCCAGATGATAAAGTTAGCGTTATTGTTCGCTGTGATCTTAGGTATCACTGCCTGTAGCAGCCCGCCGCCGGTTAGCTATTACCAGCTGGCAGTGCCGATGCCGGCACAGGCCGAACCACAACCACAGCCTGGCACAACGAAAACATTGCAACTGCAGCCGGTCAGGGTGGCAAACTACCTGAATGGGGCTGGTCTGGTGATGCAGCGTTCAGATGTCGAACTACTGATTGCCAGTCGGCATTTGTGGGCTGACGCATTAGATCAGCAACTTTACCGGCTGTTAGCCGAACAGTTACCGCCCAGATTGCCGGCATTTCAGCTGTTCCAGGGACAGGGCAGTGCTGATCTGAAGTTGCAACTGACCGTTGACCGTTTTTATGCACAGGCAAACGGTGTGGCGATTATCAGTGGTTATTACACGCTAAGTTCAGAAAGCGAACAGACGCGTCACCGCTTTAGCTATCAGCAACCGTTAACCGCTGATGGCTATCCGGCGTTAGTCAGTGCGCTCAGCCTTGGCTGGCAGCAACTTGTCGATGAGCTGATTGCTCAGATAAGCCAACAGGACTTGTAATCAACCTCGCTTCACGTTATCTTTCCAGACGTCTAGATGTTAAAGTGCCTTGAGTGATTCGCTGGCGAAATAGCTGGCATCACTCAGTTTTATTATTCAGCTGGCACCTGAGCCCTCATAATGCCTTAATTAATCCGGCAGCACCGCAGCAGCTAAACTATGCTGTTTGCATTAACTTTGTTGTCATGAAACACTGGTAAACGCAGAACATATGCAGCTAAGGGAGAATGCACTGATGGTATCTGATTTATTGCTCGAGTCGGCAACATTAATGCTGATAGGCATGGTAAGTGTGTTCACATTTTTATTGTTGCTGGTGTTGCTGATGACGGTGATGAGTGGCCTGTTGCGGCGTTTTGCCCCGGTGCAAGGACCTGACAACAGCCGTAAATCAGAGACTGCCAGCAATGGCGTATCGCCTGCTGTGGTCGCCGCAATCAGTGCTGCAGTTCACCAGTATCGCCAACAACATAAATAAGAGGAAGAAGCTGGCATGACGAAGCCTTTATTATTAACCGAGTTAGTGTTGCGCGATGCGCACCAGTCTTTACTGGCAACCCGCCTGCGTCTGGAAGATATGTTACCGATTGCCGGCAAACTTGATCAGGTAGGTTACTGGTCGATGGAATCCTGGGGCGGCGCGACGTTTGATGCCTGCATTCGGTATCTGGGAGAGGATCCGTGGCACCGTATCCGGGAGTTAAAAAAAGCCATGCCCAACACCCGCCAGCAGATGTTACTCCGTGGCCAGAATTTACTCGGTTACCGCCATTATGCGGATGATGTGGTAAAAGCCTTTGTCGAGCGGGCCCATGCCAATGGCGTCGATGTCTTCCGTATTTTCGATGCAATGAATGATATCCGGAATCTGCAGACTGCAGTGCAGGCCGCGAAAGGTGTTGGTGCTCATGCCCAGGGTACTATTTCTTATACGGTCTCTCCGGTACACACTGTTGATATGTGGGTTGATATGGCACGACAACTGGAGGATATGGGCTGTGACTCCATCTTTATTAAGGATATGGCCGGACTGCTAAAACCTTATGTCGCTGAAGAGCTGGTAACCCGGATTAAAGAAGCAACGAGTATCCCGCTGGCCATGCAATGTCACGCAACCACCGGGCTTAGCACTGCAACTTATCAAAAGTCGATTGACGCAGGCATCGATATGCTGGACACCGCCATCTCATCGATGAGTATGACTTACGGCCATAGTGCGACCGAGACAATGGTAGCCATTACCGAGGGCACTGAGCGGGACACTGGCCTTAATCTTGAATTATTAGCCGAAATTGCTGCCTATTTCCGTGATGTTCGCAAAAAATATGCCCGTTTTGAGGGATCGTTAAAAGGCGTCGATGCCCGGATCCTGCTCGCTCAGGTGCCCGGCGGCATGCTGACGAATATGGAAAGCCAGTTAAAAGAGCAGGGTGCACTGGACAAACTCGATGATGTGTTACAGGAAATACCAAAAGTCAGAGAGGATCTCGGCTTTATCCCGCTGGTTACACCAACGTCGCAAATTGTTGGTACTCAGGCTGTATTGAATGTGCTGACCGGCGAGCGCTATAAAAGTATCACGAAAGAAACGGCGGGCGTGTTAAAGGGGGAATACGGGGCAACGCCAGCAGCGGTCAATCGTGAATTACAGCAGAAAGTGCTGAACGGAGCTGAACCGATAACTTGCCGGCCCGCTGATTTACTGGAACCTGAAATGGCCAGACTTGACAGTGAGTTACGGGATATTGCCAAGGCTGAGTCAATCGATCTGGCAAAAGACAGCATTGATGATGTGTTGACCTATGCCTTATTTCCGCAGGTCGGCCTGAAGTTTCTGAAGAACCGTAATAACCCAGCCGCATTTGAACCGGCTCCAGAGGCTGATGAAGCACAACAGCAGAGCACTGCGGATAATCAAAAAGCAAAAACGGTGTCAACCGGGCCGGCAGCATACAGCGTGCGGGTGGATGGCAAAGTATACGAAGTTGAAGTGGCGCCGGGCGGCGAATTAAACAGCATTAAACCGGTGGTGTCCGAAAATATACCAGGCAGTGCCTCCGTGACGGGCAGTGCTACCTTGAATGCTCCCCTGGCGGGGAATATCTGGAAAATTACCACTAAGGTTGGCGCAACGGTTAAGCGGGGTGACGTCGTTATTATCATGGAAGCGATGAAAATGGAGACTGAGGTGCGGGCAGTGGCTGATGGTACTATTGCCAATATTCATGTGGCAGCAGGTGATGCGGTCAGTACCGGTGACGTACTGATTAGTTTTGAATAGTACTAGCGGTTTAAGGAATTTTGATGGACGAGCTTAATACCCTGATTGCGTCGACCGGCATTGTGCATTTTACTGTCGGGCAGGTAGTGATGATGCTGGTGGGCTTTGTGCTGTTATATCTGGCGATTGCCCGTGGCTTTGAGCCGCTGTTGTTGTTGCCCATTGGCTTTGGTGCGATATTAACGAATATCCCGCTGGCCGGTATGGGGGAGCCTGGCGGCTTACTCTACATGATATATGAAGTAGGTATCGGCACCGGTATTTTCCCGTTGCTGATTTTTATGGGCGTTGGTGCCATGACCGACTTTAGTGCCCTAATTGCTAATCCCCGTATGCTGTTACTGGGTGCTGCGGCACAATTTGGCATTTTTGCGACCTTGTTTGGTGCTATTGCGCTGAACTGGGTGCCAGGGTTAAGTTTTACGCTGAAAGAGGCCTCTGCTATTGCCATAATCGGTGGCGCCGATGGGCCGACTGCCATTTTTCTGGCGTCAAAACTGGCTCCTGATTTGCTGGGTGCCATAGCCGTTGCTGCATATTCCTATATGGCGCTGGTGCCTATCATTCAGCCGCCAATCATGAAGGCGCTGACGAATAAAGCAGAGCGTGAAATTCAAATGACTCAGCTGCGCTCCGTTGGCAAACGGGAGAAAATTCTTTTCCCTTTAATGTTGGTGCTGCTGACTATTCTGTTACTGCCAACTGCCGCGCCGCTAATCGGGATGTTTTGTCTCGGTAACCTGATGCGTGAAGCGGGGGTGGTAGAACGTTTAAGTAAAACGGCTCAAAATGAGCTTATCAATATTGTGACTATTTTCCTTGGGCTGGCAGTAGGCTCCAAACTCAGTGCGGATAAATTCTTAACCACCCAGACCCTGGGCATTCTGGTACTGGGGGCAATAGCATTTGCGATTGGCACGGCGACCGGTGTATTAATGGCTAAGCTGATGTCAAAATTGTCAAAACAGCCAATCAATCCATTAATAGGTGCTGCCGGGGTGTCTGCTGTGCCAATGGCAGCAAGGGTCGTTAACAAAGTCGGTTTACAGGCCAATCCACATAACTTTTTATTAATGCATGCCATGGGGCCAAATGTCGCCGGCGTTATTGGCTCAGCAGTGGCTGCCGGCATTCTGCTGGCATTGGTAGGCTAACAGCGAGGGGTTGGCGCGTTAAGGTTGATAAGCCACCCCTAGCACACAGGCTTTGCTGGCACCGGTGACCTCTGGCAGGTTGCCGGTAACCTGATGCTGATAAGCCCAGGCCAGCCAGGCAAATGCCATTGCTTCCACCCAATCGGGATCAACACCTAGCACAGCGGTACTGCTAACATTGCACCGCGTTAATAATACGCTCAGATCTTCCATTATCAGCGGGTTGTGGACACCGCCGCCACAGACATACACCTGTTGCACTGCGTTATCCAGACTATTGGCGATGCTTTGGGCAGTGAGACGGCAGAGGGTGCGCTGCACGTCTGCCGCGTTATAGCGTTCAGGTTTGAATTGCTGTAGCCAGTCAAGGTTGAAATATTCCCGGCCGGTGCTCTTGGGCGCGGCTCTGGCAAAGTAGGAATCGCTCAGCATTGCCGCCAGTAATTCAGGTTGTAACTGTCCCTGCCGGCAAAACCTGCCGTGTTCATCATAAGGTTTGCCATGACAATACATCACCCAGTTATCCAGCAGCGCATTGCCAGGGCCGGTATCAAAGCCGGTGACTGCCGCCCCCTCATTAAGCAGCGTGACATTTGCAATGCCACCGATATTGACAATAGCCCGGCGCTTATCTGCCTTATCAAATACGGCGCGGTGAAAAGCCGGCACTAACGGCGCACCCTGACCGCCATAAGCAATATCTTTGCGCCGGAAGTCTGCTATAACCGGAATTTGGCAAAGCATCGCCAGTTTATGCATATCACCAATCTGGATCGTAAACGGATATTGACCATCCGGCCGGTGGCGGACAGTCTGGCCATGGCAGCCAATAGCACTGATCTGGCTTGCCGCCAGCCCTGCTTTCGCCAGTAATGCTGCCACGCCCGCAGCATAGCAGTATGCCAGCTGTTGCTCAGTCGGCCCTAATAATTCAATTTCATTAATGCCTGGTTGGCAAAGTTGTTGCAGTTGTTGTTTAAGCCCGACGGGATAAGAATGTAACAGGCTGCAGATCAGCGTGGGTTGCGGGGTAAAACTGACAAGCACCAGATCGATACCATCAAGACTGGTGCCTGACATAATGCCAATGTAATACATCAGACTGCGGCCTCAGGGTGCCGCTTTTGCCAGTAACACCCGTTCTTTTGTCTGAAGTTCAGCTAATACAGGTGTGGCGCTGGCAATAAACAGCTCGCGTTCTTTACCCTGCAACGGTGTGGCCTGAGGCAGCTTAACTGTCCGGGGGTTGCGGTGTACGCCATTCAGTAAAAACTCATAATGCAGATGGGCACCGGTGACCCGGCCGGTAGCACCGAGCCGGCCGATCGTTTCACCTTGTTTTACTTTGTCGCCAACCTTGACATTACGCCGCGACAAATGCAGGTATTTGGTAACGATATTATTGGCGTGTTTAATAAATACGTAATTACCATTAAGGTTATTGTAGGCAGAGTGCGTTACTCTGCCGTCACCGGCAGCCATAATGGGGGTGCCGACCGGCGCGACATAATCGACACCATTATGAGCGCGGACTTTACCGAGGACCGGATGCAGGCGTCTTGGGTTGAAATTGGAGCTGACGTACTGAAAGCTGACCGGCGCCCGCAAAAAGGCCTGGCGCATACTGGCGCCATCCGGCTTATAATAATTGCCATCGGTGTGGCGCACGGCCTGAATTATCTGACCCTGGTTCTGGAACTGGGCTGCGATAATGGTGCCATAGCCAACAAAATCACCATCAACATAATTAGCCTGGTAGATCACACTGAAACTGTCACCGGCTCGCAAGTCGAGGCCAAAGTCGATATCCCAGCCAAAAATGCCGGCTAGGTTCATGATCTGAGCTTCGGATAGTCCGGCTTCGATGCCTGCACTCCAAAAGCTGGACTTAATTTCTGCGCTGGCAAATTGCTGTCGATGTTCGACTGTTTTCTCCAGCTCTTCAGCAATAAAATTCCCGGTTGGGTCACGACTGATTTTTAACGTTTTCAGTTTGTTAATTGCATAGCGTAATTCACTAAGCTCGCCTTGTTCATTTAAGCCGAACTCCAGTACTTCGCCGGGAAATAACTTAGTCAGGGTTTTGGTACTGTCACCTAATGCCAGAATATCCAGCATCGTCTGCTGGCTGACATTGGCTTTTTTAAATAAACTGGACAGCACATCGCCCCGTTGTACCTGC
>NZ_JAWVZF010000154.1:0-6472 GCF_033722355.1 Arsukibacterium sp. | reverse complement strand
TTTATCATTCCAACCATCACCGTGATGGAAGGCATGCTCGGGGGCAGAATAAATGACGAATTGTTGCTGCAGGCCCCGCCAGCCTGGCTGAAGCCGGCAGCGATAAACAGTTTAACGGAGCGTTTCAGCCATGCTGCAATCCCCACAGACCGTTTTCAGCTGTTAAATGCCAATACTAAACTGATGGCCGATGCCGGTATCTTACTGCTGGCCGGCTCTGATGCACCCAACCCCAATACGGCCCATGGTGTCAGTTTAATCGTGGAAATGGTGCTGTTGCAACGGGCTGGCGTGCCACTGTTGCAGGTACTGCAAAGTGCTACGTCTGCGCCGGCACAAGCCTTTGCTCTTAACGAGGTGGGATATTTGCGGCCGGGCTACAAAGCCGACATGTTGCTGCTTAACGATAACCCGATGACAGACCTGACCACTTTGCTGGCACCGGCAGCAATCTGGAAAAATGGCTGGCGGCATCAGCCATCACTGCCGGTGGCAAATAAGGCCGTGGTCAGCGGGCTGATCGCCGATTTTACTGCTGACTTAAGCGCCCGTAGTGGCAGTTTTAGCGCCAGCAGCGACAGCATGATGCAGGGCAAGTCATCAGCCGCCATCAGCGTACAGCATGGGGTCCTGCAGGTAACAGGTGCCAGCCGGCCTGGTTTTGCCTATCCCTGGGCTGGAGTCGCCTGGCAAACCGGTGACAATATCGAGCAGGGCAGTAACCTCAGTGCGGTTAATACGGTACGTTTTACCATACGCGGCACCCCGGGCGAGTACCGGCTGGCTGCATTTTCAGCTGGCAGCTTTATGCCCGTCAGCCAGCGTTTTGCTGTGACTGCCGACTGGCAAACCGTTGAACTGCCGCTGTCCGCATTTAACGGCTTAAATACGCAGGCCGTTAGCATGTTGCTGTGGAATGGCCCTGCGGGCGAATTCAGCTTTGAACTGGATGACATCGTCTTAGAATAAGCCGTTTTACGGGGCTAACCGGTATTTTTCCAACCGGTACAGCAGGGTTTTATAAGGCAGTTGCAACAGCTTGGCCGCCTGGGCTTTATTGCCGCCCGCGCGATTCAGTGCCTGCTGCAGACAGTCTTGCTCATGCTGCTGCCAGTTCAGCCCCTCTGCCGGCAGCATAAACTTGCCAGCAGCGGCGCCACTGCTGGTTAACCCTGCCAGCAGTTCCTGCTCATCATCCAGTAAAACGAAGCGCTCTATCCGGTTAGCCAGTTCGCGTACATTGCCGGGCCAGGGGTAATCCATTAACTTTTTCAGCGTGGTTTTGGTTAAAGCGGGAGCTGAAAGCTGATAGCGTTGCTGACTGATCCTCAGAAAATGCTGTATTAACTGCGGAATATCCTCACTGCGCTGGCGCAGTGCCGGCATATGCAATGGCACCACATTTAACCGGTAATATAAGTCTTCCCGAAAGCGACCGTCGTGTACGGCCTGGGCTAAATCCTGATGGCTGGCGGCAATTAACCGTACATCCAGCGTGATTTCCTGATGACTGCCCAGCCGGGTGACTTTGCCCTCCTGCAGCAGGCGCAACAGCTTTGCCTGCAGACTTAACGGCAGTTCAGCCACTTCATCCAGAAATAAGGTACCACCGGCGGCGGCTTCAAACTTACCGGCTTTTGCCTGATGGGCACCGGTGTAGGCGCCTTTCTCAGCGCCAAACAGCTCTGCTTCAGCCAGTTGCTCAGGAATGGCGCCACAGTTAATGGCGATAAAAGGCCCTTTACAGCGGGACGATAATTGATGCAGGGCGCGGGCAGCCAGTTCTTTGCCGGTACCGCTTTCGCCACTGATCAGCACCGTCGCATCGCTGTTTGAAACCCGGTTAATGCGTTGAAACAACTGCTGCATGCAGGGGGCTTTACCAATTAAATCGACCAGTTGGCGTTGCTCACTCAGCTGCTGGCTTAACTGGCGGTTCTGGCTGCGTAGCCGCTTGGCGGCTAAGCCTTTGCTCACCGCCAGCAGCAGTTCCTGGCGCTTAAACGGTTTGGGTAAATAGTCATCAGCGCCAGCCTGGATTGCTTCAACCGCATGGCTGACCGAGCCATAAGCGGTGGCGACCACAAAACCCAGTTCCGGCAGGTTACTGCGCACATAATTTAAGATGGTTAAACCGGTGTCATTCGCCAGTTTCCAGTCACTGAATACCAGTTCTATCTGGGGGTGTTGCTTCAGCAGCAGCAACGCATCTGGCACGGTGGCCGCGCAGAATACCTGATACTGTTCGGCCTGTAACAATTTAGCGAGTAGTTGACGTTGCTCATTATCATCCTCGACCAGCAGTATCGTTGCTGTCATTGCGCTGCTCCTGCAAAAGTGACCGTAGCACAGCAGCCACCCTGCGGCCGGTTGTGTAGTGTAATGGTGCCGTGATAATACAGTTTCAGCAGCCGGCTGGCGAGATACAGCCCCATGCCGGCGCCATCAGCTTTACTGGAGCAATGCGGGCTGAACAAGCGCGGTTCTATATCAGCACTGATCCCCGGGCCATCGTCACAAATCGTCACCTGTATCTGTTGCGGGCTGCTTTGCACATCAATACTGATCTGACCGCGGCCTGTTACTGCTTCAGCGGCATTGGCTAACAGGGTATGAAAAATACTGCGCAGTTCGGCTTCGGCACCGGCCAGACTGGCTCCGCTGTCACCACTGAGCTTAAAATTCAAGTTATCATTACTGAATTCCAGCAATAAATCATCCAGCACATTTTGCAGTACTACCTGCTGGCTGCGATTTATGTCAGCACAGCTTAGCGTTAGCATGGCAGTCAGGTTGCGGTTGATATGCTGCATTTTCTGTTCAGCCTGTTCACTTAAGCGCTGGCGCAAAGCCGGATCATCACTACTGGCGACCTGCTCCAGCAATAAGCTTAAGGTGTGAATAGGATTACGCAACGCGTGCACCATACCGCGGCTGATTTCGCCCAGCTCTGCTAAATGCTGTTGTTGCTGATGCTGCTCTGCCTGTGCAGCCAGGGCTGCCAGCTGGCGGCTCATCTGATTAAATTGCTCGCTGACATAACGATACTCGGCTAAACCGGTGACCGCGACCTGCTGTCCGAGCTGCCCCTGCTGTAACTGCTTAAAGCCCCCTACCAGCCGCTGCAGCGGCTGGATAAGCCGGTGGCCCAGCCATAGCGCGACCAGCATGGCCAACAGGGTACTGGCGGCAATCAGCAACATCGTGTAGCGGGTAAATTCGGCAATCAATGGCCCGGCATGCCAAAAGCGGCCACTCTGGTGTAACTGCTCGGCCCGGGCGTGCAGTTTTTCCGCATCTATCTGAGCCAGAATACGCTCCACCGCCAATTGCTCGTGCCTGCCAGCTTCGGCAAGTTCTTCAATATTCAGCAACTGACCGTCTCTTTCGATCTCAATGATTTGCACCTGGCGCTGTCTGGGCGCGGCACCGGGCGGCGGTGGCGGAGAAGGTGGACGTTTAACAATCGCTTCAAGCTGGCTGGCAGTCTGTGCCAGCACAACCCGGGTCATTTCGCTGCTGCTACTGCTGATTTGCTGCTCAATCTGACCCTGAAAAAACCGCACCAGCCAAATCTGACTTAGCGCCATAATCAATAATAAAAATACAATACCCAGACTGAGTACCCAGCGAATTGACATATTACTGCTCTGATAACCGACTTTGTAGCTTAGCTTACAACCACTGTGCCAGTTTGCCAAAATCGCGATCAACAGCGACTATCAACACGTTAACCGCTATGGCCAGTCTGCTGCCAACTGAAATTATCCCGATATCGGGATGTCCGGTGGCAGATATCAGGATAATAATAGCGAGGAATTCTCCAGCTATCTGATTTTAAATGATAAAAATATTGGCATTGATCTTTCATTGTTATGGCTGCAGAGATATCTGGCAACTGATAAACACAAGGAGCAACCTTATGAAAATAAGCATACTGACTGCAGCACTGGTTACGCTGTTAACCGGCTGTGCTTTGCCGCAGGCACAGGCAGAGCAGCCGGAGCAGGTAAAAGAACAGGAAACCCGGATTGTAATTATGCAGGACGGTGAAAAGAAAGAGTGGCGCTTTAGCGGGGAGAACTGGCGTGACAGTGCCGAGTGGCAGCAATTCAGCGCTGAACTGGCACCGGAGCAACGGCAGAAACTGGAGAAGCTGTTAACAGAAGCGCCGCCGGCGCCCCCCGCGCCGCCTCATCCACCAAAAGTAAACTGGCATGAATTTGAGAATGTTAAGCATATCGTGGTGCGCCGCGGTGATGGCGAACCCGATGAACACCGGATTATTGAGATCCATGCCCAGGCAAAGGAACATAAATTTGAGGCAATAAAACGCTTACTGGAAAGCGCTGATTTAAGCCAGGAGCAGTTACAGCAGCTGCAGGCACTGCTGGATAGTAAACATTAGGATCCGGCCAGAGCCGCGTTGCCGGTCCGCTAATCCGGGCCGGCTTTTTAACCTAACGTAACCTTGAGCCTGGCAGCAGTTCGTGCTTCACTGATAACAGCCAATAGCAGAGTAAGTGCGGAGCAGTTGATGACAGAGCAAACCCCGGGCTCCTTTTCGCTGGCTGAGCATAAAGCACAGCCGGAAACCCATACCGTATTTAATCAGCCGGCTGCGCTGACACCGTACAATACCTATTTATCAGACCTGACATTGCAGTACTGGACCGCGCGTTTTGAAGGTGACTACGCCAATGCCAGACTGCGCGACTACGGCGCCCTGTGTGGCGGTGAACTGGCAGAGGCCGGGATACTGGCAAACCGGTATCTGCCGGAATTTCACTCGCATGACCGTTTTGGCAACCGGATTGATGAGGTTCGCTTTCAGCCGGCTTATCATCAGCTGATGCAAGCCGCCATCTCCGCCGGCATGCATGCGCTGCCTTGGACAGCGCCTCAGCCTGGTGCCCATGTTGCCCGGGCTGCGCTGGTGTATCAGCATATGCAGGCTGATGCCGGCACAGGTTGCCCGCTTACCATGACATTTGCCGCGGTACCGGCGCTGGCGCATGCTCCTGAACTTGCCAGAGACTGGCTGCCGAAAATAACCGCCAGTCAGTATGACGAGCGGAATATTCCTTATTTTGCCAAAAAAGGCCTGACCATCGGCATGGCGATGACCGAAAAACAAGGCGGCTCCGATGTCCGGGCCAATACTACCCGGGCGTACCCGCTGGCGACCAGTGGTGAATATGAACTGGTGGGGCATAAGTGGTTTTGCTCTGCACCGATGTGTGATGCGTTTTTAACCCTGGCTTATACCGATGCCGGTTTAAGTTGTTTTTTACTACCGCGCTGGCGGCCTGACGGCAGTAAAAACCAGTTTTATATTCAACGATTAAAAGACAAGCTGGGCAATTGTTCTAATGCTTCGTCAGAGGTGGAATTTCGTGGTGCTTTTGCCTGGCGGGTGGGTGACGAAGGCCGGGGTGTTGCCACCATAATTGAGATGGTCGCCATGACCCGCTTTGATTGTATGACCGGCTCAGCAGCACTGATGCGGGCAGCACTGGCCCAGGCACTTCAGCACACGGCCGGGCGCAGTGCTTTTGGTAAAAACTTGCAGCAGCAACCGCTGATGCAAAATGTGCTGGCTGATCTGGTGCTGGAAAGTGAAGCGGCGCTGGCGCTCAGTATGCGGGTGGCTCATGCGCTAGATTTACCGGAGCAGCCACAGCAGCAACACTTTATGCGCCTGGCCACGGCAGTAGGCAAATACTGGATATGCAAACGGGCACCGCAGTTTTGTTATGAAGCGATGGAATGTATTGGTGGGGTGGGTTATGTCGAAGAGAATATACTGCCGCGGTTGTATCGGGAAGCGCCGGTTAATGCCATCTGGGAGGGCTCTGGCAATGTGCAGTGTTTAGATGTACTGAGAGCCATTACCAAAACGCCAGAGGTCATGGCTGCTTATTTTGCTGAGCTGGAACACAATAGCGGCCAGAACACACTATACGATAAATTTGTTTCGCAATTAAAGCCACAGTTCAGCGATACGGACAGCCTGCAATACCGGGCCCGCACTGTGGTCGATCAGATGGCGTTAGCGCTGCAGGCAAGCGTATTGCTGCAATACGGTGAGCCATGGCTGGCAGAGGCCTATATCAGCAGCCGGTTAACGCCGGGCTGCCGTGTAAACTTCGGTACCTTACCGGCGGGTATTGATTGTGCGGCGCTTATCAGCCGGGCCCAGCCAAAACTTTGACCGGGCCACTGCTCTGTTTACCAGGGCAATTCACTGCCATTGCTGTGGTAAAACTTGCCGCTATTGGCCCGGCTCAGCTCGCTGATCAGGCCGGTTAAACGCCGGGCGGCTTCATCGGGGCTGATATCGCCGCCGTAACTAACCATTTCAGTCTGCACATAACCGGGGTGGTAAATGCCAACACTGATGTTGCGCGGCGCCAGATCGTTAGCCAGTGATACGCTGCCGGCATTTAAGGCGGCCTTAGCCATCCGGTAA
>NZ_JAWVZF010000153.1:0-6488 GCF_033722355.1 Arsukibacterium sp. | reverse complement strand
TTTTCCAGCGTTATAGTGATGTTATAGAGCCGTTGTCACTTGATGAAGCCTTCCTTGATGTCAGTCAGAGCCCTCATTTTGCCGGCAGTGCCACCCGGATAGCTGAGGATATTCGCCGGGTAATTCTGGCAGAAACCGGTCTGACAGCATCAGCCGGCGTCGCACCTAATAAATTTCTGGCAAAAATTGCCAGCGATGAAAATAAACCCGATGGCCTCTTTGTTATTACTCCGGAGCAGGTTGCAGCTTTCGTACAGAAATTGCCCTTGGCGAAAATACCGGGGGTAGGCAGTAAAACGGCAGAGCGTCTGGGCCGGCTTGGCTTAACCCATTGCAAAGATATTGCACAGTGTGATTTGGCTTTACTGGTGAAGCATTTTGGCGCCATGGCTGATACCCTGATAAAACGCAGCCAGGGTATTGATGAGCGGCCGGTTCGAACCGAGCGCCATGCTAAGTCAATAGGTGTGGAACATACTCTGGCAACAGATATAACGGCATATCCAGAGTGTGTTCAGGCTTTAAATAAGTTATGGCCAAAACTGCAGCTGCGACTGGAAAATCAAAGTAAAAGAGGCTTACAGAAAATCGGCGTTAAACTTAAATTCAGTGATTTCAGGCAAACTACGGTCGAATGTCAGGCACAAACAGCCAGCCTGGAACAGTTTTTACCCTTGTTAGATCAGGCATGGCAACGTCGGCAGCAACAGGGGGTGCGCCTGGTAGGCTTGCAACTTGGTTTCAACTCACCCCATCCAGGCCAGTTATGTTTGCCTTTTGAAACCCTTCACCATTGACAAATGAGCAGGGGGTGGCACTTAATTTGCCGGCATAAAAACCAGACTTAGCGTCCCGATATAGCAAAGACGGCTACAGGCTGGGGCAATAGCGGCAATAAAAAAGCCAGCTCAATGGCTGGCTCTTTACAAAAACTATCAGATTAACCGGTTACAGTGACGTTTTCAGCCTGTGGACCTTTCTGACCTTCGGTAACTTCGAAAGTTACGCGTTGACCTTCAACTAAAGTTTTGCGGCCTGTGCCATTGATAGCGCGGAAATGAACGAATACGTCTTTGCCGCCTTCGCGCTCGATGAAACCAAAACCTTTATCTTCGTTGAACCACTTAACTGTACCAGAAATTAACTGTGACATAACACTCTCTTACTTTAACTAAATTTGCCGAAATTTCGGCGACTTAAATATTCTCGGCCAGCTAATCGGGTGGCTAAATATTCAAACGCATTATCAGTTATGCTGATTATGCGGTCAACATAAATACCGGACGAGCAGAAAATATATTTTCTTACAGGCCGCACCAGCTAAATCGCATCTGCCAGAACGTTTTACCGTCAGCTGGTACGACTTAAGCATTTTCAGTGTAGCAGTAAAATCGCTGTACAATTAAGCATCACAGGATTTATTTTTTCCGTCTTACCGGTCCGCTGCCATCATCGCCACCTTCAAAGTAGGGTGCAGGCTTATTTGCAGCAGTGCCAGCCTTTGCCGGACGCGGATTGTGGTATTTTTTTGCTGTTATCGCCTTAGGTGCTGCTGTCGCTTTCTCGGCCGGTGCTTTGCTGCCGCTAAAGCGTGCCGGTAGTGATTCCACCACTGAAAACGTTATGGCATGGCGTAAAAACCGCTCAATACGCTGCAAACTGGGCCAGTCTTTTGGACCTACCAGAGATATCGCCTGCCCTTTCGCACCAGCGCGTCCAGTGCGGCCAATCCGGTGAACATATTCTTCAGGATGTTTGGGTAAATCAAAATTAATGACATGCGATACCTGCAGCAAATCAAGTCCGCGTGATGCTAAATCAGTTGTCACCAACACCTGAAATTTACCGCTGGCAAATTGTTGCATTACACTGTTTCGTTGCTGCTGGGATAATTTGCCGCTTAGCGCAATTGCGGTAAATCCTGCGGCCTCACAAACACTGGTTAACCTTTCGGCATCAGCCCGGGTCGCTGTAAACATTATCATTTGTTTAATGCTTTGCTGCGTTAAAAAATGTGCCAGCAATGCTTCTTTATGACTTAAGTTATCAGCTAAGTAAAACTGCTGTTCAATGTCCTGATGCTGCTGATAGCCTGCACCCACTGCAATCCGGTAAGGGTTTTTCAGTAAAGCCAGTGCCAGATTATCCACCTCAGCATGATCAAGCGTCGCTGAAAATAATAATGTCTGACGTAAACGATGATCAGCTGCTTTATTTATCACGGTAAGCTGCGGTAAAAACCCAAGATCGAGCATGCGATCGGCTTCATCCAGTATCAGCATCTCCAGGCCCTGCAAAAACAATGTCTTATGCTCTAGATGGTCAACAAAACGTCCAGGCGTTGCCACAACAATAGTCGGCTGACGTTTCAGATTTTTTTCCTGATCATTAAAGTTCTCCCCCCCGACAATTAACGCCGCCGTAACCGGCGTATTGGCAATAAGTAAGCGTAGCTGAGCATAGACCTGCTTTGCCAGCTCCCGGGTTGGCGCCAGAATTAACGCCCTGGCATCCTGTTTGGATAACGCCCGGCTTTTTAACAACCGCTGCATCATCGGCAGTAAATACGCCAGCGTCTTACCTGAGCCTGTTTGTGACGAGACAATTAAATCACGGCCAATCATCACGGCCGGTATGGCTTCCTGCTGGATTTCCGTCGGTTTGTCAAAGCCCAGATGCTGAACAGACCGGAGCAAGCGGGGATCTAACGCTAAATCTTTAAATGGCAAAATTAACCTCGTTAGCTTGGAGTACTGGTATATGATAACCGAACTGGCCCATTTGAGTTAATAAGATTGCTTAAGGTACACTAAGTGCTTAATTAGCTTCCAACCTGAGTAGCCCTGTTATGAGTAATGCGTTACGTGACCAGCTGTTAAAAGCTGGCCTGGCCGATGCCAAGAAAGTGAAGAAAGTAAAAAAAGAAAAACACCAGATTAAAACCCAGGCTGGTAAAAAAGCGGTCCCCGGGAATCCGGCAACCACACTGGCACAGCAGGCCAGAGCTGAACAAGTTGCCCGCGATCGTGAATTAAACCGGCAAAAACAAGCTGAATTGGCGCAGAAAGCGATTACAGCTCAGGTGAAACAAATTATTGAAACCAATTTAATCAACAGTAAGGGCGATGTCGGCTTTAACTTTGTTGATGGTAAGCTGGTAAAAAAGCTTTATGTCACTGGCAAAGTGCACGATGAACTAAGCCGGGGCTTAGTTGCTATCGCCCGCATGGGCGAGCAATATGTGTTAATTCCGGCGCAGGTAGCTGAGAAAGTCATGCAACGGGATGCTGCCAGTATCGTCTTGCTCAATACTAAACAACAACAGCCTGATGAAGATGATCCATATGCCGATTATCAGATCCCAGATGATTTAATGTGGTAAGTTTTTTTCAAAAAAAATACTGGCATTCAAGGAGACACCATGCGTTTATTAATTAGGCTATTGGGTATATCGCTGCTGTTGCTCTGCGGTTCGGTCATGGCTGCCAGTGTCTGGAAAGTCAGTAAAGATGGCCACCATTTTTACCTGGCTGGTACCGTTCACCTGTTAAGTAAAACAGATTATCCGCTGCCTGCAGCTTATGATACAGCGTTTAACGCCAGTAGCCAGTTACTGTTCGAGACTGACTTAAACGCATTAACCAGCCCGGCCAGCCTGACCAAAATGATGCAGCAAAATACCTACAGTGACGGCAAAACCCTCGAACAGGTGCTTTCGCCCAAAGTGTATCAGCAACTGCAAGCCTATGCGACAGCGCGTGAAATTCCAATCTCAGCCATCAACCGTTTTAAACCTGGCTTTGCGGCGATGATGCTGGCCAATGTTGAAATGCAACGCTTAGGGGCAGCAGAGACCGGTGTTGATATGCATTATATGCAGTTGGCTCAGCAACAGAATAAACAAGTTGCCGGTCTGGAAACGCTGGATGAGCATTTTGCAGTGCTCGATGGCATCAATCAGCTTGATCCTGATCTGACCATCAGTTCGACCCTGGATGATATGCATAAAGTCAAGGACCAGTTAGTTGAGATGAAGCAAGCCTGGCGCAGTGGTGACGCCAGTAAACTGGAACAATTATTTATTGCCGATTTAAAAGAAGTTCCCCAGATGTATGAGAATTTGCTGGTAAAACGCAACCAGGCCTGGCTGCCGGCATTACAGGCACTTCGTCGTGATCAAAATACCGCCATGGTGCTGGTAGGCGCTTTGCACCTCGCAGGCGAACATGGCCTGCTTCAACTGTTACAGCAACAGGGTTACACGTTAACTCAGCTCACAGAGTAAGCTGATTAACTCTGCCAGGGATTAAGGCTTACCGACATCCATGACGGGCACTAATCCCTTTTACACCTTGACTAAAAGCAGGCGTTAATTGCCATCGTGGCCGGATTGGCGTCAAAGGTAATTCACGTTTGCGGGCAACCAGCAGATAACAACCGGCAAAGTAATTCAGATATTTCTCTGCAAAACGTTGAATACTATTGTTGGTGTACTCATTAACCAGCATACTGCCATAAAAAAAGCGTTGCTCTGCGAGCACTTCAAAACCAATCAGGTGTAACCAGTCTTTGACCCGGCCGGCTGAAAAAAAACGTCCCTGCCACGGATTTCGATGTTTCAGCCAGGGAGCAAATCCTAATAATCCCAGAATACTCAGCGGATTAAACCCGGTTAACAACAAATATCCATCGGGTAGCAGCACCCGGTGTGCTTCGCGCACAATGTGATGCGGATCAGCCTGATATTCCAGACATTGGCTGAGCAGAACAGCATCTATACTCTGGCTGCCAATGGGCAAGGTATCAGGTAAGGCAACCAAATGACTTTTGCCATTATCAGCACTACCTAAATGGATCTGATGTTTTACCTTACATCCCGGCAGCACCAGATCACTGCTTAAATCACCAACTTTCAGTAAGTAATACCCAAAAATTTGCTGCCACCAGGGTTGCAATTGCTCAGCTATCGCTCTGGCTAACGCCGGCCCCTGTAAAAACGCCTGCCAGCTTGCGGGGACCTGCGGTTCGTTTTCGTTTAATGCCGGTTTCATGATAAGGTTATGCCTGCTTTAATGTTGAGAGAGCTTTTTATTAATGTCAAAAGAGAAGCTGAAGCTGACTATCAGCCCGCTGGCTGCCTTTGAGGATAACTATATTTGGTGCCTCTGTCAGCCTGACAGCCCTTTTTGTGTCGTGGTAGATCCAGGTGACGCTAAACCTGTCCTGCAATTTTTGCAACAACAACAGAAAACCTTATATGCGATTCTTATCACCCACCACCATCATGACCATACCGGTGGCATTGCAGAACTGCAGCAAGTGTGGCCGGATGTTCGGATTATTGGCCCGGCTGCCGAGCAGCACGCTGTTAAACTGTTAACCGAGCCAGTTTGGCAACATGATACTGTTACTCTATCTCCGTTTGATCTTCGCTTTCAGGTTATTGATTTACCGGGACATACTCTTGGCCACATCGGTTTTTACAGCGAACCATACTTATTTTGCGGTGATACGTTATTCAGCGCCGGCTGCGGTCGCTTATTTGAAGGTACAGCGGAGCAATTATATCAGTCGTTACAAAAGCTTGCGACTTTACCCGGCGATACGATTGTCTATTGCACCCATGAATACACGCTGGCTAATCTGCAGTTTGCCCTGACGGTTGAACCTGAAAACCAGACACTGCAGGCTTATCAGCAATCTTGTCAGCATTTGCGCCAGCAAAATAAACCCACCCTTCCTACAGATATCGCGACTGAGCGACAAGTCAATCCATTTTTGCGATGTGAAAACAAGGTGTTGCAACAACGCTATCAGCAAGATAGTGCTGTTGGCCTGTTCCGCACGCTTCGATCGATGAAAGATCGGTTTAAATCCTGACTTGCAATCGGGCTTTGAATAGGTAACATGACTTTTTTTCTGCGGAATTATGTTATGCATTTAAAAATTTCTGCCGTCATGTTAGTTGCACTGCTAAGCGGCTGTGTCAGCACGACAGAATCAACAACTGAGACCGTCGACAAGCCGGTAAAAAAAACAGTAAAGGGGAAGATAAAAGGCGCCAGTGCTGAGCACATTGCCAATAGCCTGTGGTATGCCGAGACCGCCGCGGAACAAATGCCACCACTTGATGCCACTGAGCTGGAAGACTTGTGGCAGAGAATTCAGTTACAACTGACCTTTACTGTTCCGCAAACCCGACCCATTATTGAGCAGCGTAATTTCTACAGTCAACAGCAGAGCTACCTTGACAGGGTTGCCAGCCGGGCCCAGCCGTTTCTGTATTACATTGTTCAGGAACTGGAAAAAAGAAATATGCCGCTTGAACTTGCGCTATTGCCAATTGTTGAAAGCGCATTTGACCCCTTTGCCTACTCACCCGCCCGGGCGTCAGGCATGTGGCAATTTATGCCAGCCACCGGCAGTCGCTTTGGCCTGAAGCAGAACTTCTGGTATGACGGTCGGCGCGACGTTATTGAATCAACCCG
>NZ_JAWVZF010000152.1:0-6639 GCF_033722355.1 Arsukibacterium sp. | reverse complement strand
TGCCGTGGTATCTTTATGCTCACCATTAGATTTATACATCCAGTGCGCGGCAATACCTTTGTCGGCCATTTCATCCATTTCACGGGTACGCATCTGAATTTCGACCGGAATACCGTGCGGACCAATTAATGATGTGTGAAGGGACTGGTAACCATTTTGTTTTGGAATGGCAATGTAATCTTTAAAGCGAATTTCAATAGGTTTATACAGGTTATGAACCAGCCCGAGAATGCGGTAACAGTTATCTACTGAGTTTACCACCACGCGGAACGCGTAAATGTCCATGACGTCATTGAACATCAGCTCTTTGTTTTTCATTTTGCGGTAAATGCTGTACAGGTGTTTTTCACGGCCACTGACATCAGCTTCAATACCGGCATCGCTAATCCTGCCGCGGATTTCATTCTGGACCTTTTCCAGCAACTCGCGCCGGTTACCGCGTGCCTGCTTTACTGCACTGCCCAGCGCCCGGTAACGCATCGGATATAAAGCCTGAAAGCCCAGATCTTCCAGCTCGTTTTTAATATTGTGAATACCGAGCCGGTTGGCGATAGGGGCATACAACTCCAGGGTTTCTTTGGCAATCCGGCGGCGTTTTTCCGGCCTGAGGGCGCCGAGCGTGCGCATATTGTGGGTTCGATCGGCTAGTTTTATCAGAATAACCCGGATATCCTGCGTCATCGCCATAAACATTTTCTGTAAGTTTGTGGCCTCAAATTCCTGATAATCTTTGAATTTAACTTTATCGAGCTTGCTGACGCCCTGCACCAGTTCAGCGACCGTATCACCAAACAGCCGGGCTAAATCTTCTTTGCTGTATTCGGTATCTTCAATAACATCATGCAGCAGCGCGGCCATCAGGGTTTCATGATCCATCCGCATTTCTGCCAGAATACTGGTGACGGCGACCGGATGAGTAATGTAGGGTTCGCCGCTGGAGCGGGTTTGCGGCGCATGCGCATCGCGCGCAACCACATAGGCCTGCTGCACCAGACTGACCTGTTCGGCAGGCAGATAGGCGGAAATTTGATTTTTCAGGCCTTCAAATAAGTACACAAACGCTCCCAAACTTCGACAGCTATCACTTTTTAAGCGGGTTAGTTAAGAATATACGTCGAAAACACGAAGATGCCAACGGCTAAAGCGCCGCTGGCTGAGTTTGGCAGGAGTTATTACTGATCAGAACCGATAATTGCAGCTACCGCGGCCATTTCAGTGGCTTCCTGCTGCATTTGGTCACGTTTTTCCTGTTCATCAAGAATGCTGTTGGTAATAAAACCCTGCTCAATTTCACGCAGCGCCACAACGGTCGCTTTGTCGTTTTCACGGTCAACCAGTGGTTCTTTGCCTTCGACTGACAGTTGGCGGGCACGACGGGCCGCAACCAGAATTAAATCGAAACGGTTACCAATTTTATCTACTGCATCTTCAACTGTTACGCGAGCCATTCGCCACTCCGGAGTGTTCAGGTATATTACAAGACCGCTAAGTTTACGCTATTTTGCCGGTTTCGCCAACAGTTGCTTAAGCAGTGCCTGCTGCTTGTATAGCTGGCTGGAGTAGCTGCTGCGCTGAGCCAGGACAATACGTTCAAACTCACTGAGGGCACTGTCAAAGTTGTCGTTAATAATCAGGTACTCATATTCATCGGCATGGCTCATTTCGCTTTGGGCCTGAGCCATCCGTCTGGCAATAACACTTTCGCTGTCCTGACCACGCTTTTCCAGTCGCTGCTGCAATTCACTGAGGCTGGGCGGCAGAATAAAAATACCCAGCGTACCCGGCGCCTGCTCGCGGATCTGGCGCGCACCCTGCCAGTCAATGTCCAGAAATACGTCTATGCCCTGGCGCAGGTTAGCGACAATAGCGCTACGGGAGGTACCATAGTAGTTGCCGAATACTTCGGCCCATTCCAGAAACTCGTTATTGGCTATCAGGGTCTTAAACTGCTCTGCACTGATAAAGTGATAGTGCACGCCGTCAATTTCCCCCGGCCTCGGTGGACGGGTGGTATGCGATACACTCACCAGCATATCGCCGTGTTTTTTTAATAACGCACTGATAAGGGATGACTTGCCGGCGCCACTTGGTGCCGAGACAATAAAAAGGTTACCACTGAGTTCTTGCATCGTTTCACTCTGACAGGCCGGGGGCCGGTTAAATTAAACGGCAATTTTAGACTGTCCGCTGCCCCGGTGCAAACCTGACGCTAACGTCTGGCTTTCGCCTTAACAGATAACGTCAGGGTGAACGTCGCCATCGGTTCTGTGCCATGCAGGCTGGGGCAGGTTACCACTACCGTTACCGGTTTATTGATCCGCTCACCACTACTTAGCGACTGGTCGAGCATCTGGTCGATAACGTCACCATCGTTGCTGGTAAAATGAACAGTAGCTTCAGGGCGCTTTAAAAACTGGCCCTGTACATCTTTAAAAGCGAAATTGGCGTTAATACCGCGGGCTTTAGCTTTAGAGAATACCAGAAATGCACCGGCCAGATCGGCGCCGATAGCAAGGGCACCAAAATAGACACTGCCCAGATGGTTCTTCGTCCGCCAGCTGTGCGGCATGGTGACTTCCAAAGTCTGACTGCTCATCCTGATAATCCGGGGCGAGCAAAAACCAATTAACGGAATATAGCGCCAGGCAAAGAGCTTAAGGCCCCAGTTAGCTTTAAACAAAGACATAGCAAGCCTGATGTAAAACGGACAGTTGGCAGAGCTTAGCACTGGTAAGACCAATAGTGCAACCCTACCGCTTAGTGGTTAAAAATCACCATTCGTCAGCTTTTGCTAACGCTTTTTAGTAAAGTGACAACTATTATCAGTGTGTGAACAGAGCAAGGAGCTGGCCTGGTGATCAGAGTTATTGTGACAGCGATACAGCTAGGGATGCTGTGGTCAGTCAGTTGCGCCGCAATGGCTATGCCTGGCGCCCTGGATAAAGCATCGCTGCTGTTTCGCGGCTGGTCCGTTGAGGCAGGGTTACCACAGGTATCGGTTACGGCCATGGTTCAGGATAAACAGGGCTATATGTGGTTAGGAACTCAGGGAGGACTGGCAAGGTTTGATGGTCATCAGTTTCGGGTGTTTAACACGGCTAATACACCGCAACTGCAATCTAATTTAATTACCGCTTTGTACATTGACAGCCAGCAACGGCTGTGGATTGGCACAGTAAATGGTTTAAGTTATTACGCAGACAATAAATTTACTGTTGTTGAGACCCGTCATTTAAAAGCCGGCTCGGTTAGCAGCTTCGCAGAGCTGGCTGATGGTCGTTTTTTTATCGGTGCTAATCAGCTTTATCTGTGGCAGCAGCAACTTGTGCCGGTCGCCGAGCATAGCGGACCGGTGTTTCAGCTTAATCAGCAGCACAATACATTATGGATTGGCGGGCAGCACGGCTTTGGTGTTTATCAGCAGCAACAATACCGCTGGCATCCGGCGCCCGACACCACCGAAGCACTGCAGATTACCGAACTTACAGTCCGGGGAGGTGTCATTTTTCTTGGCACAAACAAAGGACTGTACCGCTGGCAACAAGGACGCTGGCAGCTGCTGGAGCTGCCAGATGCCGGCCCGGACAGCAAGATTGAGCTGATCTATCAGGACAAACAGCAGCAGGTATGGGTGTCAACACTCAATGCACTGTATCAGGTTAAAGGCGCTCAGGTTATTCCGGTACAGCAGCCAGGCACCACTGATAAACCCTTCCGCTGGATCGAAAGTATGCTCGAAGATCAGCATAACAATGTCTGGCTGGGTAGCCGTACCCAGGGTGTTATGCGCTTACGCAATGCTATGACGGAGCGTTACAGCACTGCGGCAGGGATACCCGATCCGTTCAGTTGGGCAGTGCTGCCCTGGCACCGCCATTTAATGGTCGGCACCAGCCAGGGTATGGCACTGTTAAAAGAAGGGGGGTATCAGCCGTTACTGGCCAATCAGCAGTTAGCCAGTCCCTATGTTTACAGTATGTTGCATCAGCAGAATAATTTATGGGTAGGTACCCGGGCAGGGCTGAGCTTACTGAATGCAGATACGCTGGCCTGGCAGAAAAACTTCGAGCAGACTGCCCATTTGCTGATTACCACATTAACGGCTGAACAGCAGCGGATCTGGGTTGGCAGCAACGGCGGGCTCTTTGTTCTGGACAATAATACATTATCACAACAAGGTATCACCCCACCTTTAAATGAATTAAGTATCAGGGCGATGCTGGCAGACAGCCACGGCCGCTTCTGGGTGGGAACCGAATCAGGCTTGTACTTACGTAATGCCGGTGAGTTTGAGCCGGTGCTCGATATTCCTCTGGCCCACAAGTTTATCAGTGTGATAACAGAATTTTCTGATGGTAATCTGCTGATTGGCAGTTTTGACCACGGGTTTGTATTAGGAAAACCGGGCCACTGGCAGCATTTCAGTCAGCAAAATGGCCTGCCCGGCAATGGCGTAATGTATGCTGCGCTGGTGAGTGATAAACTCATCATCAGCAATTTTGAAGGGTTTTACCGGCTTAATTATCCGGCATTGCAGCAGGGCAATGTATCTGAGCTTTACATGCTGGTGGATGATCGTCAGCCGGAAGCGGCGACCGACTCGCACCGCTGTTGTAATGGTGCCGGCAGTAATAAAGGCGCTGTGCATCAGGGGCGGATCTGGTTTCCGACCCTTGACGGCATTATTGCGTTGCGGCTGGACCGCCTGAACAGCACTGCGCCAGTACCGATACCGGTGATTGAAAGTTTAACTGTGGCTAATCAGAAGTTTAATACTGAAACTGTCACGCTGACACCGGCCCAGCGGGATTGGCATTTCCGGTTCAGTGCGCCTTATTATTATCAGGCATCGTCGATGGATACCCGCTACCAGCTTGAGGGCTACGAGCAAGACTGGGTTGTCGCCGGCAGCAGGCGCGAAGCGTTTTATACTAATCTGCCGCCGG
The DNA here is from genome assembly GCF_033722355.1 of Arsukibacterium sp. Lineage (GTDB taxonomy): Bacteria > Pseudomonadota > Gammaproteobacteria > Enterobacterales > Alteromonadaceae > Alishewanella. The sequence continues at coordinate 1,693 of NZ_JAWVZF010000152.1, read as the reverse complement.
GCCATTATCGTTTTAATGTTCAGGTAAAAGTAGCCGGCGATTATCGCTGGAGCGATGCGGCGATGATGGCCATTCAGTTACAGCCATACTGGCATGAAACTTTCACTGCGCGGGCAATGTTACTGGGTGTATTACTGACCTTGTTCTGGCTGATTTATCGTCTGCGGTTAAAGTCACTGGCTCATGCCCGGGCAGAGTTGAGCCGTCAGGTTACTGCGCGGACGCATGAGTTATATGAGGCTAATCAGAAACTGCAACAAATGAGTATGCAGGATGCGCTGACCGGCTTGCATAACCGGCACTATCTGGATGTCAATATTGATGCAATGCTGGCCAGGGCACAGCGCAATCAGCAACCACTCACCTGGATTTTACTCGACTTAGATTACTTTAAGCGGATTAACGATCAGTACGGTCATCAGTTCGGGGATACTGTGCTTAAGCATTTTGCCGGTATTTTGCAGCAATACAGCCGCAGTAATGATCATCTGATCCGCTGGGGCGGAGAGGAGTTTCTGCTGGTGCTGGAGCAAAGCAGTGAAGTAGAACACTATATTAAGCGGCTAACTCAATTAGTGCAAAACTACCCCTGGCATCAACAGTTGGGTGTCCCGGTTAATATTACCTGCTCAGTTGGCGCAATGATCCAGCCCGCAGAGTGGGACTGGCAGTACAGTTTGTATCTGGCCGACGCCGCTTTGTATAAAATTAAGAACAGTGGCCGGGCTGATTATATGCTGCTGCAACCGGGGCCCGAGGCACCTGCCAGTATCAGCGGCAGTGAAGACAGAGCTGAACTGGATGTGCTGCTGGCCAGAAACTGGCTGAGCGCCAGCTGCGGTAAACAGGTCGCTGAGGTTTAAGCTGGCCACAACTGTTTATTACGAGTTTTGCCCCTGTCACTGTCCCGACAGGAGCAAGCCCGGTTCATATTGTTATTGGGCGATGACCTTAATGCCGGGCGTCCAGGGACCACCAGCGTCGACAATCTTATTTTGCAGTTCAGGCAGCACCGAACCTTGCAATGTCTGAATGCGTGAGCTGGCGCTATCAAGGGCGTTAAGGGCATAACCAAGCTGCTCTTTGTGCTGCGTGGTTGGGCCATACGAAGACCATGAAGCAGACATGGCGTATCGTAGTCTGCTGACAATATTGGCCGGTTTAATACCCATTCTGTCACGCGACTGTAAGCCGAACATCTCGGTTGAAATGGCATTCAGTTCATCGGCTATAGCGGCGTATTGTTGTTCCAGTTTAGCGATATCTCCCGGGGTATGGTTTATGGCTTCACGGACCAGCTTGAGAGTGTTGCTCAAGTCTTTGAACACGGCTTCAACCGAAGACAGGCGTCTGTCTGCTGCAATTAACCGTTCGGTAAATGCAACGGTCTGCGCTGATGAAGGCCCTTCTATGGCTGGCTCGTAAATGGCTTCAAGCGTGATGGCAACAGGGGCGGCCAGTTGCGATATCTGGCTGCCTACGCGCTGATACAAGGTTGCTGTATAGGTACCTGGTGGCGCCATAAAACCATTGCCATGCTCATCCTCTTCACCCTTGCTGACCTTTACTACTGCACTTTGCGGGGCAAAGGTCATATCCCAGGTAATCCGATGCAGGCCTTTTTTGGTGTCGCCGGCAACGCGGTTGATCACTTGCTGTTGGCTATCGGTGATCTCGATATACACAGCCGGTT
>NZ_JAWVZF010000151.1:0-6754 GCF_033722355.1 Arsukibacterium sp. | reverse complement strand
GCGGCGCAATATGCAACACTTTTGGCAGGCTGTAGCGTTCAAATGGTGCTAATACTGGTTGGCTGATCCGGGTAATCGCCACTAAAAACAGTGAGGCCAAAACCAGCACTGAGCCCAGCACAAACACCAGATGCGATGCTACGTCCATGCCTAAAATCAGCTGACCGATAGCGGTGGCCAGAAAAAACACTACCGTGTAGACCGCGAGCACCCGGCCGCGGTCCTCTGAACTGCTTTTTTCATTCAGCCAGCTTTCAAGCACAATTAACAGCGCATAAAAGGCAAAGCCGGACAGCAGACGCAGGCCAGCCCACAGCCAGGGGTCGAAATACAAGGTATGGCCCAGAAACGCCATGACCATCAGCGCAGAAAATGCCGAAAAACTGCGGGCGTGGCCCACAGTAACAATTAACTTCTGACTGAACACCGCCGCCAGCAAAGCGCCCAGAAAAAATGCCGAGTTAATAATGCCAATGACCATTTCCGACAGGCCGGCCTGCTTTAAATACAGGCCGATGTAAGTCATCAGCATGCCGTAGCCTGTAGCCAGAAAGGCAATAGAAATAAATAACGATGAAATGGGCAATAACGCTTGTCTTAAAAACACGGGCCTGCTCACTTTCAATAAAACAATAGCTTAACCATAGTGTCTGATAACCCGTCAGGCAAGCACAGGTATCCGGCTCTCTGACGACGATGATCAGTTATCACTATCATCAAAAATTTGTTCAATTGCCAAACCGAACACCCTGGCGGCCCTGAACGCCAAAGGCAAACTGGGATCAAACTTGCCAGTTTCTATGGCATTGATGGTTTGACGGGAAACATCCAGTGCTTTTGCCAGATCAGATTGGGTCCAGTTGCGCTCAGCCCGCAATACTTTTAAACGGTTCTTCATTGGTATTTCCGAAAATTAAGTACCAGACTTACGAAATAAGTAATGCCCATTACAAACAATATGTTGGAAGGGTTGGGAGTCGATTCAAGTAACCGCGCTGGCTCCAGCAGGCCGTATATCGCACCGAATACCATACTGATTCCCAGGGATATCGCCATCGCATTCAGGTGTAATTGGCGCTGCAGTTCATCTAAACCATCCAAATATTTTTTATTAGCAATAATCATCAGATAACCAAAAACAACATTAACAGCAATAATAGAAAGACTGATGGTCACGTTAAAGTCCCAGATAAGCTTGGGGCCAAACGCAAACAAGGCCAACGATAGTAACCATCCGAGAGTCCATACAAATAATGATTTTTTAGACGCGTTGTAGCGCTGCCCTAAGGTAGTCTGTGTTGGGTCGTTCATAATAATGCCTCGTAAAGTATGTTTAACTTTAGGTAAAGTTCGCTTGACTATTTCAGGGTAGAGTAGAGGTATGATTTTGTCAACTATACTTGTCATTATGTAAAGCGTTATAGATATTGCTGAGTTAGGTCAAAATAGCAGTTTGCATTTTTGCTACCGCAACGCCAGTTCAGCCACAGTTTGGGCATGGTGTTGGTACAAAGCACAATAAAGTCGGCACCGGCCGCTTCAAGGCTTTTGGCGGCCTCTGCCAGCAACTGGCCGGCAGCTCGCCAGTCGCCAGCGCGTTGCATTTGTTCAATTTCGGCAAAATTAACGCTGTATAAAACAACTTTAGCCGAGTGCAGGCCACCGAGTTGCTGTTTAACGGTTTCGTTAATAATTTGGTAGTAAGGAAGGGTCGATTGCCAACTCATACCGCCTAGCAAGCCAATTGTTTTCATGGTAGTTGCCCTAAAAATGGAAAAGCCAGCACGACGCTGGCTTTGGCTTTGTTAGCTTAACTTAGCTTAGTCTGCCATCAGTAAATGCAGCAGCTGATCGTACAGCTTGCGTTCTTCGCCGGCTTCTTCGCCGTCGCTTTGCATCAGCTCTCTGGCGGTATCCAGCGCTTTTTGTTTATCGAATAACAGCGCAGGTTTCAGATTGGCTAAATATCCCTCAACCTGATTGCTGCTGATAGCCTGGCGGGCATCTGCTGTCGCCTGGTTTTGAACTGCTGTAATGCTGTTAGCGCCGCTCCAGTCCAGGCTGTCCGTCATACCATCCAGCAGTTCCTGCTCGTTCAGGCGTATTTTGCCGTCAATCCGGTACATTAAAATCGCCATTTTCAGCAGGGCTTCATTAAAATCTTGTTGGGTTGCCATAAATTACTCCTTGGGCTGCAGCCCTATTTAGCAGCGGGCCGCGCTATGTTCAGTATTTCAGTCAGACCGGCGACAGCGCCACCGATATTGGCCAGTTCGGCCGGTACTATCATGGTATTGTTAGCTTTTGCCAGGTTGCCGAATTCTTTAACATATTGCTCGGCCACCCGCAGACTCACCGCTTCCTGACCACCGGGGTGGTTAATGGCTTCAGCAATCTGGCGGATACCTTCAGCGGTAGCAATGGCCACCAGCTCAATCTCGCGCGCCCGGCCTTCTGCTTCGTTAATCTGACGCATCTTGTCACCCTCTGACAGGTTAATGACTTCCTGCTTCTGGCCCTCAGAGACGTTAATCATGGCCTGACGTTCACCTTCCGATTTGGCGATGGCGGCACGGCGTTCGCGTTCGGCGCGCATTTGCTGCTCTAACGCATCTTTAATGCTCAGAGGTAACTCGATATCGGAAATTTCATAGCGCAGCACTTTAATGCCCCAGGGTGAAGCGGCTTCATCCAGCGCTTTAACCACTTCTTCGTTAATTTTGGCGCGCTCTTCGAAGGTTTTGTCTAAGTCTGTCTGGCCGATCACCGAGCGCATCGTGGTTTGCGCCAGTTGCGAGGCCGCATAGCGGTAATCGTTAATGCCGTAACTGGCTTTATGCGGGTCGACCACCTGTAAATAGAGGACGCCGTTAATACCCACCTGAATATTGTCTTTGGTGACACAGGTCTGGCGCTCTACGTCGATAACCTCTTCTTTCAGGCTGTGGGTGTAAGCTACTTTATCAATAAACGGAATTAAAATATGAAAGCCGGAATCGAGAGTACGGGAATATTTACCCAGCCGCTCAATAACATAATTTGATTTTTGCGGTACCACCCGGGCGGTTTTTATGATGGTGATAACGACTGCAACGGCAAAGCCCAGTGTCAGTATTGTTTGGATATTTATTGGTTCCATCTCAGCTTTTCCCTTTTAAACTGCCCATTACACCGGTTGGCGGGCTGATACGATTAAATGAATGCCTTCATTGGCAATGACCCAGGCAACTTCACCTGCTTTTAATGGCTCGCTGGAACGAGCGTCCCATTGCACCCCGTTCAAAACAACCCGGCCTGCGCCCTGCTGGAAATCTGCCAGCACAATGACCCGGTTGCCAATATCATCTTTCAGCCGGCTGGGCTGCTCGCCACTGTCGGCCACATAGCCGGTAAACCAGCGCTTAAAATGGCCACGGGCCAGCAGTAACAGGGCCAGGCTGACAATACCAAAAACCAGGTATTGCATGGTGGCCGATTCTATCCAGCCAAGCTGCAATAAAACCCCGACCACAATGGCACCTATACCCAGAAACACCGCCACAATACTGGTTGCCAGCAATTCTGACAGAATTAGCAGCACGCCCACGATGATCCAAATCATTGCGACACTCATAGCTTTATCCTGTATGGCTGATTCAGCCACGAACATTAACTGATGTTAGATAAAAGGGTCAATCTATTTAATAGCTTGCTGCTGTCTCGATTGTAACAAAGCATGACGACCCACAGCGGGGGGTTAACGTGCAGGCTGCGGCAAAGACTGGTAGATTGAATAGACTTTGTTTTACAAGAAAAGAAGAAGCTAAGTAATGGCAGAGCGAAAAATATACGAATTACTGGTGAATGAAGAAGATGCCCGCGCCTGCCGGGATATTCCCGACAGTGCCTGCACCAGAGTACCGAAAAACTTTGTGCTGTTGCTTATCAGCCAGCTGATGTTAAGCCTGGGAGACTTATTGACCAGTCCCAAGACGGTACTTACCTGGCTGATGAGTGTGGTAGGCGCGCCGGCGGCAATGGTCGCCTGGCTGGTACCGATTCGTGAATCGGGTTCTATGTTGCCGCAATTACTGATTGGTGCCTGGGTTCGGCGTTATGCCATTCGCAAAACATTCTGGATTGCCGGCAGCATTGTTCAGGGCAGCTGCGTAATGGCAATGGCGCTGGCGGTCAGTCAGTGGCAGGGCGTGGCGGCCGGTCTGGCGATTATCGGTTTACTGGTGCTGTTTAGTCTGGGTCGCGGCTTATGCTCAGTAGCAATGAAAGATGTCAAAGGTAAAACGGTTCCTAAAGGTCAGCGCGGCCAGCTGACCGGCATCGCCAGTACTGTGTCTGGCGTGCTGACGTTACTGGTTTCGGGATGGTTGCTGTTTCAGGAGCCCGATAATCTGCTGATTTATATTATGCTGTTGGTGGCTGCGGGCCTGCTGTGGCTGAGCGCCGCCCTGATTTTCAGCCAGGTGGAGGAGCAGCCCGGTGAAACAGACGGCGGCGCCAACGCCCTTAAAATGGCCTGGCAGAATATGAGCTTACTGAAAAGTGATCATCATTTCCGGCTGTTTCTGCTTTGCCGGGCGCTGTTACTGGGCTCGGCACTGGTCTCGCCGTTTCTGGTTACGCTGGCACAGCAGCAATACAGCGCCGGCCAGATCCTGGCCTGGTTTTTAATTTGTACCAGTCTGGCAAAAGCGCTTAGCGCCCTGTTCTGGGGAAAACTGGCAGATCGCAGCAGCCGTCAGGTGTTGATGATTGCCGCGGCGCTGTCGCTGGTCGGATGCGCAGTGCTGGCAACGCTGCAGATGATAACCGGCCAGATACCCCTGTACGGTTACCTGGCACTTTTTCTGCTGTTAAGTGTTGGTTATGCCGGAGTACGGGTCGGTCGCAAAACCTATTTACTGGATATGGCATCAGGCAATAAGCGTACTGACTATGTCTCCGTCAGTAACACCATTATAGGCGTATTGCTGTTAGTGGTCGGGGCAATCAGCAGCCTGATTGCCTGGTGGTCATTAGTGGCCGTGCTGTGGTTTTTTGCCGCCAGTTGCCTGGCGGGGTTGTGGTGCGCGTTAAAACTGCCAGAAGTATCAGGTTCTGACTAAGCGGTCATGCCATCAGACCATAGCGGCTTTTTTGCGGGCAAACAGTTGCTGCTCCAGACTTTTGCCTTTGCTCAGCTGTTTATACTGCCAGCCATTGGCGGCCAGACATTGCAGTAACCGGATATCAAAATCATCTACCACCTGGGGCTGATAGCTAAGCTGATATTCATGATTGCGCCCGGCGGTCACTTCTTTAACCCCGGCCAATTGTCGCAGTTGCTGGCAGACTTCATTGGTATCCACTGCAGCAGCATCCTTACCGGCTATCAGCTGCAGGCTTAGATGTGCTGTGTTTTCACTCGGCTGGGCATGATGCTGCTGTAACTTGCCATCCTGCAGATACAATACTTTATTACACAGGCGTTCCAGCTCGAAGATGTTATGAGAGCTGATTAAAAAACTGGCCTGCCGGCTTAAATCGCTGATCAGTTCCCGGATATGCAGGGCATTGGCCGGATCCAGTCCGGCGGTGGGTTCATCCAGTAAAATCAGGGCCGGAGAGCCGATAAAAGCCTGTGCCATGCAAGCCCGTTTGCGCATACCGTGGCTAAGCGCACCGGCTTTGGTATGGTAATGACTGGCTAAATCAACCAGCGCCAGCACTCGCTCAGTCTCGGCCCGGGCTGCCCGGGCCGTTAAGCCCTGTAACTTGCCATAAAAGCTTAGTTGCTCACCAATGCTAAACGCCGGGTCGAGCTGAGCGTCCTGCGGCAGTGCTGCTACTTTACCAAATAAAGCCTGACTACCGGGCTGCTCGCCCAATAGCTGCATGCTGCCGCTATCCGCTTTAAGATAACCGCATAGCAGACTGAACAAGGTCGTTTTACCGGCGCCGTTCTGACCGATTAATGCCACTGTTTCGCCTTGATTTACTTCAAAGCTGATATTATTCAGTACTCTCTGCCGGCCGTAGCTTTTTACTAACTGATTTACTTTGATAATGGGGTTGTTCATTACAGTGCTCTCCGGCTTAAAATTTGCTGGGCGATTAGCAGTAAAACCGCTGTCTGGGCTAACGGTAAGGCAGCCAGTTGCAGGCTTTGCCAGCCTTGCGCTGGCATCAGCTGCCAGATTTGGGCGCCCGGCATATACTCCAGTAAAAAGGCAGCATCAGGCTGATGGTAAATCAGCCAGCTCAGCAGGCCAAAAACCACGCCCAGGGTGACGATGGCCAGGCTCAGTGCCAGCCTCGATGAGCGTGCCCAGGCTGAAAATACTGTCATTAGCGCAGTAAAGGGCATTAATACAATCACCAGATGACAGCTGATTAGCAGTGCGGCTTCAATAGCCTGCCAGCTGATGCTGCCCTGGCGTACCGTGCTGATGATCAGTGTTGCGGTCAGCGATAACAGGATCAAGCAAAGCTGCACCAATAACTGGCCGCAGAAACGGCCCAGCACAATAGCGGTGCGACTGCTGCGCAGGCTGATAAAACGTAAAGTGCCGCGCGCTGCATCGCCCGACAATTGATTGGCAGTAAATACCAGGCTGAATAACGGGAGTAAAACAAGGCTCAGCATCCAGTACAGCGTCAGTTCCGGCGCCGGCCAGTTTAATAATTGGTGCAGGCCCAGCATACCAAAGGCCGCTGTCAGCGATTTCTGAAAGTTGGGTTCCTGCAGAATGTCACTGGCAGGGGCAATGGCATATCG
>NZ_JAWVZF010000150.1:0-6757 GCF_033722355.1 Arsukibacterium sp. | reverse complement strand
CGTTACTGACTCCTCTGAAACCTGGCATGGTCCGTATCGTGAAGCAGTTCGGTGAAGAGCACGTAATTTATGTTGCCGGTGGCGTACTTGAAGTACAACCCGACAGCATTACCGTGCTGGCCGATGTTGCGGTACGCGGCGAAGACTTGGACGAGCAGGCGGCTTTAGATGCCCAGAAACGGGCAACCGAAGCAATGCAACACGCCGGTGCAGATTTCAATTATGCAGAAGCAGCAGCGCAACTGGCCGAAGCCATTGCCCAGCTGCGGGTTATACAGAAACTGCGCAAAAAGTAAGTTTACGTTTGTCAGAAAAGCCACCTTCGGGTGGCTTTTTTTATTGCTGCTTAGTCCCGTTAATGAGCAGCTGTGGTCTGCCACTGGATAAACTCGAGCGCCAGCTCGGGGGTAACAAAGACGGTGGCATACAAATTGTCAGGATTATGCGGATCCGGATGGAGCGCCATCAGTTTATAAGGTAGCTGGCTGTGCCGGATGTCGCCGGTTACGGGGTCATATTGTTCAATATGACCCAGCATACTAAAACGATAATGTTGTTTTGCCTGCAGCAGCCAGACAGCCATAAAGTTATTGTCATTGTTACTCTTAATTTCAACGTCTTGCCTAGCACCGTCAACATACTGATAAAGTTTGCCATCGCGATGATAATGCAGCTGTCCGCCCGCATCGAACTGAGCAAAGTTGCCGGCAGAAAACGTAAGCTGGCTAAAATTATTGCTGACCAGATCAAGCTGCCACAGATTCTGACGGTTATCCTGCAGCCGGGTTAATACCAGGCCACTGTTGTCGGGAAGCCAGACCGGTTGACCAATATCATTGTTTTCCCGTTTGTTGATAAGCTGTTGTTGCAGCGTATCGTAGAGGTACAAGTTACCTTGCTTGGCAAATGCGATATAACGGCTGTCACCTGACCAGCTGATACTATTGATAAGATGCTGTTCACCCACGTTAATTTCGGTAAGTTGGGTGTTCCGGCCGTTGTTATGCAGCCACAGTTGCCAGCTGCCGGTCCAGTTTGCTGCAAACGCATATTGATTAGCATCGGTTGGCGATACTGCCAGGGCCGTTGAGCTGCCTGCGGCATTGTTTACAAAATGTATTTGCCGCTCTGTATCGTTAAAGGCCTGGCTGACTTTAATAAGCTGCATGGCATTTACTGAGATACTATTAGCTGTCATAGCCGATATATAAGCCTGATTGTCGCCCAGTAACGACAGCTCACCAACCGTAATGCCCTCTGGCACCTTTAATACCGTAAGGCTTTTATCTGCAATATTAAGTTGTAAGATGGCGTCAGCACCGGGTAACAATAAGCTGGCTTGGTCTGCGCTCCATTCAAGTCCGAGTAATAATACGGGAAAAGGCAAGCTTGCCAGTCTGGTATGCTCGCGGCTCGCAGGATCATATAAGTAAATATCAGGTTTGTTCGATTCCGGCATCAGGATATAAGCCAGCTTGCTGCCATCAGCAGACAGTGCCAGCATAGTAACACCGAGGCCGGCAGAGGGTGCTGCAAGCAGCGTTTGGACGGTAGAGCTGTTCAGATTTTCAGCCAGTAATGCATTGCTCGAATACATGCCGCTACTGCCTTTACTGTAGTATAGCCACTGACCATCCTTGCTTAACTGTGCGTTACCAAAGGTCATGCCGCTGCAACCGGTTAACATGGTAACCTCATAATGTGGATACTCGCTAAAATCATAGTTCTGGTATTCACAATGCTGGCCGTCGTTGTCAATTACCTGAATTAATAACTGACGGCTGTCCGGTTGCCAGGTTTGCACATTGAACATTTTATTGTCTGCGGCAATTGCTACTTCTTGTAAGGTATTGCCGGCGCTGACGCCAAGCTTTCTGACCATCACCCGTACTGTGTCATCGGGCTGAGTGTGGCTGTATGCCAGTAATTGTTTATCAGGCGAGACCAGTGGCCGCGCTTCTATACCTTTGTACCAGGTGATTTTTTGCTGGTTAATAATGTCTACCTCAACTATCTGAGGTTTTCCTTCGGCCTGCTGACGGTCAGTTGTCAGTTCTGGCTCGGCGGCAAAAAAATACAGCACGGAACCAACGCTGGCCAAACATAACAACGTCAGCACCGCTAACCAGTTTAACGGACGTTGGCTTTTTTTAAGTGAAACGGTTGTTGTCTGAGGATGAGCCGGTCGCTGTTCTGATGTTTGATTAATACCTGAAATAGCCGGGCTGAACAAAGGTTGCAACTGTAAACTATAACCTTTTCGATGGTGCGTTTTAATAGGGGCCTGCATCAGTGCCGGGTGTTGCAAAGCTTTACGTAACTCAGATATGGCGCGATTTATCGCGTTGTCATCAACAAAATTTTGTTGCCAGATGGTATCGACCAGCTGCTGACGCGATAAGATCTTACCCGGGTTGGCAGCAAAGAAATACAACAGTTTGCTCAGTAATGGCTCGAGCTCTTTTTGTATAACGCCGTCACTGATACTGTATTCGCTTGGTGTAAAAACCCAGGGCCCGAGCTGCATCTTATCCATTTGTTAATTAATATCCCATTTTTAAACAGGCTGTAACTTTAACAGATGCTAATGGTGTTTCAAGCTAAATTAATTTAGCTAACTCCCAGAAAAATCACTTCATAATGTTTAGATAATGTTTTTTATATCCATAAAAAACATGCACTTAAATGTTATTTCCTTAGCAATATATTGCTTAGCTTCTGATAAGCGACTTTTCACGATGACAGCCCTACAGTGAACTCAACAACACGGACAAGCAGTGAGTCCACCGTTGTCAGCAGACATAACGCTACTTACTGAGAAACAAGGATTAACAAAATGAAAAAAATGACGACTAATATTACCGGCCTGATCATCGCTAGCGCACTGTTTGCCAGTTCAGCAGTAATGGCAGACTCAAGTAAACAGCCTGTTACGGCCGTTCAGCTGGATAAAGAAGTGGCTAAAGAGCTATCAGAGGTAAAAAAAGACCTGGTACAGGAGTTACAACAACAGCTTACGGACAGCATTAAACAACAGGTAAGCAATGCTGTCAGCAATATTGCCGGGTCGGTAAAAGCTTTACTGCCTTAAGATCGATTAAATGCGCGCAGCACCAGAAATTGTGCTTTCGCATATTTTTAAAATTTACAGGACAAAAAAATGAAATTAAAAAAAATCTTTAAAGTAAGTTTTGGCGCAGCTTTACTGGCAACGGCTTTTAGTTCTGCTTCAGTACTGGCTGAAACATCCATGTGGAAAGTCAGTAAGGATAACGATTACCTGTATATCGGCGGTACCGTGCATCTGTTACCAGAGTCGGCGTTTCCACTACCAGCAGAATTTGACGCCGCTTACCAGGCAACAGATACCCTGGTACTGGAAGTGAAAATGCCTGATCCAGCAAATACCGCAGCACAAACTGCTTTATTGCAGGCAATGGCTTATAACGATGGCCGTAGTTTAGCCAAAGTTTTGTCGCCGGAGGTTTACCAGCAGGTTAGCGATTATTTTGCACATTATGGCGTGCAGTTGCAGCAGTTAGATGGCTATAAACCCGGATTTGTCGCCCTCCAGATGCTGGCGCTTGAGATGATGAAAGCACAGATGGCCGGTGAAGGTGTCGACAGTTACTTTGATAAGAAAGCGCAAGCTGATGGCAAAGCTATGGCATATCTGGAAACCGTCGAGAGTCAGCTGAACCTGTTGGCAAACATGGGAGAAGGCTACGAAGATGCTTTTTTAACAATGAATCTGGAGCAGTTTGCTGACTTTGAAAATTATTTTGCTGACATGATAGCAGCCTGGCGGGCGGGCGATATGAATGCATTGAATAAGCTGGCGGTCGAACCCGCCCGTGAACTGGATCCGGTGTTGTATCAGGCTCTGTTTGTACAACGAAATAACGCCTGGTTGCCGCAAATTGAGAAAATGTTTGGTAACGACAGTAAAGAGCTGGTGCTGGTCGGCGGCGCTCATTTAGCGGGGACAGACAGTGTGCTGGCGTTGCTGCAGCAAGCTGGCTATCAGGTACAACAAGTAAAATAATCATGGCATAACGTTGTTAATCAGCAAGGAAGCCGGTAATGTTAAAGCTGTTAAATAAGTCAGAGCCAGCCCGGATAATGGGCTGGGGCTTTTTTTTATTTGGCTGCGTGTTGTTGTTGCACCTCATCGTGCTGCAGCATCCACTAGCGGGCTGATAATAATAAAAAATTTACACAATAATAATAAATTAGCCGGTGGTCGTTTGCAGCAACCGGTATATGAGGTCATTAGTTATGAGAGCAATATTGTTATGTTGGCTGATTTTCGCTGTTGCCGGCGTTCAGGCAGCAGAGCTGACGTTAGAAGATTACGCCAGACAGTCCCAGTTTCTGGAAATAGAAATTTCACCCAGTGGTAAATATCTGGCCGCAACCAGCCGCAGCGATGAAGGTAATATTTACCTGAATGTTATCGATATTAAGTCAAATAAAATACTCAGTGTCCGTCATTTTACCGGCCGTGATTCTATAGGTTCAATTGACTGGGCTAATAATGAACGTTTATTAATTACCCTGGTGCGGGATATTGGCGCACTGGAGCAGCCAGTCGCTACGGGAGAGATTTTTGCTGTAAATGCTGATGGTTCCAATGCCAGAATGTTAACCGGTTACCGGGCCGACAATGAAAAAGATCCGGCGCAGGTTATCAATTACTTACCCGACGAAGAAAAGTTTGTATTAATTGCCACCAGTACACCCAACCGTCGTGGCTCTTTCAGTCTGGTTAAGCGGCTAAATATTGAGACCGGCCGTACCAGGCAAATCGCTCGGGCGCCAATGCGTTCTTCCGGCATGATTACTGATAACAATGGTATTGCCCGGATGGCTGTTGGGGAAGATCAGGAAAATGATAACGAAATGGTACTGATGTACCGGAAAGACGAGCAGTCAGACTGGCAAACCCTGCGCCGCTATGGCCAACGTGATGGCAGTTTTACGCCAATTGCCTTTTTGCCGGATAATAAGCGGGTAGTCGGCTTAAGCGATACGCAAACTGATACCAAGGCCATCAGCATTATGGATCCGGAAACCGGCAAAGAAGAGTTACTGGCCCATCATCCTAAAGTGGATGTAACACCTCAGTTCAGTATTGAAGATGGATTTTTAAAAGAGGTGATTGGTGCGTCTTATGAGTATGATACTCATGAAGACGTATTCTTTGCTGATATAAAAGACAAAACTTTCAGTGGCTACTTACAAAGCCTGAAAGCCGCTTTCCCGGGTAAAAAAATTGCTATTAACTCAGCTACCCGCGATAACAGTATATTAGTACTGACCACGCGCTCAGCAAATCATCCGCCTGAATTTTACCTGTTTGATACTAAGAATAACCAGCTGAGCTTTTTATTAAATGGCCGGCCGTGGATGAAGCCAGAACTGCTGGCTGAAACCAGAGCCATTATTTATAAAAGCCGCGATGGATTAGATATTCACGCTATTCTGACCTTACCCAAGGGGAAAGAGGCAAAAAATTTGCCACTGATTATGAATCCGCATGGTGGCCCGCACGGTCCAAGAGATTTTCTTGAAATTAACCCTGATGCTAAGGTGCTGGCGCAGCATGGTTACGCCGTGTTGCAACCAAATTTTCGGGGCTCAGGTGGTTTTGGCCGCAGTTTCCTGCAGGCAGGTTATCATAACTGGGGCACCACCATGATTAACGACATGACTGATGGTGTAATGTATCTGGTTGAACAGGGTATTGTCGATAAAGAGCGGGTATGCGCTTATGGCGGCTCTTACGGCGGCTATGCTGCTTTGATGAGTGCGGTACGGGAGCCTGATTTATATAAATGTACAGTTGGGTTTGTCGGGGTGTTTGATTTAAACCTGATGTATACCGACGGCGATATTCAGGAGCGCCAGAGTGGACTTAACTACCTCGAAATGGCAATCGGCCGTGACCAGGCACAGTTAGATGCGCAGTCGCCCATTAAGCATCTTGATAAGTTAAAAGCACCGGTTTTTATTATTCATGGTGCTGAAGACCGCAGGGTGCCTATTATTCATGCTCAACGTTTACGGGAAGAATTAGAGAAACGTAATCATCCTTATGAGTGGCTGGTAAAAGAAAAGGAAGGCCACGGTTTCTATAAGCCGGAACATAACGTAGAGCGCTGGCAGAAAATGCTCGCCTTTTTTGATAAATATATCGGTGAAACTGAGAAAAACTAATAGCGGTTTAGCGGTATAAAGCAGACGCCACCTTTGGGTGGCGTTTTTCATGCAGCAAAACGTCATCCTGCCCCTGCAATTTGTGCCCCTATCTATTAGAATAAGCAGCTATTAGAATAAGCGCACTATCGACGATACACGAAGGGAATTCTTTTATGGCTTTAAATGTAGTAATTCTGGCAGCCGGTAAAGGCACACGGATGAAATCAGATTTACCAAAAGTGCTGCATAAGGTGGCTGAGCGGCCCATGGTGCAACATGTTATTGATACCGCCCGGGCGCTCGGCGCGGACAAGCCGCAGCTGGTGTATGGCTATGGTGCTGATGCGCTAAAGGCCGCCATGGCTGAACAACCGCTGCACTGGGTTTTACAGGCCGAACAGCTGGGTACCGGCCACGCAGTGGCCCAGGCTATTCCTAATATTGCCGATGATGATACCGTACTGGTGTTGTATGGTGATGTGCCCCTTACCCGGCTGGAAACATTGCAGCAACTGTTAGCGGCAAAGCCTGCTAATGGCCTGGCGATTTTAACGGT
>NZ_JAWVZF010000149.1:0-6774 GCF_033722355.1 Arsukibacterium sp. | reverse complement strand
TTTTCATTTAACGCGGCAGAGATCGAGGATTTGGTTCGAACCCTGAGTTCGACAAATTCGTTGGGAGCGAATTTGGACGCACTTTAGTGCGGCCCGCAGGGCCAGCGCCATGGATGGTGCTGGCAATCCCTCTCTCGGCCTACTGCGTAGGCTCTTTTCATTTAGCGCGACAGAGATCGCGCATTTGGTTCAAACTTTGGCATTTGGCATTTGGCATTTGGCAATTTCTCCAAGGGTTCCACTTAAGCACAGAAACGCACATTATCGGGCAAAACATCGCAAAACTCCCCCTTTAACGGCGAGCGGGCAGGCAAGTGCCGGTACAGTCATCTACACTAAGGTTTTTAACGTACTGGAAGTGGAGATATCTATGGCAAATGAAGGCTATCATGAACCTGTGGCAGAATTAACCGCTGAAACCCGCGAGATGCACCGCGCTATCACCTCTTTAATGGAAGAACTGGAAGCCGTTGACTGGTATAACCAACGGGTTGATGCCTGTACCGATGAGCAGCTTAAAAAAATTCTTATTCATAACCGCGATGAAGAAAAAGAGCATGCCGCTATGGTGTTGGAGTGGATAAGACGACGCGATCCGCACTTTGACAAACAGCTGAAAGATTATTTGTTTACCGATAAACCTATTGCCCATGACTAACCTGCGGTGGCTGACCGCCACTTTCAAATACTGGCAGGGGTAACGTTGCCTGCGCGTTAGCTGCTGGCAAACCGGGCTAATCCTGTTTGCTATACTTGACTGCTGAGCCATATGACAGGGATTTAATTTTCAGGGGAAAACGTGATGAGCGGAATTAACCAGGCAGAGCGCAAACTTCGCAAAGATTTGCTGAAAGATTTTTACCGTCATCTTAATGAGACGGATGACGAGCAGGCTGAAGATACACTGGAAGCCTATGCGTTAATAAACGATGCCGTCGCAGCCAGAGCCACTGATATTCACCTGGACCCTTTTGATGATCAGTACCGGATACGGCTGAGGATTGATGGTGTAATAAGAGATGCGGTTGACCTGGCGCCGGGGCAGGGCCTGCGGCTGGGTAACCAGTTTAAAGCACTCGCCAGGCTGGATCCGATACCGGCAGTGAGCAGTGCAGAGGGCAGTTTTGTGTATCTGCTGGATGACGAAGAGCTGGATTTACGGGTAACAGCTGTGCCCTGTATTGGCGGTGATAAGCTGGCGATAAGGCTGTTGAAGCAAACCGACGGCATGACAGATATTAAAAGGCTTGGCATTTCTGACGAAGGGTTAGGATGGATAAGGCGCTGGATGGATGCCACTGGTGGTATGTTTCTGGTGGCGGGGCCAACCGGCAGCGGTAAAACAACCACGCTGTACTCGTTGTTGCATGAGCTTAAAATGAATGACAGTCATGTTATTACGCTGGAAGATCCGGTTGAGTATGCGATACCGGGTATCAATCAAATTCAGGTAAATGAACGCTATGGCCTTAATTTTGAAAACGGTACCCTGGCTATGCTCAGGCTGGACCCTGATTATGTATTAATTGGTGAAGTACGGGACAGGCCCTCTGCCAAGGCTGCAGTGAGTGTTGCGACCAGCGGGCGGGCATTGATGGGCACCCTGCATAGCCGTGATGCCGTCGGCACTATTGCAGCATTACGAAATTTAGGACTGGATAATTTTGAAATTGCCACCAACCTGACACTGGTGGCAGCACAGCGTTTAGTGGCAAGGCTGTGTCCGGAATGTCGCACCCAGCGCGCTCCCGACAGCATTGAAACCCAGTGGCTGGAAAAGTGTGGCCGCGAGGTTCCTGAGAAAACCTGGGCGCCGGTGGGATGTCCATCCTGTGCCGGCCTTGGCTTTAAAGGGCGAATTGGCATTTTTGAAATCTGGCAGCCTAATCAGGCTGACTACGAGATGATTTTGCGCCATGAAAATGAGCACGCGATGCGTCAGGCGTTACAAAACCGTGACGTGCCACTGATGCTGGATGATGGTTTGGACAAAGCGGCGCAAGGTTTAACAACCTTAAGAGAGTTGCTTAGAAGCGGCACTATGCTGCCGGCAGAAAATGATTAAAGGGTGCTGTCCAGCGCCCGTGAATTGCTGGTAAAATAGCCTTACTGCCAAAAACCGCTGTCCGGCGGTTTTAACCTTTTTGCTTTACGGAGTGTGCATGCGTAATGTTGTTGCGTTGGTGCTTGCTGTCTGGCTGCCGGCGGTTGCCGCACAGACTGCAGTCGTTTTTAGTGATGGGTTTGAAAGCAGTAATGAAACACAGTGGCAGCATCTGGGCGACTGCCGGTCTCTTCCCGGGACACCGCGCTCCGGTGAGTTAGCCTTGCATTGTCAGCCAGGTAATGCGGTGTTGTTCAGCAAAAACGCGATTAATGAGATGGGCGTGCTGGAGTTGTGGCTGCGGCCTGAAACCGTGAATACCTCGTATCGTATTCATGTGCTGATATCCGAACTGCCGGGGCTGAATGCATTGTGGCAGCCCGTTGCCCTGATCGAGCATACGGCGGGTGATACCAGTTTTAAAGCACACCGGGTATCGATTGATGAGCCGGCCAGCCGTTATCTGCGATTTGATATTGAGGTTAATCATGGCGCTGTCGCGCTGGATGATGTGATGGTCGAGCGTATTTTGCTTGCGACGGCGCTGCAGAAAAATGAACAGCGCATTGTCAGTGGCATTCTTGATAAGCTGCGGGACGATCAGAATATTGCCCTGCAAGCTGAGTCATTTCGAACTCTCGGTGAAAACTACGCGGCTCAGCTGGATTTACAGCGACAGTATCTGGAATACGCCAATGCCCTGCATTCAGGTATTGCACTGGCGCTGGCAGGTTCTGAGCGCAACAGAATGTCTAACCCGATGGCCTATGCCAGCTTTCGCAGTATTGTCACTGATGCCAGGCGGGTGACTACACCACTGCAGCAAGCACGGTTAAATTCGATGTTAAAACCCTTTGGTGATCTGGTCACCGCCAGTCTGAATGTGGTCAGTGGCGGCACCTACTCGGCCTTTGCCGAGCCGTTTAAGTCTTTCCTTGCGTCCAGTTTTGATAAAAGCAATTACAAGGATGCCGGTTTAAGCCGGGCCGATCGTAAATTTGCTGAACAGAATGGCCTGAAAATATATCAGGATGCAGAGCGGTTTTTATCCGAGCTTGAAAAAGAGCTGACTCAGGCTGTGGCGCTGGACAATGAACTGCTGGCTATTCAGAAGACGGTCGACCGGTTCCGGCGCGATCTGGATAAACAGCTGCGTGATACGTTACACCATGCCAGTATGGCCCGCTCACAGGAAACAGTTAGCCGGGCGCTCAGCAAAGACGAACTTATCCGGCAAAAACTGATGAGTGAGGTAGCGGGCAATATTACCCTTAAAGCCAATAGTTACCTTAGTGAAGGCAATAATACTGAGCTTATCCGGTTTGTGCTGAAAACCTCAGAGCAACTGGAGCAGACCCAGAGTTATAAAGACCAGTTTAACCAGATCACATCAGCGGTGCTGACCTATTATGATCGCTTTGAGCGCTCTGTACACAGCAGCCAGAACCCCTTTACTGAGCAAGCGGATAAACAAATCTGGGACAGTCATGCTGCTAAAGCCCGCAGTTATCTGCAGCAGTCCAAGGAGTCGTTCAACCGCGCTTATCTTTAACGAAGCCGCAACACGACACGGCCTGAAGTCTGCTAATTTTTTAACTGATTCAGCTCAGGCTCAGTTTAGCCAACCTACGCTTAGTGTTTACGAGCGGTTGGACAGAGATAAATCAGTGGTGAACATAGCGGTTCACCAGACGTGCAGCTGATGAATGTTAACTCCCCATACCGCTGTTTTCAGGTAAGGCAGGAGTCTGTTATGAGTGTTTCCAAAAAACGTGATATGTCACAAAAACAGTTTTTTTCTCAGCAAAACCAAGCTGCTGAGGCAAGTCAGCCAGAGCGTAAAGCACTGAGTCTGGCCTGGGATGATAAACGTAAACCGTTAAATACCACCGCTTCACGCGATGCCGACATCAGCCATTGTGCGGTGCTGGGATATAACTGAAGTTAGCCGGGCTTTTCAAAGCCGGATGACTTGCCTGCTGCTGACTGGCTGATTAGAATCGGCGTCTCGTCTTTTAATCGCTAGTCAGAGATCAGGTATGAATAAAAATATTATTACCAATGGGATAGCCGCGCTGGTGGTCGCTGCGGCGTGGTACTGGCAGCAGCCGGTTTTGCTTAGTGTCGGATTATTTGCGTTATCAGGTGCATTAACCAACTGGCTTGCCGTTCATATGTTGTTTGAAAAGGTACCGCTACTGTATGGCTCAGGGGTAATTCCGGCACGGTTTGCTGAGTTTAAAGCCGGTATCTATCAGCTGGTGATGAGCCAGTTTTTCAGTGCCGACAATATCGAACGCTTTTTAACCGCCAGACAACAGTCCCCGCTGGATGATAAACCTGCCCCCACCTTTGACTTTGAGCCGGTCATCGCCAAAACCGACTTATCGCCGGCGTTTGATTCGCTGCTAAAAGTGGTAGAACAGTCATCTTTTGGCGGTATGCTGAACATGTTTGGTGGTAGTGCTGCTCTGTTGCCGTTAAAAGAGCCTTTTATTGAGCGGTTAAAAGCAGCCTTAACTGACGTTTCCCGCAGTGAGGAATTTAATCAGCTGGTGCTGGCGCAGCTTGATCAGCCTGAGCAGTTAGCACAGATCCGTGATCAGGTAGATACCATAGTGCAGCAACGGCTGGCTGAACTGACCCCGGAACTGGTAAAAGAGATTATTCAGCAGATGATCCGCCAGCATTTAGGCTGGCTGGTGGTCTGGGGTGGTGTCTTCGGGGGTATTATTGGCTTGGCAGCGGCTTTTATTCAGTAGTAAAAATCTTATCGCCCTCGTTATAAGCCCCACGTGTGGAGCTGCCGGTTAACCTCAGCTCCTACGTTGCCAATGCAGTTATATTACGGTTGGCCTATAATAATTTACAAAAAAATACATTTGTTATTTGATTTTTAGCTAACTGCTGCTAATGTCTGCGCGTTTTTTTGTGTTCTTAAAGGGAACTTATGTCGCAGAATTCGCCATTTGCAGTTGGCGTGCAGTGTCTGGCTATTGTCGCCCGCATGCAGCAAACCCCCGCTGAAGTGAGTGCCATCCTCAGAGAATTCACACCGCAAAGTGATGATCTAAATGATATTTACCTGGTGAAAGCCGCTAAAAGCTTAGGCTTTAAAGCCAGGTTTATTCAGGTTGAACCCGCTAAGTTAGATGCATTGCTGTTGCCGGCTGTCGGTAAAACCCATGATGGCAGTTACTTTATCCTGGCCCGGATTAAAGATAATAAAGCCCTTATTCAGGATATTACCAGCGGCCAGGTGCAAAGCATTTCGTTAACAATGTTAGCGGTTATGTGGACAGGCGAGCTACTGCATTTAACTAAACGCGCCGGTTTGCTGGATGCCAAAACCAGTTGGCTTTCGCTGGTTTATTCCGGCTTTAATTAAATACCGCCACTTATTTGCCGATGTGCTGATGGCCTCATTATTTATTCAGCTGGTGGGGCTGGCGACACCGATATTTTTTCAGGTAACTAAAGCGGTGGATGAAGGAGTAAGGGAGCGATGACGCAAGACAATAACAAGCAGAGAAGCTGGCTGCTGCGGGTGCACCAGAAAATCAACGATGGCATGGTGGATAGTAACCCAAGGCTTGTTTGGGTTCGCACTAAATATTGGACATTGATGACATTCTTAATGTTCATAGTATTTTTTAGTAATTGGTACGTGATTTATGGGTCTTCAGCCCAGTCGATGCCTGCATGGTTCAATTGGTTGGCGTATTCAGTGGTAGAAACAGTACCCGGTGCCAAAGCCACTGTGCAGCATTCGTGGTATCTGCGTGATAAGTTTCCTTATATTTACACTATTAATTTCATTCTGGCTCCACTGACGTTATTGATAGCGTTGATGGGAACATCGTTTAAACCCGCAACCCCTCAATTACGCATAACAAATTTTCGGGATGTCTTTAATTTTCACTGCCGTTATGTCTTTTTTGGAATTTACTGCGCTTTTTATATTTTTGCGTTTTATTCCGGGCTTTGGTTAGAGCCAGTATTTGCCCCTAAGCCACTGCCACAAATCTCAGCTGGGGGTGCTGCAATTGGTTATCGGATGTTTGAAACGCCTTTTGGTGCACTAGTCATTTATGGCATGGCATTGTGCTTTTTTACGCCCGTTATTTTAGGTACTTGTCTCCATTGGGCGGGACGATGGTATTGGTCTGCTTTAAAGGTGTTTTATGAATTTTTATTTAAAAAGGAGCTTTAAAAATGAAAACAACTATGGGGTCAAATACGGGGTAATAGAGGGCGAAATTACCGATATCTCCACCGATGCCGTCGAGCTGGAAGGTGTGGGCCTGGTATTTCCTATTAAGGTAAAACTTAAGCAGCACAGCATTAAAGCCGGTAATAAAACTGTGCCGTTGGGCTCGGGTATGGCAGTAACGGTAGAAGTAAAAACCGGTGAGCGCAGAATTATAGAGTTTTTATTATCACCAGTGATTAAAGCAGTGGATGAAGGGGTGAGAGAGCGATGAGTAACACATTGTCTAACGGTAGGTGCTGAATCGCCACTAGTTTCTTAGACACCTCTTAGTTAGATAAACTAACTCAAAGAGAGGTGCTTATGAGCGGTAAACGCTATCCTGAAGAATTCAAAATCGAAGCGGTTAAACAAGTTGTTGATCGCGGTCATTCCATCGCTGATGTTGCTAAGCGTTTAG
>NZ_JAWVZF010000148.1:0-6903 GCF_033722355.1 Arsukibacterium sp. | reverse complement strand
TTACCGGAATAAGCGCCATGCCGCATATCGGGCAACGATCATCCGGGTTAGTGGAGCGGACATGCGGGTGCATTGAGCAGGTATAGACGGTGGCGGGTTTATCACCCGTTATCAGCTGCTTTAGCGTGCTTTCAGCTGCCAGCGTGCTTTCAGCTGCCAGGGTGCTTTGCAGAACACTGTCCTGTTGGGTATGATCATGCTGATGTTGCTGGGCGAGCGCTTCGCCGCCAACGAATAATAACACTGGCAGACTGGCCAGCAAGCCGCTTTTAACCGGGATAAACATAGTAAAACCTCTGCTTTTAAAATACCGAAAATAACCGTAGACAACACGGCCGGGATCAAATCAGCAGCAGGCTTTTACGCAAATAAAGTGGAACAGCGGGTCGCGGTGGCGGTGTCAGGGCGAAACTGTCGACAACCCGGATAACTCTGGGCCAGTTATCAGCCACCTGCAACCAGCTTACCGATAATACCACTGCCGGCAGCGATAAAGGATCAAGCTGGGTTGCCTGGCTATCACAACCGGCGCAATAATTATCTGTGCTCTGAAGGATCGAAGAGTCGTCTGCTGCAACCTTGCTCAAGCCGGGGGTACCGTGGCAAGGCGGTGTTGCTGTCGCGGTGGCAACAGATAGCGAAGCATCAGCTGCAGCATAGGCGTTACTAACCAATCCGTTACACAGCATCAAACACCAGGACAGCATCAGACTGACCATCAGCGGGATAGTCCAGTGCTTTTGCTGTTGTACCAGAGTGCTTAACATAATATTTGGATTGGCTGCCGTATTACTCAGTTTAGTGTAGCTTAAAAATGCCAGAGGCAATGGCCGCTAAGATTACGCTTGAGCGGCGCAGAAGTCAAAATTACCTGACTGGTTTTAGTTATTGAGCTCTTTGACAAACCCGGGCTGTCGATAGGCCGCAAGCCGCTGCTCCAGCAACGTGGCCAGCGCCAGCAGCTCAGGCTCTGCCCAGGGTAAGCCAACCAGACTGATACCTAACGGCAAAATGCCGCTAAAACCTGCCGGCACGGTAACCGATGGGTAACCGGCCACCGCCGCCGCCGTTGAGGTACCAAAGTTAAAGGCATCGCCGTTAACATGATCAATGGGCCAGGCCGGACCGTACGAGGGCAAAATAATGGCGTCAAATCCTTGCTGTTTCAGATAGCGATCCAGAGCAGCCTCAGCCAGTTGCCGGCTTTGGTTAAGCGCCTGCTGATAGCTGGCTTTGTCGCTTTCCAGGTTAATGACCGCGGCCTGTTGCAGATACTCCTGGCCAAAAAAGCCCAGGGCGGCTTCGCCCATAGCCTGATTAAAAGCAACAAGCTCCGCCAGGGTATCGCGCTCTGCCGGCACCTGATAGTCCCGCAGCCATTGTTCTAAATCACGCTTAAACTCATACACCAATACTTTCAGCTCTGCCTGATACAGCTCAGGCGGCAACTGCCATTCATCGGTACTGACCACCTCAATGCCAGCGGCTGTAAGCATTGCAGCCAGTTTATCCAGCATCGGTGGCAATGCCGGATCCTGTGTATCATAGGCGCGAACCAGTAATACTTTGCTGGCGGTTGAGGCTTGCAGCGCTGCTGTGCTCAGCGGCTGGATGAACTGTTTTTTTGCCTGTGGGCTTAGCATCGCATCAAGCAGTATGGCTGCGCCATAGACTGTTCTGGCCATCGGCCCGGCAATATCCTGCGCCGAGGCAATCGGGATAATGCCCTCACCCGATACGGCAGCGCGGCTGGGTTTAATACCGACAATGCCGTTGATTGCCGAAGGGCAGATAATAGAGCCGTCAGTTTCTGTGCCGACTGCCAGTAAGGTTAAGTCCGCCGCCACCGCCACGGCAGAGCCGGAGCTTGAGCCACAGGGGCTGTGGCTGAGTAAGTGCGGGTTGCGAACCTGGCCGCCAAGCGCAGACCAGCCACTGGCTGAATTTTCACCCCGAAAATTAGCCCATTCCGACAAGTTAGCTTTTGCCAGTATAATCGCGCCGGCTGCGCGTAACTGACTGACAAGTTGTGCATCTGCCGGGGTAAGGTGGCCCTGTAATGCCAGTGCACCAGCGGTAGTAGGCATGCTATCAAGGGTTGCGATGTTAGCCTTTAACACTACCGGCAGACCATGCAGCGCCGAGCGCACCTTGCCGGCATGGCGCTCAGCATCCAACTGCCGGGCCTGTGTCAGAGCATCGGGGTTAATATCGCTTATCGCCGCCAGCTGATGGCCGCTGTTGTTATTGCTGGCAATTTGCTGCAGGTAATACCTGACCAGCTGCTCTGAGCTCAGCTTGCCATCGGCTAAGGCCTGCTGCGCGGCTGCGGTTGACAGCCACGCCGGATTAATCGTGCTTTGGGCCGTGTCGGGCCTGGTGACAGGCGACCGAGTGGCTACGGCTTGATTACTGCAAGCGCTTAGCGTCAGCAGCAGGCCACAACCCAAACCCAGAATAAAATGGCGCATTAGTATTCCTTATCAAATTGAATAGTCCATGCTACCGGCTTATGGCCGGTTTGCCGCTCTCTTTTATCGCACCCTAGTGGCGATTGTCCGCAAAAGTGGCGATTTTCCACAAAAATATCAGCAGCGGCCGCCAGCATCAGCCGTTTTCGTGACGGCCAATAATGACTGACCGTCTGCTGCGCAGCATTCAGCATATAAATAACCGAGCAACGCTTCCACCACGTCAAACTGCAACTGGCAGTACAATGTTCTGCCCTCACGCTGCTGCTGCAATAAGTTGACCTTAATCATCCGCGCCAGATGATGTGACAAAGTGGAGGCCGGAATATCCAGCTGCTGCTGAATGTCGCCGACACTCAGGCCTTGCCGGCCGGCTTTTACCAGAATACGAAAGATGGCCAGCCGGGTACTGTGTCCCAGCTCTGCCAGCCGTGCTGCCGCTAATTCAAGTTCCATTATTTACTCCTGTGGTTACTGCCTGTCGGCAGAGAATAAAATCATTCTATATTTATCGAAGCATATTGACAATTCCATATTCGCAGAAATAAAATACTTCCACATTAGTCGAATCATACTGCCCAGCCGGGTTTTTTAATAATATATATTTCTGTATTTGCAGAATAGTAAAAATAAGGAGTGCAACGATGTTAGATTTAACCCCTGGTAGCCAGAACGCGCTAATAGATAGTCTACGGTTTTTTGGCATAGTGTTCAGTGAACTGGTGGTGCTGTTTGTGCTGATCAGCATGCTGGTCAGCTGGCTGCAGTTTAAAATCCCCAAAGCGAAGGTCAAAGCGCTGTTATCCGGTAAAAGTGGCTACATGCTGGCTGCTGGCCTTGGCGCGATTACGCCGTTTTGCAGCTGCTCCACCCTGCCAATGATGGTTGGGCTGCTTCGGGCCAACGCAGCGTTTGGTCCGGTGATGACATTTTTATTTACCTCGCCTCTGCTAAACCCGTATTTAATCGCCATGCTATGGGTTATTTTCGGGTTGAAACTGCTGCTGATCTACAGTATTGCCGTGCTGGGCATCGCTATTGCCAGCGGCCTTTTGCTGCAGGCATTGAATTTTCAGCGTTTTGTTACCTTACTTGCACCGGCCGGCAGCTGTTGTGGCAGCGGCAATAACACCGCGCCAGCTCGGGCTGAAAGCAGCATTTCAGTGACCGCATTGCTGCGCCAGGCCATTAAGGAAACCCGCAGCTTTTTACCGCATATTGCACTTGGCGTTGCTGTAGGTGCCGTGATCCACGGCTATGTGCCTGCGTCATTGCTGGCAGGGTTAAGCAGCAGCAACCCCTGGTGGCTGATCCCGGCAGCGGCACTCAGTGGCATTTTATTGTATGTCCGGGCCAGCACCATGTTACCCCTGGCCGCGACGCTGGTGGCTAAAGGCGCCAGTTTAGGGTCCGTTATGGCGCTGACCATTGGCGGTGCTGGTGCCAGCCTGCCAGAAATGATTATTTTGAAAAGGTTGTTTCAATGGCCACTGATGATCGCTTTTGTGCTGGTGGTACTGGGTACAGCCATAGTAACGGGGGTCAGTATCCAGCTGCTGCTTGGCAAAGGCTAAACTAACCGGTTCGGGTTCCTTACGTTGGCAAACCCTTGACGCTGAACTTAACTCAAGGGTTTATTCTGTAGCGGTCATTGTTGCAAGGTGAGAACATGAACCGGCAGTAACCGAAAAATTCCGCTAAAATCCATTGTAAACCCTTGTTTTATTCAGCGATAGCTGACAAACGCCAGTGTGGCTGTTACTTTATATAACAGCAACACGCGTGACAATAAAGGATGTCCCCTATGCTAACTCTGCTTGCCCGAATTCTGAAAGTACTCAACTCTGAAGCCTCACCCTGGCAAATTGGCTGGGCTATCGGCCTGGGGTTATTGGCCGGTTTACTGCCTTTTGGTTTGCTGCCGCTGTTAATCTTGCTACTGGTCTGTTTACTAACAATCAATCTGACCACTTTTCTATTGGTTTGGGGGCTTTGCAGCGGCCTGATGTTCATCTTTGGTGACGCCCTGGAACGCCTTACCTGGCAATATGCGCAGCAGCCTGCGCTGTTGCAGCTGCTGGCGCAAAGTGAAACGCTGCAGTTATTTCATTTGCATCACACCCTGGTGCTGGGTGCCTTTGTGCTGGGTTTATTGCTGTTGGTGCCGGTTGCCTGGCTTGGTAGCGTGCTGGTTAGTCAATATCGCGGCCGGGTGATGAGCAAACTGCAGCAGTGGAAAGTGGTGCAAATGTTAAAAGCCAGCAAGCTGGTGCAATTGTACGAAAATATAAAGTAAGGAACGAGCAATGATCCGTAAATCCGGTTGGTTAATTTTTCTTACCCTGCTCGCTGCCATTCTGGCGCTGGTTTATCTGTTTCTTGGCACTGCGATCCGGCTTGGTATGGTGTACACCCTGGAAAAAGCAGTGGGCGCTGAAGTTAATATCAGTAATGTCTCCGTCAGCCTGGCCCCGCTTACCCTTAACGTCAGCGAATTACAAATTACCGATAGCGCCAAGCCGAGCCATAACAGCATCAGCTTTAGCAATGCCCGCGCTGCGCTGGAAGTATGGCCGGCGTTACTTGGCTATTATGTTATCAACGACTTATCAGTAGATGGTCTGGCTTATGGCACCGAACGCAGCAGTCCGGGCAAGGTATTTCGCGGCCCTAATGCCGACCCGGCAGCTAAAGTTGATTTTCAGCAGTTATTGCGGCTCGACTTTCCCAATGCCGATGAGTTGCTGGCCCGGGCTGATTTAACCACGGTTGCCCGCGGCGAAGAATTAAAACAGCTTGCGCAGCAGCAACAACAGGTGCTGCGTGATTTAAAGTCGCAGCTACCGGATAAAGAAAAACTGGAGCAAATTCAGACTGAAATTAAAGCCCTTACTGACAGTAAAATTACCAGTGCGGCTGACTTAACAGCCAAAACCGCGCAACTGAAAAAACTGCAGGAGACATTAAAAACTGAACAGGAAAAATTAAAAGAGGTACAGCAACGGCTCAGCCAGAGCCGCGAGCAGCTGCAGCAGGCCGTCACAGCTCTGCGTGATGCCAGCCGCAGTGACTGGCAGAAATTACAGGATCTGGCCAATATCGGTGAAGGCGGCCTGGCGCCAATCAGCCAGATTTTATTGGGTGATTTCTGGGGTGAGCGCATTGGCCAGCTTGAGGCACTCTACCACCTGGCAGCACCTTATATCCCGGAAAAGTCAGCTGAGGCTGAGCAAACAGCTGAGCCTGAAATCACTCTGGCTAACCGGATTTTGCCACTGCCAAGTCAGCCTTATCCGGATTTCTGGATTAAAAACGCCCGGGTAAACTGGTTAATTGGTGGCGGGGAAGCATTGATAGAAGTACAGGATATTACCGCACAACATCAGATAATAAACGCTGCGACAAGGTTTAATGCTGAGGTCAGCGGTCTGCCACAGCTATCGTTATTAAAGCTCGACGGTGACTTTGCGGTTCTGGAGCAAATGGTGACTAACGTCAACTGGCAACTGCAGGGTATTCAGGTAGACAGCATGGATATTGGTCGCGACGATATTATGCTTAAGCTGGCCAGTGCCGCCCTGAACACCAGCGGTAAGCTGAATCTGGTGGGTAACAAAGTGGAGCAGCAAGCTAAAGTGGTGCTGCAGCAGGCTCAATTTAGCGCCAGCGACAATAAATATGTGCAGCAACTGGCAACACTGCTCAATCAGCAGGCAGAAATTCCGGTTAATTTAAATGCCAGTGGCTTAATCAGTGCGCCAGAAGTGAGTATTCGCTCACCGCTTGATAAGCTGCTGGCTGATGCCGTGCTTGGTGAGGCAAAAGCAAAAATTGCGGAATTACAAGCAGAGCTACGCAGCAAGCTTGACAGTAAACTGCAGCAGCAACTTGGCGGCCAGAGTGAGTGGTTGTCGATGTTAAATCAGCAGGAAAGCACCGCTGAATCACTGGAAAGCAGCATTGAAAATATGCTGAACGCCAAACTGGCTGATGTAAAAGATCAGGCTAAAGATAAACTGAAAGATAAACTGCTGAATAAGTTAGGTGGTAACTAAGTTATTACATTACTGCTGATGCTGAAAAAGCCGCTATACAGCGGCTTTTTTTATTGCTACCCACAGACTATTCGTCGTCGTCCAGCTCGAAGTCTTCTTCGTCACCCTCGAAGTAGGTGCCCCAGCCGTCGTATTCCACACCATGTTTCTGAGCAAGTTGCTCCAGTTTCATCGCATCGGCGACAATAGGCCCAACTTCCAGTGATTGCTCACGAATCGCATCGAACACCCAGGCGCTGGCGCCATCTTCAAACTCGACCTCTTCAGCGTCGGTGACTTCATAGCCCATTTTAAATAACTCTACCGCCAGCTTTTCCAGCTTGTTAAAGTCTTTATCGTAAAAATGGTGTTCAATGGTGTAAAGCGCATCCGGATCA
>NZ_JAWVZF010000147.1:0-7021 GCF_033722355.1 Arsukibacterium sp. | reverse complement strand
GGTGTAGTGCTGCTTTTGGCGGTAACCCAGCAACTTACCCAGAATGTGCCGCCAGTGCCCTTTTTGTGGGTGCTGCCGCTCAGTTTGTATTTGCTCAGTTATATAGTGGTATTTAATAAACCAGGCTGGTATCAGCGCGGTTTGTGGCTGTATCTGTTCTGCCTGAGTATGGTGTTTGGTTTATTGCTGTTTTATCTCGGCCGCCAGTTTGATCTGATTTCCCAGCTGCTATTGTATCTGACCATTTTATTCAGCGGTTGTATGCTGTGCCATGGTGAACTTGCCCGCTTAAAACCCGAGCCACAGTATTTAACCGGTTTTTATCTGTTGCTGGCTGCTGGTGGTGTGCTGGGCAGTGTGGCGGTTAATCTGCTGGCCCCGTTGGTGTTTATTCAGCAGTGGGAGTTTTTACTGGTGTTACTGGCGATTTACCTGCTGCTGCTCTGGCCGGACAGTGCAGCAAAACCACGCTGGCAGCAGAGTTTGTGGTTAAGCGGTGGCCTGTTGTTCGGCCTTAGTATTATTGGCCTGGAATGGCAGCTCGGCCAGTACAACGTCTACAGCGAGCGTAATTTCTATGGCAGTCTGGTGGTGCGGGATTTAACGGTTAACGGCCGGACACAACGCCAGTTGATCGATGGAACCACCAGCCATGGCTCCCAGTACCTTGACCCTGCGCTTTCCGGTACAGCGCAAAGTTATTACCGCCCTGGTACCGGAGGGGCGCTGGCGCTGCAACATTTTTTACCGGCAGCACCGAGCCGCAGCATTAGTCAGCTGCAGCAACGCAATTATGGCTTAGTGGGGCTGGGAACGGGGGCACTGGCCGTGTATGCCGATCCCGCTGATACTGTCACATTTTATGAACTCAACCCGGCAGTCATTAAAGTAGCAACTGAATATTTCAGTTATCTCGGTGACAGTGCGGCTAAGGTTAATATTGTGCCGGGTGATGCCAGGCTCACGCTGGCAGCCGAATTAGCAAAGCGCGGCAGCAATCAGTTTGATGTGCTGGTGCTGGATGCGTTTAGCAGTGACAGCATTCCGCAGCATCTGCTGACCATTGAAGCCATGCAGCTGTACTGGCAGCATTTACAAAGTGATGGAGTGCTGGCGGTGCATGTCTCAAATAATTATCTGGATTTAACCAGTTTGCTCAGAAATCAGGCAAAAGCGCTGGGGCTGAATGCCTACTTTATCGCCACCCAAGCAGAGGGCATTCACCCGGCGGCTGAATGGGTGTTAATTACGGCTAACGCGCGTTTTGTTGGCCAGCCGGTTATTCAGCAAGCACAAAGCCCGTGGCCATCGCCGCTAAACCCTGAGGTAAGCTGGACAGATCAGCGTAGTAATTTATTGCAGGTGTTGAAGTAGTAACGGCCCACAGATGAGTGCAGATCGGGCATCGGAAGGAGTAAGGGCAGGGGGCTGATGTACTTACGTAACAGCAGCATGGATGCTGCGCAGGCTGAAAGGGCACAGGGATGTGCTCCTTGAAGCCGGTGAAGTAAGTATTTTCAGCCCCCTGCCCTGGCCGCAGTGCTGTGTAATTAAGTACACCAGCTACCGTGCCTGGGGAGTATGTCTGTCAGGTTCTTATTAAGACTCGTCGTCTTCCACCATCGTCATCAGCGAAGTATTACCACCAGAGGCCGTCGTATCAATACTGATGGTTTTCTCGGTGATTAAGCGCTTAATCAGCGTATCGTAATACTCGGCACTGATTACCGGCAGGATTGCCCCTTCACGTTTAGCCAGTTGCTGGCTAAAGTAGCCAAGCCGTGATGAGCGCGCTGCGACCACAGCACCGGCCAAATGCGGGTGAGCCAGAATGGCCTGCAACTGATCCGGCCGTGCCACCTGGAATACGCCTTTAGCGACGCCGGTGGCAATAAACTTATCGCGAAATGCCTGGGCTTCATCATAAAACAGCTCTGATGCCACGGTAATGACAGTGTTACCGGCAGCCAGGGCTGTGATGATCGAAATTGCCCAGAAATTAAACGACGTACTCTTGTCGGCGTAACATACCACGCAGCCCCGCGGCTCATAATGCAGGGTGTTTGATTCACCTGTTGGCCCCGGCAGTACTTTGGGCTTGCGCATATGTTTTTCCAGCCGGTTCAGCTGGGCGCGCGCATCCGCCAGGGTAGAGCCTAAATCGTCTGCCAGTTCATCAATAATATCGACGGTAGCAATTTTAGCCAGTAGCTGACGAAGCACTGATACCCGATCATTCAGCTTAGTGGCGCGCCATTTTTTCTCATCCCGCATAGAATTTTCCATCAGCTGCTGCACCTGGGCATCAGCATCGGCGGTATGGTGTAAATCAAGCTCGTCCGGTGTCAGATTGGTCATTTGCACGTTTTCCGGAGACGCTTTCTCTTTTACCAGACGCAGTAAATAGTTCGGTCCGCCTGCCTTGGGGCCGGTGCCTGACAGGCCGCGACCACCAAACGGCTGAACACCGACGATGGCACCAATCATATTACGGTTAACATATACGTTGCCGGCGCGTGACATTCTGGCCAGATATTCACAGCGCTCTTCAATGCGCGAATGAATACCCATGGTCAAGCCATAGCCGGTGCCGTTAATTTCATCAATAACCTTGTCCAGATCCTTTGCCTTAAAGCGGATGATGTGAACGCAAGGTCCGAATACTTCGCGCTTCAGCACCGACAAGTCTTTAATTTCATATAAGCGCGGTGCAAAGAAATAAGCACCGTTTTTGCTGTTATCCGGAATATCACACTGGTAATGTAACGTGGCTTTATCTTTCAGATATTCGACGTGATCTTCGAGGTTTTTCAGCGCTTTGCCATCGATAACCGGGCCAATGTCGGTGCTGAGTAGTGCCGGATCACCGACATGCAGCTCCTTTAATGCCCCTTTTAGCATCTCGATTATGCCGTCAGCGACATCTTCCTGAATATAAAGCACGCGCAGTGCTGAACAGCGCTGACCGGCACTTTGAAAGCCCGAACTGATAACATCGTCCACCACCTGCTCTGGCAAGGCGGTCGAGTCGACAATCATACAGTTCTGGCCACCGGTTTCAGCAATCAGCGGTACCTGAATATCATTGCGGTTCGCCAGTGTTTGCGCGATCAGGGTGCCGGTGTCGGTCGAGCCGGTAAACATCACTGCCTGAATGCGTGAATCCGGCACTATCGTTTTACCTACCTCACTGCCCCTGGCAATAACCGCCTGCACCACATGCTCTGGTAAGCCGACAATTTGCATCAGCTCAATGGTGCGCAGTGCTATTAAACTGGTTTGCTCGGCAGGCTTGGCGATAACAGTGTTACCGGTAACAATGGCGGCAGCAACCTGACCTAAGAAAATCGCCAGCGGGAAATTCCACGGGCTGATACATAAAATCACGCCCCGCGGTTCAAACCGCTCATCTTTAGCGAGCTCTTCCGCCCGGGCAGCATAGTAGCGACAGAAATCGACCGCTTCTCTTACTTCATCGATACCATCCTGGGCCACTTTGCCGGCTTCTTTAATACAAATAGCCACCAGCTCGTCATGATGGCGCTCTAAAATATCGGCGATCCGCCGCAGCAGATTTGCGCGCTGGGCAATCGGCGTTTGTGACCAGCTGGCAAAGGCGGCTTCGGCATTGGCCAGCAGTTGCTGCATCTGCTCAGTACTATGCATGGTGACATGGCCGATAATTTCCTGATGATTCGCCGGGTTTCTTACCGGCGTGGCGCCCGTGGGTACAGTGTCTTCACTGATGACATGCGTTTCGAACCAGCGATCCAGATTTTCTTTGAAAGGCATCAGACTGTTGATGTCAGTTAAATCCAGCCCTTTGGAATTTGCCCGCTCAGCGCCATACAAGTCTATTGGCATATTAATCTGGGTATTATATTTGTTCCGCAGGCCTTGCAGCGTTTCAACCGGATCCGGCAGCAGCGTTTCGACGGGTTTAGTGGTATCAACAATGGCATTGACGAAAGATGAGTTAGCACCGTTTTCGAGCAGGCGACGAACTAAGTACGCCAGCAGGTTTTCATGCTCACCTACCGGCGCATAAACCCGGCACTGAATTTTTTCTGAGCTGACAATCTGGTCGAATAAAGACTCGCCCATGCCATGCAGTCGCTGAAACTCAAAACCTGTGTTATCACCCTTAGCGACTTCTAAAATAGTCGCGGCGGTATAGGCATTGTGCGTAGCAAACTGTGGATATAACACATCACGTGCTTCCAGCATTTTTATCGCACAGGCTTTGTAGCATACATCGGTGGACGCTTTACGGGTAAATACCGGAAAGTGTTCCAGGCCATCCTGCTGGGTGGTTTTTATTTCAGTATCCCAATAGGCACCTTTTACTAACCGCACCATCAATCTGCGGCCTACTTTACGTGCCAGTTGGGTCAGCCATTCAATGACAAAAATAGCGCGTTTCTGATAAGCCTGTACCGCCAGGCCGAAGCCGTTCCAGTCACCTAAATCCGGATCGCTGAATATGGTTTCAATGATATCCAGTGACAGATCCAACCGCTCAGCTTCTTCTGCATCAATAGTAAAACCAATGTCATATTTTTTGGCAAGCAGGACCAGCTCTTTTAACTTTGGCACTAACTCTGCCATTACCCGCTCGCGGTGACTGAATTCGTAACGAGGGTGAATAGCCGATAATTTTACTGAGATCCCAGGGCTTTTTACCGGGCCGCGGCCTTTCGCGGCTTTGCCGATAGCATGAATCGCCGTTAAATAACTCTGGTAATAACGCTCAGCATCCGCCATGGTGCGGGCACCTTCGCCCAGCATATCGTAAGAGTAGACATAGCCTTTTTTCTCGGTATCTTCAGCGCGATCAATCGCATCATCAATCGTGGTGCCCATGACGAATTGCTTGCCCATGATTTTCATAGCAAAGTTGACTGACTTGCGGATCACCGGTTCGCCCAGACGGCCAAGGGTTTTTTTCAGAATACCAAACTGCTCGGCCTTGCTCTGGTCAGAATAATTAACCATTTTGCCGGTCACTAACAACCCCCAGGATGAGGCATTAACAAACAGCGATTCGCTGCTGCCCAAATGTGAGCTCCAGTTGCCATTAGCCAGTTTGTCACGGATAAGCATATCCTGGGTTTTTTTATCCGGCACCCGTAGCAGGGCTTCGGCCAGACACATCAGCACGACGCCTTCATCGCTTGACAAAGAGAACTCGTTTAATAAAGCATCGATGCCGCCCTGGCCATCCTGATCTTCCCGGATATTCAACACCATTTGCCGTGCCCGCTCCCAGGCCCTGCTGCGCGCTTTCACGCCGACTTCGGCCATCGGTAAAAGCATGTCAATAATTTGATTTTCATCAATGCGGTAATAGTCACGGATTTTTTGTCTGATTGGACAGTTGGTAGTTAAATCACCAGTAAATAACATAATAAACCCTTAACAAAATGGCGGCTGAATTGCGCTGCTTCAGCCAGTTGGGTGGCACGAAAGCAAGCGTGCATACTAATCAAAATGTAGCAGAATGTGCTGGCTTAATTGGGTTATTTTTCCCTAGTTTACAGGGTGTAATTGCAATTTGGCCGCAGAAAATGCTGCTGTTTCTGTCGAAATGGTCAGGCCGTCAGCATTGCTTAAGGTTTATGGGCTGAGCGGGTTACATCTGACTACTGTAATAAGCCTGACAGTGTTAAAGGCAGCAAGTTCAGGTAAATAAAAAAAGCAGGGCATTATCAGTGCCCTGATTAAAAATCGGTGCTGGCTTTATTGCCAGTTTGAAGCCAGTAACCGTTGCTCAGCAGAGACGTCGAGCAAGGGGCCGGCAATTAGCTGATCTAATAAGGGATCTAATTTAGCTGCTGAGCTTGCCAATTGGTAACCATTGCCGGCTTGAGGCGGCAATGGTGTCAGATAGCTAACGACGAGTTGCCAATGACCTTCCCGGCGACAGGCAATATTTTCACTTTGCGTCGTCTTGTCACGTAAAATAAAATGCCGGCAATATTGCTGCTGGCTATCTTTAAAAGTCAGTTGCGGTAGCAACTGATAATCTTGACTGGCATCGTATTGCTGGCCGCTTGTTTTGCTTTCCAGTAAGGCAAATACCGTTTGCCAGGGAGGGGATGCCGGCTGCTGGGACATTGGTAAAACTTGCCCAAGTAACAAGCCTGCTAATAACGCCACACCAGCCGCCAGCGCCAGGTGCTGCTGAGCAACATGCTGCAAGCGTTGCCAGACATTTAACCGCAGCGGTGCTGACCGGCGGGCAGCACTAACTGAAGTAGATTGCAGAAACTTCTGTAAATCAGCTGATAAAGGCACTTGCTCGATCGCTGAGCCGTATCGAGACACTAAAGTTACTGCGCTAGCCAGCTCGGCCAGCCGGGCAGATAGTACTGGATCAGTTGCCAGTTGCTGGCGGATTAGCCGCATTTCAGCTTCGGACAACTCACTGTCTAAAAATGCTGATAATTGCTCATCTGTAATCATCCTAAACGCCCTTTTTGCTCTAACAACAACATATGTTGGGTAAGTTGCACCCTTGCCCTGCCTAACCGGCTCATTACCGTACCCGTAGGTATTTGCAAAATATCGGCTACTTCCTGATAAGACATCCCCCGCATCGCCACCAACGAGATAATTTGACGTTGTTCAGGCGCTAATTCAGCCAATGCTAACTGCACTTGTTTCAGGGTTTCATCCAGCTGCATAGTCATTTCATTATTACTCTCGGGCGTACTGATGGATGTCTGGTGCAGTTGCTCTTCAACTGCATTATTCCGAACTTGTCTGGCACGATATTCATCAATCCACATATTGGAACACACCCGAAAAGCCCATTTCAAAATGGGGATATCTGTCGGTACGGGTTTGCGCAATATTTTCTCCAGTACACTTTGCACCAGGTCATCAGCATCTGCTGACGAACCTGTCAGCGAATAACAGTACCGACGTAAATCGGGCAAGATGGCAATTAGTACTTCTCGATTCAAATTGATTGGCCTCTGTAGTAATAACGATGCATCGGCTTTTTTATTCCATATTG
>NZ_JAWVZF010000146.1:0-7047 GCF_033722355.1 Arsukibacterium sp. | reverse complement strand
GCTGGTAAACCATTATCAACAGTAAACTGACGTCGGCGGCCATCCGGCATCTGCATAACAATGCCTTCGCCTTCTGTTGCCAGCCAAAGCCGTTGCTGACTATCGACCATCGCTTTATTAATTAGAACACCAAGTGAAGGATAGCTCTGCCAGTTCCGGCCACTCACCCGGGCGATACCGCCCCGTGACCCGGCAACCAGTAAATCACCGTTGGCTGCCACATGCAAAGTACGAATGCCTGAATCAGGCAAACCGGTTTCAGCGCTACGCTCAAAAATATCAAAGCGCCGGCCATTAAAACGGGCAACGCCTTCCCAGGTGGCAAACCAGAGGTAACCATCCGGGGTTTGAGCAATAGCATTTACGGTGTTATGGGGCAGGCCGTCAACGGTACTCCAGCTGTCGCTGAAATAATTATCAAGACTGACTACCTCGTTATCTGTTGCGATTGCGGGTGCAACCAGCATGCCACTGAGGAAACACAGCAGGCAAAAAGCACTGTACCGGCAAACAGCTAACAACGGCATCGCCAATCCCTGTTTCAAGAAAGCTTGACTTGAGCCGCCAAGATTACCGCTTTTATCCTGACTTGGGAAGCATTCAGCTACAGCAGCGCCTAAAGTGCCGGCCGTACCCCGAGCAAATGACAAATCGCGTAACTCAGTTCGCTGCGGTTCAGGGTGTAAAAGTGGAACTGACTGACACCCTCCCGGCTTAACACTTTCACCATTTCCATCGCAATATTAGCGCCAACCAGATTGCGGGTAGTCGGGTCAGTATCCAGGCCCTGATAGGCTTTATGCATCCAACCGGGAATAGCGACATTGGTCAGGCCGGCAAACTTCTGTAACTGCTGGAAATTGGTGACCGGCAAGATACCCGGGATAATATCAACATCAATACCGATTGCGGCACAGCGATCCCGGTAACGTAAGAATTTTTCAATATCAAAGAAAAACTGAGTGATAGCCCGTGAGGCGCCCGCGTCAACTTTGCGTTTTAAATTCAGTAAATCGAACTGGGCATTCGGTGCCTGCGGATGAACTTCAGGATAAGCCGCCACTGAAATATCAAAGTCAGCAACTGAGCGCAGAATTTCTACCAAATCAGCTGCATATAAATCAGGTACTGCGGCACTATCCGGGGGTAAATCGCCTCGCAATGCGACAATGTGTCTGATGCCGTTCTGCCAATAGTCGCGGGCAATATCAATCAGCTGCTGCTTACTGGCATCAACACAGGTTAAATGCGGTGCAGCAATTAAGCCGGTGCGTTGCTTAATCGACTTAATAATATCGTGAGTACGATCCCGCTCTCCGGAATTGGCACCATAGGTGACCGAGACAAATGAGGGCGCAAGTGGCGCCAGCCGCTCAATAGACTGCCACAGTGTTTGCTCCATCTGGGCAGTTTTTGGCGGAAAGAACTCAAAGCTTACGTTAACTTTTCCCTGCACGTCATGCAGATTGCGATTAATTGCATCCAGATATTGCGCGTTAGCAAAGGCCATAATGATTCTCGTTAAACTGATATAGTCAGTGGCTTGCGCCGGTTAAAATAAGCTGCTGACATAACTGCGCCACATCAGCATGAATACCGCCCGCTGTCACTTGCCTGCCAGCCCCGGGACCTTTCAGTACCAGGGGGTTATCACAATACCACTGGCTTTCAATGACAAAAATATTGTCGCAGGGCGCCAGCGCGGCCAGCGGTTCATCAGGTGCCACCTGCATTAAAGTCACTTCAGCTGACGGCGGCGTATCGCCAAGCGTTAAACTCGCGGCATAGCGCAATACCTTGCCATTAGCATTGGCAGCAACCCGGGCTTGCTCCAGCATATTATCCAGCAACTCTCGTTGCTGCCACGCGTCAGACCAGCTGCCGGCAGCAAGTTGTTCAGGCATTAACGGCTGCAGGCTGATGTGCTCCAGCTCCAGACTCAGCCCCAGCTCCCGAGCCAGCACCAACAATTTGCGCTGAACGTCCTTACCTGACAGATCGTCCCGTGGATCAGGCTCTGTGAAGCCCAGTTCAGCTGCCTCTGCCAGTAAGCCGGAAAAAGGCTGACTGCCATCAAACTTACACAACAGCCAGGACAGCGTACCGGAGAACACACCACTTATTCTGGTAATGCTATCGCCACTTTGCCTCAGGGCCTGCATGACCTGCTGCACCGGAATACCAGCGCCGACCGTGGTATTGCTGCGCCAACTTAACTGACTATGCTCTAACGCAGCCCGGATAGCGTTATATTCTGCCAGCGGCAGCGTTACCCCTTGCTTATTGGCACTGATAATATGACAGCCCGCGTTGATAAAATCAGGATACTGTCGGGCAAATTGCTGGCTAGGGGTAATATCAACCAGGACTTTAGGGCCGGGAAGTTGCCGGATATGGCTCAGTAATTCCTCAGGTGAATAAGGTTCTGCTGCAAGTTCACTCTGCCACTGCGCCGGTTCCGGCGCGTTGCCCAACCAGGCCTGCCGGGAGTTAAACACCGCTGCCAGCTGTAGTTGAATATCCTTAGCCAGCGCCTGTTGCTGGGGCGGTAACATTCTTAAAAATTCAGCGCCGACATTACCGGTACCGGCCACCACCAATTGTAATTTAGGTTTAGTGACAACACAGTAGTGGTGGATCTGGTTTAATTCGGTCACGGTTAACTCCCGTTGAAACAGCCAAACGGCCAGGTGATTATTTTCATATACATGCTTAACCTCAAGCTGTTGTAACAGGTCAGCTAACGCTAGTTTTACCTGTTGCGCCCCCCCCTTGAGCCACGCCAGTGCGTAATAAGGACAGGTATCAGCTAACGGATGGCAGCCTTGTTGTTGCAGTAAATCCAGTGCCCTGGGCCAGCTTTCAGCGCTGATAAGCCAACGCTGGCCTGTGTCATCACCATTACTATTGTCCTGTGGTAGCACCACTACCGGGCTTTGCAGCTGATCTGCCAGCTTTTCGCTATTGATCAGCGGAAGACGAGGCAACGATATCAGTAGCACCTGGGTTAAACTGGTTAAAAAAGCCTGAGCAGGCGCAGTTGGCAGCACGATACAGCCCGTTTGGCCGGGCTGTATCGCACTTCGAACCTGCAAACCGATGTTGCTGCCAGCCAGAGGAGCCAGCGTGCGGGCGTGAAGTACCGGATTACCAAGCGCCGCCAACTGGCAGGCCTGTCGGACATTCACTGTATTATATGGCACAGCACTGCTGCATTTTCGCGGATCCGCGCTGTAAATTGCTCTGACGTCAGTCCAGATACTGACACGCTGAGCATTAAGCAGTACTGCCAGCAACGTTGCACTGTAATCACTGCCATTGCGACCAAGGGTAATGCTGTGGCCATGCTGATCCCGGGCAATGAAGCCGGTAACCACATAAATAGCGATTGCGCCAGGGCAGACCGGCGTTGCCGGGCTTAACCGTTGGCGCAGTTGCACTGAGCTGAGCTGCCAGTCAGGCTCGGTGCTGTTAAAAATCAGAAACTCTCTGGCATCCATTGCGACAGCTGGCCGGCCCTGTTCAATTAACACCGCAGCCAGTAGCGTCGCCGATAACAACTCGCCAATCGCTAACACCTCATTTGTTTGCTGGCGGGCTAACCAGTCTGGGATCCGGGCGAACCAAAGCGATAACTTTGCCAGCACCGGGGCTGCGGCTGGAGCTGGCAACGTAGCGCTGACCAGAGACTGTAACTGAGCCAGAAGTTGCGCTGACAGAGCACGGCAATCTGAGCCTTGCTGATAGCAGCTGATAATCGCCAGCAACGCATCTGTCGTATCGCCGGGCGCGGAAACCACGACCCAGGGCATCGCCTGTTGTTGCCCGATCAGACGGGCGACTGCCTGAAAACGTTCGGTACTGGC
Source organism: Arsukibacterium sp. (assembly GCF_033722355.1). GTDB lineage: Bacteria > Pseudomonadota > Gammaproteobacteria > Enterobacterales > Alteromonadaceae > Alishewanella. The sequence goes on along the minus strand of NZ_JAWVZF010000146.1, from coordinate 3,181 downwards.
CAGACTACTGCCACCGAATTTATGCACCTCAAGCGCAGGCGCGACCGATGCGGCTGTTAATTGCTGACTCATCTGTCTTTACCACAATGCCGTTAAGGCGGGATTACGCCGGAATTGCTGGTCAGCTTTGGCCTGACCGGCATCGTCGCGGCTAACCGGTTGATGACTGCGAATTGGTTGCGGCTGGTTAAGCCAGTTTGCCACTGCATGAAAGCCGGCTTGTAAGTCAGCTATTAAATCTGCCGCGGCTTCAATACCAATCGATAAGCGAATTAATGTCGGGCCAATACCCGCCGTTTGCTGTGCAGCTGCGCTCATTGAAGCATGTGTCATGCTCCCCGGATGGCAAATAAGACTTTCAATACCGCCCAGGGACTGAGCCAGGGTGAATAGTCGCAGGCTGGCAAAAAACACCGGCAAGGCTTCAGCTGGCGCAGCCAAATCAAAACTACACATGGCGCCAAAACCTGCTTGCTGTGCTTTGGCTGTAGCATGGCCGGGGTGCTCTGCCAGCCCGGGATAATATAATCTGCTGACCAGGGGCTGGCGTTGTAAAAAGCTGACCAGCTCCGCAGTGGTTTGTTGCTGTAACTGCAGCCGGGGAACCAGGGTCCGTAAACCGCGCAAAGTCATATAACTGTCAAATGCAGGTCCGGTAACACCTAAACAATTCGCCCACCATTTTAACTCATCACCGACAGTCGGATCTTTAGCTATCAGCACGCCGCCGACAATGTCACTGTGGCCATTGATATATTTGGTTGTCGAGTGCACCACAATATCAGCACCCAATACCAGGGGCTGCTGTAATACCGGTGACAAAAACGTATTGTCTACCACCACCCTGGCATTTAACCCTTTAGCTAACTGGCATACCGCTTTCACATCGGTAATTTGCAGCAAAGGATTGCTTGGTGTTTCCAGCCAGATCATCGCCGGTTGCGCTGCTGTTATCCGGACTGCCCAGTCACGTTGCTGAAAATTAATGACTTGCAGTTTAAATGCCTGCTTGCGTTCAGCCAGGTTAGTAAACAAGCGATAGCTGCCACCATAACAATCATGCGGGATCACCAGGGTGTCGTCTGGTCCGAGCAATTGCAGCGCCAACAGACAGGCTGACATACCGCTGCCAGTTACTATTGCTCGTGAGCCTTGCTCTAATTGGCATAATGCGTCTGCCAGAATGTCACGTGTCGGGTTATTTGAGCGCGAATAATCATACTGGCCCGGGTGTTTAAACGCCGGCAGTTTGTAAGTCGAGGTTAAATATAACGGAGGAGTGACGGCACCAAACGCGGTGTCCTCGGCGATTCCGGCCCGGGCAGTAACAGTTGCAGCTGCTGAATAAGACATAACGACACCTTTTAGATGTTTAGACGTCTAAAAGTATATCGCTGAAAAATTGGAAGTCAAACCATTTAGCCGTCTATAATCATTATTTGTTGCTCACTATTGGACATGACTGGATAAAAAGTTAGAATTTGGCAACTGCGCGAGCAAATACGAATAACCATTATAAATAACTAAGGTATCCTTATGGCTAAATGGAATGGTGAATACATCCATCCTTATGCGGAACATGGTAAAAAGTCAGAACAAGTCAAAAAAATTACTGTATCTATTCCGCTGAATGTTTTAAAAGTATTAACCGACGAGCGCACCCGCCGCCAGGTCAACAACCTGCGCCATGCCACTAACAGTGAATTGTTATGCGAAGCATTTTTGCACGCATTCACCGGCCAGCCTTTGCCCGCTGACGAAGACTTACGCAAAGATAATCCGCATCAGATCCCTGCCGAAGTGCGGCAGATCCTGACCAGTATGGGCAAACCTATTCCGGTGATTATTGAGGCCGATACCACTGAAGAGTAATATCCCGCCAGACGTTTTCTAAAAAAACCGCCAGATGGCGGTTTTTTTTACCGGTAAAAAGTTCTGATACTGTTAAAAATCGCTGGCATACCGGCAGGTCAGCTGATCAGCCCGCGCTCCAACGCCAGTAATACCGCTCTGGTTCGGTCCCGCACGCCGAGTTTCGCCAGAATGGCCGAGCATTGGTTTTTTACCGTACCTTCAGATTTATACAGGGCGTTAGCGATTTCTTTATTGCTGTAGCCTGCAGCCATCAGTTGCAAAATCTCCAGCTCTTTGTCACTGAGCTTTTCCAGTTCAGCTGGCATCGCAAAATCCCCCCCGGCATGCCCCCGGACACTGCCCAGAAGTCGATCGGTGATATTAGGGGCGAACCAGCTGCCCCCCTCTGCCAGCGACGCGATAGCCTGCACCAGGGTTTCCAGTGAGACATCTTTTAATAAAAACCCTCGGGCACCACAGGAAATACTCTTCAGCACCAGCTCATGTTCATCAAAAGTGGTCAGAATAAGCACCGGGATATCTATCGCGGCCTGCTGCAATGATGCCAGGGTTTGTACACCATTCATCACCGGCATAGATAAATCGAGTAATACCACGTCAGGCTGTAACTGCCGGCATGCGTCCACCACCGTGGAACCGTCAGCACACTCGCCTACTACCTCCACTTTACCTGAGATCGCCAGCAGGCTTTTAATCCCATCACGGATCAGTTTCTGATCATCGACCAGCAGTACTTTATGCATAATCGTTCCCAGTATAAGGTAAGCTTATCGTCAGCTGCATTGCGCTGTTTTTCTCACTGATTAGCAGGCTGCCGTGGCATTCAGCCAGACGCTCACGCATACCGGTAATGCCGTTGCCCGGATGCCAACCTGCTGCAAGGCTGCCATTATCATAGATGATCAGCTGCAGCTGTTGATTTATCAAGGTTGCGATAATATGTACTTCTGTGGCATCACTATGTTTCAGGCTATTACTCAGTGCTTCCTGAATAATACATAACAAATGCTGGCCCTGCGTCAGATCAGTTACCATAATATCTGGCGGGATCTGTAACTTTACAGCAAGCTTCGCAGGGAGCAGTCGGGTCAGCGGCTTAACCGCATCCAGCAAGCTGATATCAGCATGCTCGCGCATGGTACTGACTGCCTCACGTACATCTGATAGCAGCAATTTGGCAAGCTGATGGCAATTATCAACCTGTTTTTTGGCCTCACCAGCAGTTAGATGACTGGCTACCTGTAACTGAATAGTCAGTGCCGTTAAATGGTGGCCGACCAGATCATGCAGATTACGGGCAATCCGG
>NZ_JAWVZF010000145.1:0-7187 GCF_033722355.1 Arsukibacterium sp. | reverse complement strand
GGTCTGTTGCCGCTTAGCAGCTGCGCTGCGGCCGGTAGCCAGAGTAAAAGCCGCAGTACATCAGGCGATATTATTCTGCCGGCGCAACTTAACCCCGGTGATACCGTAGCGCTGGTTAGCCCATCGAAAGCAACCGATGAGAGGCTGGATATTCAGATCGCAACTGAAGTGATGCAGGCCCTGGGCTTTAACGTGAAACAGGGTGAACATCTGCAGGGACGTCGTGGCCATCTGGCCGGCACTGATCTTGAGCGGGCCAGCGATATCAATGCCATGTTTGCTGATCCACAGGTAAAAGCAATTATCTGCCTGCGCGGTGGCTCAGGCGCAGCAAGGCTGCTGCCGCTGCTGGATTATCCGTTGATTAAACGAAACCCTAAGGTTTTGCTTGGCTATTCTGATATCACCGCGCTGCACAATGCCATTAACGCCCAGACCGGGTTAGTGACTTTTCACGGCCCCAATGGCACTGGCAGCTGGAACAGCTTTAATGCTGACCAGTTTCAGCGGGTATTCTTCCAGCGCGTACTGATGCAATATCAAAATGAACTGAATGCCAAAGATGAGTTAGTCCCCCGGCAAAACCGGATCCAGACCATTACCAGCGGCAAAGTGCAGGGCCAGCTGGTTGGCGGCAACCTTACCGTGTTAACGGCCTTGGCAGGCTCACCGTACCTGCCTGACTTTACCGGTAAAATTTTATTTTTAGAAGATGTTGAAGAAGCGCCTTACCGGGTAGACAGAATGCTCAGTACCTTAAAGCTGATGGGCGCCCTGGATAAGATTGCCGGCTTTATTTTTGGTGAATGTACCGCGTGCCGTCCCGGTGGCGGCTTTGGCTGGTTAACGATGGATCAGATTTTTGATGACCATATTAAACCGCTGAATATTCCCGCTTATCGCGGCGCGATGATTGGCCATCTGAGCAAACAGTTTATTGTGCCGCACGGCGCCCCGGTGGAAATGGATGCCGACGCCGGCACTTTCCGGATGTTGCAAGGTGTGTTTCAGAGCTAAGCAAGTTGGATATGTCGAGTCACCGGAATGTCCACGCTAACACGCCGTAAATACATCCCTGTAGGCTCGTTTCCGCCCGTCCAGGGCTTCAACGGTTAGCTTAGGACATTCCGATGCCTCTCCTTACAATATTTCGCCGCAGGTTGGCGTCCCGTTGCGCAGCCACAGAGTGTCTGAGCAGGCCAGGGATGGCCTGCGAGTTGCTGTGGCGAGCACACGGGATTGCCAACTGAAGGCGGAACGATGCGACTACCGCTCCCAGTAAGCCTCTTCCAGGCTGTCTTCCCGCTCTGGTAAGCCTTTTGATAAGCGTGGCGCATTCTGGGCCAGAATTTCATAACTTACCCGGTTGGCATATTTACAGATCTGGGCGAAGCTCGAATACGCCAGGTACGGCATTTCATGTTTCCCGGATAACGGCTGCACCTGCTTATGAAAATGATTAGCTGCCATATCATGTAAGATGGCCGATAAGGCACCATCACCGGCCCCATTGGTATTCTGAATGCGCTCAGGTCCCCCCAGATACGGGTCGATATGCGAATATACCTTCAACGGCAGTTCACAGTATTTGCGTAACATTGGCCGGCTGAATTCATACTGGTTAAAATCGGCCAGACTGGCTGATTTTATCGGATTTGTTGTTTCGCGCTTAACACTATCATCAGTATGACCACACAAATACAGGCCATCGGCGCCGGCGGTGATCAGCACCATATCAGTGTGATCCAAAATTGCTTGTGCAGCTTTTAACGGGTCACTGAAACCGGTCAGCGCTTCGGCTTCCAGTTCATTCATCGCCAGCACATTCACGTAGTTTTTAATGGTACTGATAATCTGCTCGCGGTTTTCCTCCACCAGATGGCGCGTGCCCAGGCTCATCACTACCGGTACATCATGCATTTTGGCATCTTCCAGCGCCTTATGCATGGCCCGCTGGATAGGCTGACCAACAGCGCGCAAAGGATAGGCACTGACCACAAAGGCTGAGGCAGCGGCTATGATATCGGTTGGAATATAATCGGGTTCCAGCTGGTCCATATCACTGGGGTCAATGACAAAGGTCCGCTCCCCATCGGGGGTGATCATGGTAATACCCCGGCCGATGTCACCGGCAACACCCTGCAAATGGTTCATATCCACTTTCGAGCTGGTATGGCAGACATAGTGGTAAGCCGGCGAACCCAGCGCAATATTGGCTGACATCACACCAAGCAATACCGATTTATCATCAGCCAGCACCGAATAGTTATGAATAGTATTGCCGATGGTGCCCCCGGCAAAGTGGTCTGAGATTGCCTGCTTACTGACCAGCTCCTGATAAATAGCATTGGCTTTGGCGTGCTCAACCAGGTTAGATAAGCCTTTTTGAATATCATAACGCACCAGAAAATCATCCGTCACGCTGGCCACTACATCAACGATGGTTTGGTCCAGGCCGACGATATAGGTATCCAGCTCAGGCCGCACTTCAAAGCTTGGTAATTGCGGCTTAGGCTGAGATACAGGAAAGTAATGCTTGATTTTACGCAGGCCGGGAAATTTCATGCTAAAAGCTCGACAACAGACAGGCGGCTATTTTAGCAAAAATGTTGGCAAAGCCTAAGGGCCTTCTGCATTTTTACTGAATTATTCAGCCTGCCGGCGCAAAAACACTGGTTTATCAGCAGTTGAGTCATCTTTGCTGTAGTGATAACCGGCAAGATTAAAATCAGTAATCGCTTTAGGATCAGTAATTTGCTGTTCAATAATATATCGTGCCATCAGGCCACGGGCCTTTTTGGCAAAAAAGCTGATAATTTTATACTGGCCGTTTTTAAAATCTTTAAATACCGGAGTTATTACTCTGGCCCGCAGCGATTTGGTTTTAACCGCCTTAAAATACTCCTGCGACGCCAGGTTGAGCAAGACGTCAGTGTGAAGCTCAGCAAGTTGGGTATTAAGGTTATCGGTAATCTGTTCTTGCCAGAAGGCATATAAATCGCCACCGGCCGCATTGGCTAACCGGGTACCCATTTCCAGCCGGTATGGCAGCATTAAATCCAGCGGTCGCAATACACCATATAAGCCGCTTAAAATTCGCAGATGGTTCTGGGCGTACTGCAATTGAGTTGTGCTGAGACTGGCTGCATCTAATCCCTGATACACATCACCGTTAAACATAAACAGGGCAGCTTTGCCCTCGTCTGCTGCATAATCCTGATGCCACTGGCTGAAGCGGGCCGCATTTAATCCGGCCAGTTTATCACTGATATGCATCAGTGAGCCGAGCTCAGCCGGGCTGAGTTTCTTACAAATATTTGCCAGTTCATTTGCCTCGGCTAACAGAGCCGGCATCGTTGTAGCAAGCTGAAGAGAGATAGGATTGGCATCAAGATCTTTCGCCGGGGAGACAACCATCAACATATACGTTACCTGTAATACGAAGTTATAAAAAAAACGGTGAATACGTGGCAGGGCCTTAACTGGCTCAATGGACCGGAATTAGCAATAATTTATCGGTTTTACAAAGCTGGCATTGCACGAATATTTACAACCTGTGCTAAGGTGATCTGTAAATTATCACGTGAATGTTAACGGCGCTGCAAAGGGCCCGATGGCAATATAGTAATTTAGCGATAAGGGTGCAATGCTTTTTCCTAAAGCAAGCACAAAGTTGTGCATCTTGTTGTAATAATCCTACATTTATTGCCTTAGTTCATGACAAACCCTAGAATGTTTCAAAAAAAACGGTAATTAAACAATATGAGTGATCTATTAAGTCAACTTAAGGCTGTCACCACTGTTGTGGTAGACAGCGGTGATATCGGCGCAATTGAACAGTTCCGGCCCGTTGATGCCACCACCAACCCCTCGTTGTTACTGAACGCCAGTCAGCTTGATTTTGCCAGGCCAATGCTGGCCAGTGCCATCAGCTACGCCAAAGCGCATGCCAGTGATAAAGCCGCTGTGCTGGAGCTCGCGTGTGATAAATTCGCCGTTGATGTCGGTACGGCCATCAGTAAACTGGTTCCGGGCAGGGTTTCAACTGAAGTGGATGCCCGCTTATCCTTTGACACCGAAGCTACCGTCGCCAAAGCATTGCAATTGGTCGAGCTGTATCAGCAAAACGGCGTAGGTACTGAACGCATTCTGATCAAAGTAGCGTCTACCTGGGAGGGTATCCAGGCAGCCAGACAGATAGAGCAGCAAGGCATCCAATGTAATCTGACTCTGCTGTTTCATATGGCACAGGCACGGGCTTGCGCTGAGGCCGGTGTCTATCTTATTTCGCCTTTTGTTGGCCGTATCCTCGACTGGTACAAAGCCAACACTAAGCAGGACTATACGGCTGACACCGATCCGGGGGTACTGTCGGTGCGGGATATTTACCATTTTTATAAAGAACATGGTTATCCCACTGTGGTTATGGGCGCCAGTTTTCGCAATACCGGAGAAGTACTGGCGCTCGCTGGCTGTGACCGGCTGACGATCAGTCCTGCTTTGCTGGACGAATTAAGTAAGCAAAGTGGCACCTTGGATGTAAAACTGGTCGATGGCGGCGCTAAAACCGCCAAGCCACCTGCGCTGACGGAGAGCGCATTTCGCTGGATGCTGAATGAAGATGCCATGGCGACTGAGAAACTGGCAGAAGGGATCCGTAAGTTTGCTATTGACCAGCGCAAGCTGGAGCAGTTAATTGGCGGGCAATTATAAGCGCCGGTCATATTGACCCTATTGCCAGCAGCACAGGAGTATTTTATGTCGGGCAGTGTTACCGATCGTCTGAACCAGCTGGGCTCACTTGCTAAACAAAGCGGGAGTTTGCGTGAGGCCTTCAAAAACGATCCAAAACGGGCAGCGCGCTACAGCACCCAAGCTTGTGGTATTACCCTGGATTATGCCAAAAATCTGATTGATAACACCAGCTGGCAGGCGCTGCAACAGCTGGCAGCTGACAGCGACATCAGCAGCTTACGGGAGAAAATGCAGCAAGGTGCAGCGATAAATAATACTGAGCAGCGACCGGTGTGGCATACCAGGTTACGCCAGCAGGATCTCAGTGATCTGCAGCTCAATGGTGAAGACATTGGCCAGCAAATCAGCGACTGCCGGGCCAGAATGGCGGCACTGGTCGATACCTTACATCAGCAGCAGTATCTGGGGTATCAGGGCAGTGCCATTACTGACGTGATCTGGGTGGGTATCGGCGGCTCTTTACTGGGGCCGCAAATGGCAGTGGAAGCGCTGACGCCTTATCACTGCAGTCCGGTGCAGCTGCATTTCGCCGGAAATATTGATGGTGCGGTTATCAGCGATATCCTTGCCGGGTTAAATCCAGCTACGACCCTGGTGGTGGTGGCATCAAAATCTTTTGGCACGGAAGAAACCAAACAAAACGCTTTGGCAATCCGCCACTGGTTTACTGAGCACGGGGCGGATCAAAACGCCATCGCCCATCATTTCTGGGCAATTTCATCTAACATTACCGCTGCAGCCGAATTTGGTATCGAACAGAAAAACATTTTACCACTGTGGGACTGGGTCGGCGGACGCTATTCGTTATGGTCTGCCATTGGCCTGCCCATCGCGCTGATGATTGGCAATCAGCAGTTTAACCAGCTGTTAGCCGGTGCAGAAGCAATGGATCAACATTTTCTGACAGCGCCGTTTAGCGAGAATATGCCGGTTATTATGGCGTTACTCGGGGTTTGGTATATCAACGGTCACCACTGTCAGGCACAGGCGCTTTTGCCCTACAGCCATTATTTACGGTTACTGCCTGCCTATGTGCAGCAACTGGATATGGAAAGTAATGGCAAAAGTGTCGATCGCGACGGCAACAAGCTAGCTTATGCTACCGCCCCGGTTATCTGGGGCGATGCCGGCACCAACGGTCAGCATGCCTACCACCAACTGTTACATCAGAGTGCGCTGACCGTACCCGCTGATTTTATTTTGCCACTCAAGGTAAAACACCCGCTACAGGATCAGCATAACCGGCTGGCGGCGCATTGCTTTGCCCAGACTCAGGCGCTGATGCAGGGCAAAACCCATGAAGAAGCAATGACTGAATGTCTGAAACAGGGAATGACTGAACCGCAGGCAAAAGCACTGGCCCCCCATAAAGTATCGCCGGGCAATAAACCGAGCAATACCCTACTGTTACCGGAATTATCTCCGTATTATTTAGGCGCACTGATTGCTTTATATGAACATAAGGTATTCTGTCAGGGTGCTATCTGGCAGCTGAACAGTTTTGATCAGTGGGGAGTGGAACTGGGTAAACAGTTATCCGGGCCAATATATCAGACTGTGGACGGTGACATCAGTCACAGCTTTGATAGTTCTACCACCGCATTAATAAAACAGTTCATCGCGGCACAATCTTAAGTCAGGATTATTCTGCCCGCCCGGGGGCCACCACTTTGCTTGGGCAACGTGGTGGCTGCTCACCTGTTGATGGTTTGGTTAACCCGGCAAAAATCGACTACGCTTTAGTTAAAGATATTTCCCTCTGCCCGTATCGAGAGGTACCCGGCAACTGCTGTTAGCGAATCAGCCAGACAGGAGGATACATTATTAACGCTAAGCATTCTGACACCGACAGCCAGCAAAACACCAGTAATAATAAGGCCGCATCACCTAAGCAGACAAAACAGAAACCCGTAGTACTGATTACCGGCTCAGGGGGCAGTATTGGTTCAGCACTGGCAGATAGCCTGCGGCCGGATTTTCAGGTAGTGGGAATGGACAGGGATGAAGCAGACAATACCCTGCTGGTTGATCTGACCTCTGAAGACTCCCTGGCGCTGGCATTTCACCATTTTCGTGAACGCTATGGCGATCATATCGCTGCAGTTATTCACCTGGCTGCCTATTTCGATTTTACCGGTGAAAAATCGCCCCTGTATGACGAAGTGAATGTTAAAGGGTCAGAAAAATTACTGGCAGCATTAGCAGATTTTAAGGTTGACCGTTTTATTTACTCCGGCACCATGCTGGTACATCAGCCGGTGACTCCCGGTGATAAAGTCAGTGAGTCAACTCCGTTAGGCCCCAAATGGGCTTATCCGCAATCCAAAGCAGAGACTGAAGCCACTATTCGGCAGCACCGTAACGGCATCCCCTGCACTTTTTTGCATCTGGCCGGTGTCTATAACGAGTACAACGCTGTGCCAACCCTGAGC
>NZ_JAWVZF010000144.1:0-7232 GCF_033722355.1 Arsukibacterium sp. | reverse complement strand
TGATGATGTGGGTTACACCCTGGTACGGCAATTCCGGCAGCAGGTGCTTGAGCAGATGTTTGCCCCGTTGTCGGCGTTACTTGAACAGCACGGAAGCCGCAGCGCCCATTTAAAATATTCTCTGGAAACCCCCGCCTGGATCATGCTGCATGCCCGCCGGCCAGACACTCTGCCGGCAGGTTTCTCAGACTGGCAGCAATTGCTGTTGCAGGCGGTATTTGCCAGTAAACAGCAGCTGGAGCAGCAGTATGGCAGCCTTGAGGATAGTCGCTGGGGTAAACACAATCAGGCAAACATCCGTCATCCGCTTAGCAGCGCCGTGCCGCTGATGGGAGACTGGCTGAATATGCCAGCCTCGGAGCTGGCCGGTGACCGCCATATGCCACGGGTGCAGCTGCCCGCTTTCGGCCAGTCACAACGGATGGTTGTGGCACCTGGTCAGGAGCAGGATGGTATTCTGACTATCCCCTCAGGCCAGTCTGGCCATCCGCTGTCGCCATTTTACCGGGCTGACCATCAGTATTGGTTAAATGAAGTCGCACTGCCCTTTTTACCGGGACCCAAAAAATATCAGTTAAGGCTGGTTCCGGATGCTTGACTTTGGCCATCCAGACGGATTAAGGTGCGGAGTATGACTTTATCTCATCGCACTCTCGGCTATTTTAGCTTTACCACCCGTAAGGGGAGGTAACTGGCCGTGCGCGTGTTAATGGCAAGAAACCTCCCCCGTCGGGAGGTTTTTTTTTGCGTGCTTTTTAAAATCCGTTATTTTGCTGCTTACTGGCAGGTTTATTTAAAAGGAAACATCATGGAACTTAACGAAATTCGCCAGGCAATCAGCAGCACCGATCAGCAATTACTGCAATTGCTGGCAAAACGACGTCAACTGGCACTGGCCGTCGCTGACGCAAAGCTCAGTCAGAATAAACCGATCCGCGATCAGCAACGCGAGCAGGAATTGCTGCTATCCCTGATTGCCGAGGGCAAAGCGTTGGGTATTGATGCGCAGTACGTTACCCGCATCTACCATGTCATCATCGAAGACTCGGTGCTGCAACAACAGGCCAAAGTACAAGGTCAGCTTAACGGTGACAATGGTCCGAGCGTCAGAGTCGCTTTTCTTGGCGGTCAGGGCTCTTACAGTTACTGGGCAACTCAGAAATACTTTACCCGCCGGGCCGAGCGAATTATTGAACTGGGCTGTGACAGCTTTAACGAAATCGTACAGGCGGTGGAAACCGGCCATGCTGACTGTGCCCTGCTACCCATTGAAAATACCTCATCCGGTTCGATTAACGAGGTATTTGACTTACTGCAGCATACCCGTTTATCTATTGTGGGTGAGCTGACTCACCCTATCGCTCATTGTTTGCTGGGCATTAGCGGTGCCGAACTGGGTAAAGTGCGTCAGGTATGTGCTCACCCTCAGGTTATCGCCCAGTGCAGTCAGTATTTGCTTGGCTTAACCAACGTAAAAATTGATTATTGTGACAGTTCATCGGCGGCCTTTGCCAAAGTAAAAGCGCTGCAAGACCCAACAGTGATTGCCATAGGGGGCGAAGAGGGCGGCCAGCTTTATGGCCTGCAGGTGCTGGCCCGGGACTTAGCCAACCAGAAAGACAATGTCAGTCGCTTTATCGTTGTGGCGCGCAAACCTGTTGTCGTTGCCAAGGCCATCCCGGCTAAAACCACCTTTATTATGTACACCGGCCAGCAACCTGGCGCTTTAGTTGAAGCCCTGCTGGTACTCAAACAACATGGTATCAGCATGGCCAAACTGGAATCACGGCCAATACCAGGTAACCCATGGGAAGAAATGTTCTATGTGGATGTCTTTGCTAACCTGGCAGATTACGCCATGACCCGCGCCCTGGAAGAGCTCAATAATATCACCAAATTTGTTAAGGTATTAGGCTGCTACCCAAGTGAAGATATTGCCCCGACACAGGTCAGTAGCAGCTGAATTTGTCATTTTTTCAGCTTAGCAAGCTGTATGCCGCCAGCACAATGGCGGCAACAGCGGTTAAAGCACTTCCCACAACCAGTGCTTTATATACCGCGATTTGACGCTCGGCTGCGGCTGATGCCTCCTCGGCCAGCGCAATAACTTTTTGCAGCTGTTCTGCAAGAGTATGTAATGACTGTGAGTTTTTGGTGACGGCTTGCTGCAGCTCACTTATTTGCTGAGCCTGAACCGGGTCGCTTTGCACCGCAGGTTTCTTGGTAAAAGCGGGAATGGCAGTGGTGGCAATTGTCGTAAGGTAAGGTCCCAACGCTTTGATAAGGGGTATAAGCTGGATTGCCATATCATCTCCTGTGCTATTGCTGGTAAAGCTCCAGCGGCAAGCCATCCGGATCCTGAAAAAAGGTAAATAACTTGCCGGTATATTCATCAACCCGAACCGGTTCCACCGCCACATCATTCGCCGTTAAGTACGCCACGTATTCAGTCAGATCGGCTACCCGAAATGCCAGATGACGTAACCCCCGGGCCTCTGGCTGGCTGGGCCTGGCAGGTGCCTTCGGGAAACTGAATAACTCCAGCTGGCTGCCATCCGCCAGTATTAAATCAAGCTTCCAGGAGTCCCGTTCTGGCCGGTAATTCTCAGCGATGATTTGCAGCCCTAACAGCGTTGAGTAAAACGCTTTACTGCGGGAATAATCACTGCAAATGATGGCGACATGATGAATACCGCCAAGCTTTGCCACCATTGTTTGTCTCCGTCATCCCGGACTGATATTTACAGAAGCAATATCAGAGAATTTTTTTAATTTCAGATTTCAGATTATCATCCTGGCTTCTTGCCAGCAAAGGCACCAGGATTGCTTCAGCCTGTTGCCGCTGCTCCCGCGCCAGATATAACTGACTTAATCGCAACTGCGCCCATTCATTAAAATCCGGCAAACTGCCATCTGCCAGAAACTCATTCAGTGCAGTGATACCCTGCTGATAATGCGTTTTTCCAAGCACACTGGCCCGGCCAAGCTGATACAGTGCCAGTAAGCGGTTGCGCTTGCCGTCTTCATCATCGACATTTTGGGCACTGGCTTTACTGAATTCAGCTATAGCAGCGGGATAGTCACGGCTTTGTGCCAGCTGAATGCCCCGCATAAAGTAAGGTTCTGGCCGGCTTTGCAAAAGCGCACTGCTGTTAATCAACTGCTCTGCTGCTGCGGTATCTTCTGCGCTGAATAATACTTCAAGCTGCAACAGCTGACCTTGCAACGGGTCATAGTGTTCCAGCCTGGCAGCAACGGTCAATGCCTGCTCTTTGTCACCGCCAGCGATGCCAGGTGCCTGCGCATAATACTTACCCAATGCTTTCAGATAACCGGTATCTGTCGGTGCCAGTGCTACCGCTTGTTCAAAAGCCTGACGACAGCGTTTAGCATAACCCAGTGCACTGAACATGCTGGCTTGTTGTGCTCTATCGCAACTTGCCCGACCAAACCAGAACTGATATCTGGCATTGTCTGCGTCAATTTTTATCGCTCTGGCCAAAAGCTCTTCCGCGGCGTCAGCCTGTCCCAGCTCCAGTTCACTTCGCCCCAGCGCAGCCAGCAGCCAGGCATCGGTTGTTTTGCGGTTTACTTGATCAGCCAGCAGGTTTTTGGCCGCAGCAAAATCCTGGTGCTGCCACAGATCAGATACTTGTTGTTGCAGATCTGCCGGCGCAGCATTTAGACCAAGACTAACCAGCAAAGCAGCATAAGTTACTCGTTTCATGACTGTCCTTGATTAACGGGTTAGCAGCATTGTAACCGCTGAGCAGCATTTGCCAATGCCAAAAAATAACCGGTTACAACTTAATACTATCGCCCTTAGCCGGGATCAGGGCATCAATACCACGCTGCTGCAATTTTTGCTGTAGCTCCAGCTGCGCTTCAGGTTCGCCGTGCACCAGATAAAATTGGGGCTGTCCGCCAATGGCCTGAGCCCAGTCAAGCAGTTCACTCTGCCCGGCATGCGCTGAAAAACCACCAATGGTATGCACCTTCGCTTTTACCACAATATCCTGACCAAACATTTTAACCCGTTTTTCACCGTCCACCAGTCGTCTGCCTAAGGTACCGCGGGCCTGAAAACCAACAAAAATAAGGTGATTGGTATTTTTCCATAAGTTATGTTTGAAGTGATGCACTATCCGGCCACCATTACACATGCCGCTGCCGGCAATAATAATAGCGCCATGAGTGACCCGGTTTATCGCCATTGAATCTTCAACTTTCGGGGTAAGTTTTAGCATCGGCAACAGTTGCTTCAGGTCACGTTTTGCACCAATTTTATCCAGATCAGTCTGGTCCAATGCATGCAGAAACTCGTTATAAATGCTGGTAATGCTGATAGCCATCGGGCTATCCAGAAAAATAGCCCGCTGCTTTAACCGGCCCTGATGATGCAGTAATGCCAGATAATATAAGACTTCCTGCGAACGCCCCAGCGCAAAAGCCGGAATAAATACGTTACCGCCATCCTGATAGGCCTGCTCAAGCGCATTGGCGAACTCTTCTACTGTATTATCCAGGCTTTGATGATTACGGTTACCGTAGGTACTTTCCAGCAGCACGATATCGGCCTGTTCAATTTCAGTCGGGTCGTGCATCAGTACGGTTGCCGGATTGCCTAAGTCGCCTGAAAACACCAGTTTACGCATTGCCTGGTTACCTTTGAGCCATAACTGGACAATAGCCGACCCTAGAATATGACCGGCATCGGCAAATTCCAGCTCAAGCCCTGGCAGCGGCACTAACCGTTTACGATAGGCCAGTGGCTGCACCAGCTCACTGACCCGCTCGGCATCTGCGACTGTCATTACCGGATCCTGCTGTTTTTTACCCGCGCGGGCAGCTTTTTTGTTCTGCCATTCCAGATCTTTTAAATACAAACCCACAGAATCTTTCAGTAGTACCGGCAAAATTTCAGCCGTACCGGGGGTGCAGATAATTTTGCCTTTAAAACCGCGCGCCACCAGCAGCGGCAGCAAGCCACTGTGGTCGATATGGGCGTGGGATAAGATAACCAGATCAATGTCTTTCGGTTTAAATGCAAAGCGGAATTTATGCCACTCCCGTACCTGATCAGCCCCCTGAGTCATGCCGCAATCGAGCAGAATTTGCTGCTTATTATGCTCAATCAGATAGCAGGATCCGGTTACCTGACCGGCAGCGCCTAAAAAGGTTAAATTGGCTACAGACATAGCGTTGTCCCTGTTATTAACGAAGTAAGTTTATATCGCATCCTGACTGCTAAAAGATTAGTCTATATCAAACATATTGTTAGTTTGTGCTAAATACCATTTTGCAGGAGCCGTTATGTCCGACGCGCATAAGCTATATAAACGCCATTTTGCTTCAGCTGAAGAATCACAGGAGGCTATTGCCCGGCTGCAGGACCATGAGTCCTATAAGCTGGCGTTTGCCGACAACGATTTTTTAATGCAGGACGATTTGCGCCATGTCAGATTGCAACTGGAATATCTGAAACCGCAGTTAGTATTGGAACAGCATGGCGTTAAAGCCACCATAGTCGTTTTTGGCAGTGCCCGGTTTTTATCACCTGAGCAGGCGAAAAAAAATCTGCAACTGGCTGAGCAGGCACTGGTTAAGCAGCCACAGGATAAATCATGCCAGCAGGCTGTTAAGCAGGCGAAGCGTGACAGCAAAAACAGTGACTACTATCTTGCTTCACAGCACTTTTCGCAGCTGGTAACTGAACACAGCAACAAACATCAGGACAGCGCCTTAATGATCATCAGCGGCGGTGGCCCGGGGGTCATGGAAGCGGCCAACCGCGGTGCGATGGCTGCGGGTGGTGAAAGTATCGGCTTAAATATTGTGCTGCCCAAAGAACAACACCCCAATCCCTACATTACCCCGCATTTCTGTTTTCAGTTTCACTATTTTGCTATTCGTAAAATGCACTTCTTGCAACGGGCCCGTGCCCTGGTCGCTTTTCCGGGGGGCTTTGGCACCCTGGATGAGCTGTTTGAAACGTTAACCCTTATTCAGACCAACAAGGCTGAACGGGTGCCGGTTATCTTGTACGATAAAGCATTTTGGCAAAGACTGATTAACTTCGACATGCTGGCCGAGGAAGGTTTAATCAGCCCACAGGATTTAGAGCTGATTCAATTTGCCGACACGCCAGAACATGCCTGGCAGCTGATTTATGACTATTATCAGTTAGGGCAAACGCAGCCAGAGTGAAGACTGACTAACGGCTGACCGCATGCTCTCCGTTAACTGCGGCTATCGGCTGCCTTTTGCAGCAGCTGCTTACTTTCCTGTAAAAACTGCTCTGCTAGTTCGCCAAAAAACTGCTGGCCTTTAGCAAACTGCTTCATTAAGCCGGCTTTATCCTGATTTTTCAGCAACTGTAGCAGCTCGCTAAACCGCTGCTGATAACGCTCGAGCAAGGCAGTGACATCGGCTGATGACAGCATAATATCGGCATAGAGCTCTGCATTCTGGGCAAACAAACGGCCAACCATCGCCAGCTCCAGCCGGTATATTGGCGAGCTTAGCTGCAACAGCTGGGTTAAATCGGCCTGCTCTTCCGCCAAATGACTACCATAGACCAACGATGAAAAGTGACGCATCGCCTGAATAAGCTGCATTGCCTTATCATGCTCTGCCGCACTCTGTCTGGCGAGCTCAGCGCCCCATACCCGTAATTGCTGTAATAACCACTGATACTTCTGCTCTGCTCTGCCATCACACACCACCACTACCTGCTTCACCAGATTAGTAATATCGGGGCCAAACATCGGGTGTAACCCGACAACCGGCCCGCGGTGGCTGGCTAACATAGCATCTAACGGCTGCTGTTTAATACTGGTAATATCCGCCAGTACACAATCATCAGGCAGGGCAGGAAGCTGGTTAATCACCTGCACCGTTAACGTGATTGGCACGGCCACCAGTACCAGCGCAGCATCAGCGCACAGGGTTGCCGCTTCAGACCAGTCGGTCTGTTCCAGCACCACCACCTGATAGCCTGAGCGCTGAAATAAGCTGACAAAACGCTGGCCAAGCGCCCCGGCGCCACCGACGACGACGATTTTACCGCCACCTGGGCGGCAGCAGACAAAATGATTTTCCTGAGTGGCGTAAGACTCACGCATTATCCGGCGCAGCACATCTTCAATCAGCTCAGGGGATACCTGTTCGGCCAGTGCCTGCTCACGCCGTGCTGATAATAAGAGCTGTTCGCGCTCGGGTACATAGACCGG
>NZ_JAWVZF010000143.1:0-7247 GCF_033722355.1 Arsukibacterium sp. | reverse complement strand
TATCAGGCGTAAAACCCCAGCGCATTGAACCCGAATCATCAATAACAAACAATACATTTGGCGGCAAACCTACTGCGGTTTGCAACGGACTATCTGCAATACTGATTGTATTGGCGGCGGCTTCTCCTGTCGCAGCACCAAAAACGGCGCACAGTATCAGGCAGCTGAATTTATTCGCAAGCAGAGTTTTCATTACAACGGTACTCCTACGGTAGTTTGCAGCATGACCACGGCGCGGCCTGCAACCGGAGCTGTGCGTGCCGTTATTCTGAAGGCTTCCATTTCGCAGTCAACAGCAGGATTGGCCGACACAGCGCGGCAACCGGCATAACTTTGATATAGGCCCAGGTGCTCTATAATAAATTGTGTCGCTGGCATTTGAGCATTTTCAGCCGCTCGAGTTTGCCAGACAGTAGCAGGATCAAGCCAGTAATCAGGCGTGGTTGCAGTAATTACCCGTTCCGGTAGTAAATTAGGGGTAGACAGCACATTAGCCTCAACCAAACGCTCAGCAGCAAAAATAGTCGACTCCACCGCTTGCAATGACAGTTCTTTATCATAAAGATTGGCCGTCATTTTTTCCTGATTGCCTGCATTACGCATCGAGGTAATGGCTAAGGTACTGATCGCAAGCAACAGTAATAATGCGACTATCAGAGCAACGCCTTTTTCCCTGATCATTGAGTTTCTCATTGGGTACCTCATCATCGGTTGCGCAAATTGATCATGTAATTGAAAGTCAGAGCATCAGCCGCGAGTTGCAACCTGCTTGGGGGGGTCATCTCTAACTGCACCTCTACCGCAACAACATCTGCCCAGGACGCAACAGCATCGGCAGCCTTTAACGCGGTATCTGTACTTTCCAGATATCTTAAGTTAATTCGTTCCACACCACGTAACATTTCATCAGACGCTAATGCAGTATTGTTACCCGTCCGTCTTGGGGTTGCCCGATATAAACTACGGACACCATTTGTTGAACCTATGTACCACGCAACGGCTTCAAACCGGGTTAACATGGCATTGTTGCCAAAGCGGTGAGGCGAACCAGTAGCAGTGCAAACTGTAGGGAAACCTAACCCCTTACTGCAGTTACCCGGCGTTTGAGCACCGCCGGTATTATGGACAACTGTCTGATTATTCACATTAGAGTTTGTTACCTGAAAAATAGCGGTATGATCATCATCACACGCCATCACGATATCGCCAGGAAATAAACCGTGATTCGGACTGTTGACAAACAACGTTGCCGAGGAAGCATTCGGTTGATGATCATGAATCGAGACACTACTGCCGCCACCAAACATCAGTTGCACGGCTTCAGAATCGTTTACCGGTGCTGGTGTACCCAGGGTAGCAGGCACCGTCGCTGCGGTATAACCTAAGATACCCGCCTGATTTGCCTGCCAGTTAGTCCACCACTGGGCATTAGCATTATTGAGTACATTAGAAACACTGCCGTTATTGGTGCATCCCGAAAATCCGGCACTGCGAATGTCTCTGCTCATTAACTGAAATGCCATACGTGCATTCTCTTGCATTGCAGACAGTGCTTCATTTACCCGATAGGTTGTCTGATTAGCAATAAACACGCCGGTTACGCCTCCCATCAGGACAAGCCCCAATACCATGGCGATCATCAGCTCAACAATTGTTAAGCCCTGCTGTCTGCTGCGATATAAATTTATCATTACAACATTACCCTGTAGTCTAATTGCATCGCAGAGTTGCCCTGAACAGCTCTGCTGTCATCCCAGCGCACACCAATAGTCACTTGGTTGCCATTAACTGCCGAAATTAAACATGCGCTCTGGCCCAGACGCTGCCTGAGGTGATCAGCCCAAAGCTGATGCTGGCTCCCCCCAGACTCACAGTCACCAATATAATCGGTTTGTGGCCGGGCCATGCCTAAACGTTCAGCGGCAGCATTTGCCCGCATATTTTCACCCAGACTATGAGCAACCAGAGTAGCCACAGTCCGCTCATGAGCACTTTGCACATTACGTACGCCACTGCTCTGTAAGGCTGCAGTGCCAAGTAAACCAATTCCCAATACTAAAACAGCGATCATCACTTCCAGCAATGAAAAGCCACGCTGCGATTTGAAAACTGCCACCGAATTATCCACAGGTAGACACTCCTTTGTTAATGCTAATGCTACCACCCGCCACAAAATTCATGGTTCGGGTATTTTCTGTTAAGGCGCCGGAAGTGCTGCAAACCTGCAAACTGGAGCTTAAACCTGCTCCTGCGTTATCACGAACCAATCCTGCTGATGAGAAGATGATATTGGTATTTGCAGGCCCGGCGACATTCAGTCCACTGCTAACCCGTCCCTGCAAAATGACTTCGTTACCAGCCAGCACCAGCCAACTGTTCCAGTCAGCTCTGGGGGTGCAGTTAATGCCATCGCTGGTAGCACATAAGCTCACATTTTGTGATCTCTTAATCGCTTCGCTGCGGGCAAGATGAAATGCTGATACTAACTGATTAGTAGCGCCGCTGAGCCGATTACCCTGAACTAAACCATTGAACGACGGCACGGCAATGGTTGCTACTATCGCCACTACTGCAATGGTGACCATCAACTCTACCAACGTAAAGCCGGAATGAGTTTTGTTCAGCACAAAACCACAACTCATAAATGTTCCTTCAATTAGTTTTCAGAATAAAATAAAAGTCTTTGGAGTTTAACTTTAGCAAGGCAGATATCACAACACGAGTTGCACGTGGATGAAAGGTTATTTATGCCGATAAGCGGTAATGTCAGTTGCAACTCATAAGGCGCTAACCCAGATTAAGCTTTAACGCCTGCTTTAGCTGGCTGAGTGCCCGGCGACTGACTTCCAGTCGGGTATCAACACCGGTTAACTCAACATAGTGCTTGCCATCGGTACCTGAACGTAACGCAGAAAAATACGCTTTATTAATCAGTGTCGCCCGATGGATCCTGATAAGCTGCTCTGGATAACGCTGCTGCAGCTGACTTAAGCTCTGTTCCAGCAAAGCTTCCCCGCCGTTAAAAACCATCTTTACATATTTGCTGTCAGCACTGAAATACAAAACTTTACTTAAATTAATCTGTCTGGTCGCAGAACCCAGCTGATAACTTATTACTTCATCTTGTTGCTGCACCCGCTCCAGATGAGCCCGCGTACGATTACCAAGCCGGGCCAATGCAGCGCTGAGCCGCTGGGCAGAAACCGGTTTTAAAATATAGTCGGTCGGACAGACCTGATATGCATCCAACGCGTGCTGCGGATGAGCCGTGACAAAGATCACCGCCGGCGGCACGGCTTCTCTGGCCAGTGCCGCCGCCAGTTGCAAGCCATCGCCGCCTGGCATGGCAATATCCAGTAATAGAACATCAGGCTGCAGCTGCAGAAATAATTGCAGCGCCTGCTGGCTGTTGCTGGCTTCACCCACACAACTGAAGCCTGGTTCAGCACTAAGCAACCGTCTTAAACGGGCGCGGGCAAGCGGCTCATCATCAACAATCAGTACTTTCATCCGTTTGCATCAGGCGTGGGTTTAGGTAGTACCAGTTTAACCCGAAATCGGCCATCGACAATACTGCGGGTTAAACTTGCTTTGTCACCAAAAAAAAGCTGCAAACGCTGTTGAATATTAAGAAGTGCCACACCGTTACTGCGGCTTTTGTCAATAACAGGCAAAAAGGGATTGCTGATAAGAATAGTGACAGACTGACTGCTATTGATCACATCGATATCAATGCTACCGCCGGACTGGCAGCTTTCAATACCGTGACGCACTGCGTTTTCCAGCAGTGGCTGAATCGTCAGTGCCGGTATCTGCAATTTAGGCAGGCTGGCTGGCAATTGCCAGTTTTGCTGCATCCGCTCTCCGAGCCGCCATTGCTCTAATGCCAGATATTGCCGGGCCAGTGTCAGCTCATCAGCCAGGCTAATCTGCTCTTTGGCATGCATCGCCGCCCGGAATAAATCAGCCAGATTAAGCAGCGCCTGTTCAGCCGCCGCACTATCTTGCTGGGTTAATTCTGCTGCAGTGTTTAAACTGTTAAATAAAAAATGCGGCTGGATCCTCGCCTGTAATGCCCCAAGCTCCGCCCGGTTTTGTGCCGCCAGCTGCTGGTTGCGCTCGGTATGCATCAGCCCAAGCTGGATAGCCATCAGACCCACCACTAATGCGATCATCAGATTGGCCAGAATAAACTGCAGGAAACTTTGCGAAAATAGCACACCAGAATTGTGCAGCCACAGCCAGGCAACAGAACTCACCACAGCGGTGGTTAAAAAAAGTAACAGCAGACAGCTTGCGGCGATAGTTAACGGTCTTTGCCGGCTCAATACCGGCCGCAATTTACAGTAGCTGTAACCAGAGAGCAGCGCAATCCAGTAGACAAACAGACTGATTAATCCCAGGCGCTGCCAGAGGTTATCCTGAGTACCGGGGGCGAATGCCAGTAAAATAGCAACGGCCTGCGCCAGTACCAGCACTCTTAACACCATGCGGCCCTGACACAGATCAGGCAGCGGATATATTGGGTAAGGTGATGCAGTTACTGCTTTAGCCACCTTAACTCCTTACCTGCTGCAACAGTGCTTATCCTAATGCCTGCTGCTTTTTTAGCGTAGTTCAGCCGGAATAGCAAACACCACATTCTCCGGTCGACCCGGATTTTCATTAACTGTCTGGCCGCCCCACTTTTGCAGCTGTGCGACGACTTGCTGCACTAACACCTCGGGGGCCGAGGCACCAGCGGTAACACCCACCGCCTGGATATCTTTCAGCCAGCTTTGCTGAATATCATTCGCAGTATCAATTAAATAAGCCGTACAGCCCATCTTTTCAGCCAGCTCACGCAGCCGGTTAGAGTTACTGCTGTTTTTAGCGCCTACCACCAGCAGTAAATCGGCCTTGGCTGCTAAGTCACGTACCGCGTCCTGCCGGTTCTGGGTAGCATAGCAAATATCGTCTTTGCGGGGGCCATCGATATCAGGAAAGCGCTGACGCAGCGCCGCAATCACATCGGCCGTGTCATCGACCGATAAGGTTGTCTGGCTCGAATAACACAGCTGCGCCGGATTCTTCACTTGCAATCTGGCGACATCTTCCACCGACTCAACCAGATAAATGCCCCCCTTGGGGTTGTCATACTGCCCCATGGTGCCTTCCACTTCCGGATGACCGGCATGGCCAATTAAAATACATTCAATGCCTTTGCGACTGGCGCGGGTCACTTCCATATGCACTTTGGTGACTAACGGACAGGTTGCATCAAACACCTTTAACCCACGTTGTTTGGCATTTTCCCGCACGGCCTGCGACACGCCGTGGGCGCTGAAAATCACGATATTACCGTCAGGCACTTCATCC
Source organism: Arsukibacterium sp. (assembly GCF_033722355.1). GTDB lineage: Bacteria > Pseudomonadota > Gammaproteobacteria > Enterobacterales > Alteromonadaceae > Alishewanella. The sequence goes on along the minus strand of NZ_JAWVZF010000143.1, from coordinate 1,889 downwards.
AACTCATCGACAAACACCGCGCCGCTGCGGCGCAGACCATCGACCACAAACTTATTGTGCACCACCTCGTGCCGCACATAAATAGGATGCTCGTATAATTCCAGAGCCCGCTCGACAATACTAATAGCCCGGTCGACCCCGGCACAGAACCCACGTGGGTTGGCTAACAAAATATCCATCGGCTTAGCTCACTTTTACTATTTCGACGTTAAAAGTCAGGGTTTGGCCGGCCAGCGGATGGTTAAAATCAACGGTGACAGAATCCCCCACTACATCACGCACCAGACCTGGCAATTCAGACCCATCCGGCATGGTAAAACCAATAATACTGCCCACTTTGGCCGGCGCATCGCTGGAAAACTTACTGCGATCAACGTAGTAGATGTTATCCGGGTTGGGCATACCATAAGCGTCCTGCGGATCCAGGGTAAACGTTTTTTTACTGCCTTCCGTCATCCCCATTAAATGGGCTTCGAAAGCCGGCGAAATACTATTATCACCCATTTGCAGCCTGGCCGGTTTGTTGTGCACCCGGGTGCTTTCGGCCGCGCTGCCATCAGTCAGGGTGATGTCAAAATGAAACAGCACGGTGCTGTTTGCACCAATTTGAGCTTTTGTCATGTTTTAACCTCGGCTGTGCTGCTGAAACTATCCCAGATTAACAAGACCGCACCAATAAAAATAACTGAGTCCGCCAGATTAAACACCGGATAACTCCAGCTTTTGTAGAACACATGCAGCATGTCGATGACATGGCCATACACCAGCCGATCGATCAAATTGCCAATGGCGCCGGCCAGCACTAACGCTAGCGCCAGGCTAAGCTTCAGCTGCGCCCGGCCGACCCGGCTGAGCCATATTGCAATAACAATACTAATTACCACTGCTATTGCGGTAAAAAACCAGCGTTGCCAACCGCCTGCATCGCTCAGGAATGAAAACGCCGCCCCGGTATTATAGACATGGGCCAGCTCAAATACCGGTAATAACGGGATACTGCCCTGATAGGGAATCTTATGCAATACCCACTGCTTTGACGCCTGATCAAGCACGATCAATAGCAGAATGAGCCACCACCAGCGCCAGCCAGTCTCTCTTAACGACCGCATCAGGCAAACGTCCTTTGCTCGCCGCTACCAGCGACATTACTGACACAGCGCAGACAAATACCCGGATGGGCCGGATCGGCGCCAACATCATGCCGGTGATGCCAGCAACGTTCACATTTGGTAGCTGCAGACGCTGTTACCAGCACTTTTAAGCCAGCAATATCAGTGGCAACAGCTTGTTCAGGTGCCGCATCGCTGCTGACCTGCGCCGTTGAGGTAATGAGCGCAAAACGCAACTCATCACCGAGTTTACTCAGCACAGCAGCAAGCTCAGTGCCAGCATATAAGGTGACCTCAGCTTGCAGTGAGGCACCGATTTTGTCTTCACGTCTTGCTGCTTCCAGCACTTTATTTACTTCATCCCGCACCTGCAGTATCTGCTGCCAGTAATGGTCATCAAACCGGCCTGCTGGAACGTCTGTCAGTGCTTCATACCATACTTCAGTAAATACATATTTGCTGCGCTCACCCGGCAGTGCCTGCCAGATTTCCTGGGCAGTAAAGCTCATTATCGGTGCCATCCAGCGCACCATCGCTTCAGCAATATGGTACAGGGCGGTCTGGCATGATTTACGGGCATTACTGCGCTGATGTGCGGTGTACTGGCGGTCTTTTATCACGTCCAGATAAAAACTGCCAAGCTCAATAGTGCAGAAATTCATCAGTTTCTGGCTTACCTGATGGAACTGGTAATTGTCATAAGCCTCAATAATTTCCCGCTGCAACTTAGCTGCGCGGCTTACCATCCATAAATCCAGTTCAACCATTTCGTTAAACGGC
>NZ_JAWVZF010000142.1:0-7475 GCF_033722355.1 Arsukibacterium sp. | reverse complement strand
CAGGCCGCTGCCTGGGTGTTGCAGGTGGCATTGCAGCTGAATATTCCAATACTGGCAACAGAGCATTACCCCCAAGGACTGGGCCCGACCGTGCCGGGGCTGCGCGAACTGCTGGCTGATGCGTCGGTAGTGCGGAAAATTTGCTTCAGCGCCTGGCGCGAGCCACAAATACAGCAAACCATAACCCGGCTGGGGCGACGTCAGATGGTGGTGATCGGTACTGAGAGCCATGTCTGCGTGCTGCAAACCGTGTTTGATTTGCTGGCGGCAGGGTATCAGGTGTTTGTGGTAGCTGAAGCGGTGGGTTCACGTACACCAGACAATAAACAACTGGCGCTAAGCAGGATGCAACAGGCCGGCTGTCAAATTATCAGCCGGGAAATGCTGGCTTTTGAATGGCTTGAGCGCGCCGATCACGAGAGCTTCCGCCAGATAAGCCGGGGTTGGATCCGCTAAGTGGTCAGCACGCCTTTAACGGTTATGAGTTATCCGCAAACAACGCATCGAGGGTAGCTGCCAGCCGCACCGCAGCTTGCAGCACACGCTGTTCGAGTACGTTTTGATATCTGGCAAGATAACGATCGTCAATTAACATGCCTGGCCGGTAATCCTGATAAAGACCGATGGTGATCGCTGCTGACTCGTTAGTCCAGACCATAAGATCGCTCTGCTGCCATTGCTGCCGCTGTGATCGGGTCAGACTGGCTAATAGCTGCTGTTGTTTAGCAGGATCGTGATAACCCAGTTTAGTCAGCATATTAGTATCCCACACCCCATGTAAATTTGATGGTTCGCCATAAAAATACACGGCAGTACGATTGCCGCCTAAATCGTCGGCAAAACTAACATGAAAAGGTTGGTGCAGATCACTGATATAGTGACTCAGGAACAGCAGAGCCTGCCAGTCCTGTTTATTGTTCTGTAAGCGCTGCTGCATGGTGTCTATGGCCGATAAAATGCAGCCTTCTGCAGGGCAATGGCTGCGGCTGACCACCGTTTCACCGCGCTGCAAATTGATATAGTGATGCGGTTTAGTCCAGGCGAATTCATCTTGCGATCGCACTTCATCCGGCCAGACACAGGCTGGCGAGAAGTGCTGGTAGGGGGTTTTCTGTACTAATTGATCCAGCTTTTGCCGGGTGGCCGGCTGCACCAGCTGATAGGTCATGTCACAAATCATCATATGGCCGGTGCGGCCAAACGCCTGGCTGTCAAAAGACAGACTGAGGAGCAGTAAGGCACTGTAGGCGGCGACTATTTTCAGATTACGGATCAGCATTTTTTACTCTCCAACTAACTGACTGACCTGCCACAGGGGGGCGGTATTGTCACTGTTAACAGATGTGTTGGTGGCGAGCATCGGTGCCAACTCAGTTAACGCATCGCGCATAGTGTCTGCCAGGGTGTAAGGGGGGTTAATCACCAGCATACCGCTGCCACTCATGCCAAAACCCGCTTTATCGGGGCAGGGGCAGTATTCAATCCGCAGCTGGTTTTTAATGCCGGTGCCGACAATGGCGGTAATAAAGGCTTCAGCCGCTGGCCGTTCAATCACCGGATACCAGATAGCATAAGTTGCCTGGGGGAAGCGACGGTAGGCCTCTTGCAAGCCTGCTACCAGATCATTATATTCATTTTTCAGCTCGTAAGGCGGGTCTATCAGGACTAATCCCCGTTTTACCAGTGGCGGTAACATGGCTTTAAAGCCGGCATACGCATCCATATTTTCAATCCGGCTATGGCGGCGTCTTGCAAACTGGCTGGCCAGAATGGGGTAGTCGGTGGGGTGTAATTCTGTGGCCTGAATGACGTCTTGCGGCCTTAGCATTAAGCTGGCAATTTTCGGTGAGCCGGGGTAAAACGCCAGGGTATTATCCGGGTTAAGGCTGTGGATCAGGCTTAAATAACGGCCCAGCGCTGCAGATTTGGCCTGATACTGCCAGAGCCGGCCTATGCCTTGCTGATACTCTGCCGTCTTTTGTGCCTGTTCACTGGCCAGGCTATACAGGCCTGCACCAGCATGGCTGTCGTGATAACACAGCGGTTTGTCTTTTTGCAGCAGATAATCAAGAATAGCGACCTGCACCAGATGTTTTAACACATCGGCGTGATTGCCGGCATGGTAACTGTGGCGATAACTAAGCATGCTGTTCTGGCCCTGATTTGCTGACACCGGCTAATAATGCCGCCAAGGATACTGCGGTAACGGAAAAATACAAGTAATAGCTCGATAGCGATGCTAAAATTGGCGTCATTTCGCGTGATGCAGGACATTTTAATGGTTGATAAACCAAAACGCGCTGGCCGCAGCCAGCAGCAACGAAACTCTACAGCAAAGCATTCAGCCGCCGGCAAAGATATGCTGCAAAAGCCGTGGCTGAAAAAGACAGCAATGGCTAAAAGCAGCGCTAATCCGGCCCGCCCATCTGCCCATAACCATGGCGACGAGAGCAAAGTTTACGGTGAAAATGCCTGCCGGGTCCTGTTTAGTCAGCGCCCAGAAGCCATTATCCGCTTGTATATTTCACAGCAACTGGCGCCCAGATTTGCTGATGTCATGAAATATTTAGCATCTGACAAAAAGGCTTATCATATTGTTGAAGATGCCGAGCTTGAGAAAGTCGCGGCCAGTCAGCACCATGGTGGTATTGTCTTGCTGGTTAAACGCAAGCCAATTGTCAGTATTGCCAGTTACCTCAATCAGGTTAAAGCCCGGCGTGACTGCTTGCTGGCGCTCGATGGCGTTGGCAACCCACATAATTTAGGCGCGATTGCCCGCACCTGCGCCCATTTTGGCGTTACCGGGATTGTTATGCGTGAGCCGCAGTTACTGCAATCGGGCGCGGCACTGCGCACCGCTGAGGGCGGCGGGGAGTTTATCAGCCCGCTTGGCTGTGATGATATGCCCCTGGCATTGCAGCTTTGTAAGCAGGCGGGCTACAGCCTGGTAACCACTTCGAGCCATAACGGCCAGTCGCTGTATCAGACAGCGTTACCACAAAAGGTGGTCATTGTATTTGGTGAGGAGATGTTTGGTGTATCCAAAGCTGTGGCCAGTCGCGCTGATATTGCGTTGCAAATTCCCGGTAGTGGTAAGGTTGAATCACTGAATGTCAGCGTCGCTGCCAGTTTAATTGTCGGCGAATGGTACCGGCAGCATAGCGAAAATACCGGCCTGATTTAAACGTGGCCGGTAAGCGTGGCAGCCACCAGCACAGGTTAGCGAGTCGGTTATTCATACCGCAGTGCGTCAATCGGGTTCAGGCGGGCAGCTTTGATGGCGGGAGCCAGGCCGAACACCACGCCGATTAACGTGGTAAAACCAATGGCCAGCAACACTGCCCATAACGGAATTAAGGCTTCTGGCATGGCGGGCATCATCAGGCCGATAAAACTGGCGACGCCGGCGCCAAGTGCTAAGCCGATAATGCCACCAAACAATGACAGCACTAACGCCTCAACCAGAAACTGGATCAGAATAAACTGGGGTGTGGCGCCCAGCGCTTTGACAATACCAATTTCCCGGGTACGCTCAGTCACCGATACCAGCATAATATTCATGACGCCTATACCGCCAACCAACAGGCTGATACTAACCACACCGCCGGCAACCAGGGTAATGGTGCGGGTGATGGTATTAAACTGCTCAATCATTCGCTCGGCGCTGACAAATTCAAACGGATCCGGTTCATCTGCTGCCAGTTTATAGTGCTGGCGCAGGATAGCGCGCATTTGTTGCTGTACTTTCTCAGCATCTGCGCCGGCAGCAGGGCGGAACATGATATCAATATTGCGGGCCGCGCGTTCACCACTGAGTGAGCGAATGGTGCTGAACGGCGCAATAATGTAATTATCCTGATCGAAGCCAAACATACTGCCACGGGTTTCGGCTATGCCTATAATCCGGAACCAGTCGCCTGACAAGTTAATAAACTGGCCCACCGGGTTTTCGGGTAAATCAAGCTGTTTAATCAGCGATGAACCAATAAAGGCCACGCGGCGGCGGCGGTCATCATCACTGGCAGATAAAAACCGGCCGGCCTCGGGGTACACCCTTACCACATTCTGATAGCTGCTGTCGGTGCCGATGATTTGAGTGCGGGCGCTATTTCGCCCGTACTGCACCTGGGAGCCCATACTAAATGCCTGCATAGTCGCTGTCATGTCTTCGACATCAGCAACCCGGCTTTTTAGCAGCAGAAAGTCGTCATAATGCAGCCGGTTCTGGATCCCAAGCATTTGCTGGTTAGTGGGGGTGTGAGCCCTCAGTGTGATCATATCGCTGCCTAAATCATCCAGCTGGCTGGTAATACTGTGGCTGAGTCCCTGCATAATGGCGACCACGGTAATCACGGCGGCAACACCGATAATAATGCCAAGGGTTGTCAGTGCGCTTCGCAGGCCATGGGCGCGGATGGAGGCTAATGCCGCTTTACTGCCTTCAAAGCCGGCGTGCAGTAATTTAAGCATGATTGGCGGCTCCCGGCGGATTACGAAAATCCTGTTCAATTTCGCCGTCGACCAAGCGGATCACCCGCTGACAATGGTCAGCAATATCCTGCTCATGGGTCACCAGAATAATGGTATGGCCTTCCTGATGCAGCTGGTCAAATAATGCCATAATATCTTTACTGGTTTTACTGTCCAGATTGCCTGTTGGCTCGTCGCCCAGCAGGATCCGCGGCCGGGTTACCAGCGCCCTGGCAATGGCAACCCGCTGGCGCTGACCGCCTGACAGCTGATTGGGCAAATGGCCGGTTTTATCCGCCAGCCCGACCCGTTGCAAAGCTTCCAGTGCCATTGCTTTGCGCTGGCTGTTAGCCATCAAACGGTAAATCAGTGGTTGCATAACATTAGCCAGCACGGTTGCCCGTGGTAGCAGGTTAAAACTCTGAAATATAAAGCCAACAGCTTCATTGCGTAACCCTGCCAGTTCGGTTTCATTCAAGGTTGATACATCGCGGTTAGCCAGCTGATAATGGCCGGTACTTGGCGTATCAAGACATCCCAGTATATTCATCAGCGTAGACTTACCGGAACCAGATGGGCCAATAATAGCGACATAATCATTTTCGGTAACGGCCAGATCAATCTGTTTCAGGGCATAAAACGTCTCATCGGCCATCTGATAGTGTTTACTGACTTGCTGTAACCGGATCACTGCATTGCTCATGTCAGTATTCCTGCCGTTCCGGGTTTAGCTTCTGACCTTCAGTCAGACCCAGCATGGTGCGTGCCGGACCAACGATGACCTCTTCACCCACCTGCAGACCGCTCAGCACTTCCTGAGCAATATCCGTGGCCATGCCGAGGGTAACGATTTGTTTTACAGCGGTGTTATCTGACACTTTCCAGACAAAGTAAGCGGGCTCCTTTTGCTGACTGCTTTGCTGAATTGCGGCTATCGGCACCTGCAAACTTTGTTGTTGCTGTGACAAAATAATTTCGGCGCGGCAGCTCATTCCAGGATACAGCGCAATATCTTCTGGCTGTAGCAGTACTTTAACCCTGAACGACAGGCTTTGGCTCTGATCCAGATAACGGGCTGACGTCGCAATCTGGATCACTTCACCATGAATGGCCTGATGCGGATAAGCGGCAGCGTAGACTTCTGCCTGCTGGCCAAGGTGAACATTGGCAATATCCGCTTCGTCTACCCTGAGCTCTGCCAGAATCGCGCTGGGATCGGCCAGGGTCATTAACGGGCTGCCAATAATATTGGTGCTGCCGGCAATAACTGTCTCGCCGGGTTTGATGTCAACTGTAGCAAGCAGGCCAGCAATCGGGGCCCGGTAAACGGTTTTGCGCAGATTGTCTTCTGCCATGGCCAGCATCGCCTGGCCCTGTTGTAAGGCGGCTTCTGCCGAGCGGACATTGATGTTGGCAATGTCCAGCTGACTTTGCAGGCTGTCGATGGTTTCCTGCTGAATTAAGCCGTTGTTATATAGCTGTTGTTGCCGGTTAAACTGACGCTGTAGATCTGCCAGTTGTGCTTTGGCCCTGGCAATATCAATCTGCTGACTTTGCACCATAGCACGGTTACGGTTTACGTCAGCGACAAACGCGGTGTCATCAAGCCGCATCAGCACCTGATCTTTTGCCACCGTTTCGCCTTCCTCTACCAGTACCTCAAGCACCCTGCCGGTTACCTCAGAGCGGATTTGGATTTGCGTGTTAAATTCCAGATTACCCGACGCCAGAATGCTGTCGGCAAGGGAACCTTCGGTTACCAGTGCCGTGGTGACACTGGTAGTCTGTTGTTGCTTGCGGTATTGACTCAGGCTAATCAGCCCGACCAGCACAGCGACAATAACCAGCAATATCAGCAGTTTTTTCATTGGTTACTTCCGTTTAACCGTTTCAGATAAAGACAGCCCACAGCCCGTAGATGACCACCAGGGGCGCAAACCCGAGCAGGGTGCTCTTTACTGCGTTGTAGCCGCTTAAGCAATGCAGGCCAACCGCAAATAAGGCGCCAATCCACAAATAAATTAAATTAAAGCTCTCAGCCCAGGTGTACCAGGTATGGCCGGGTTCCAGCCCAAGCAGTAGTTGATTTAATGACAGGTAGTTGGCGGTGGTTAACGGCAGGTTCGGATCGCTGCTGATAAGCACCAGCACAATCAGCCCCAGCATATTCAAAATCCCTGGCATATTGCTCCAGACTGCCACTGCGAACCAGTCGCCATAAGAGTGCTTATGGCCAGGATTGCCGACCAGCATCAAATACAGGGCCATAATAGCCAGCATAATTGGAGTGATTACCAGAATAGCCGCAACTGAAATAATCCCGGTTTTATTGGCCATCTGGCCCATTACTGCGCGGCTTTGTTCGATTTCAGCCGGCGTCAGTGTATGCGCCGTCTGAGCAATTTGCTGCTCGACTATCCACTCGGGACTCATACCGCTATAAAAATACCAGAGGCCAAAAGCATTAACCGTCAGCATGATAAGTAAGGCTACCCAGCTCCACCCCTTTTTCTCAGGCAGTACATTAAACAGTTGTTTAGGCGCGACATAAATATCCAGCAGCGCCTGACCAATATTTTTACTCATAACACTTCTCCCTTTGTTATTCTGTTTTACACTTTCAGGATATTAGCAACGAAACAATAAGCTTAACCATAACATGTGTCTGACTGTTAACAAATATGTTAAATGTAACGATATTTGTCACACACTGCTGCAATCAGCATACGCCAGCAGCTAAAACCCGACGCTGACAACATGATAAACGGTAATTTAACCTGATATTCGGCGAAGGAGCCAAGGTAAAGGAGTACAAGTAAAGGATAAAAAGCGCAACGGTGTAGCAGGATCCTGACTATGGCGTATGGCGTGGTTAAACAGGCAGAACAATCATTATTGTTATGCCGGCGGTTGTTCGCCAATATATTGAAAACGGGCCAGTTGTTCACCGGCAATGCTAATTGTTTCACTGAACATTCTGGCAGGCCGCGCCCACAGACCGTAGT
>NZ_JAWVZF010000141.1:0-7615 GCF_033722355.1 Arsukibacterium sp. | reverse complement strand
GGTCTTAATGCTGCGCCACTGCTTATTTTGCTGGCCAGCCTGACCGGCGCAGTTGTTGCCTATCTGGGGGCAACGGTGCTCAGAGACTTTGGTGCTGAAGTTTTTATTATCGATCTGGTGACCTTTGCCTTTTTACGCGAGTTTGGTGTGCTATTGACCGCCATTTTGCTGGCAGGTCGCACCGCCAGTGCCTTTTGTGCCCAGATAGGTATGATGAAAACCCGCGAGGAACTGGATGCTATCCGAGTGCTGGGCCTGGATGATATTGAGGTGCTGGTGCTGCCGCGGCTTATTGCCCTGGTGATCGTGCTGCCGCTGTTGACCTTTATCGCCACAATTGCCGGGTTATTTGGCGGTTTGACGGTGGCGGTGCTGTCGCTTGATATTAATCTGGCCACCTTTATAGAGCGAATGGAACAGAGCGTTACGCTTGAGCACTATCTGGTGGGTATGCTCAAAGCGCCTGTTTTCGCTGTGGTTATTGCGCTGGTGGGATGTCTGGAGGGTATGAGGGTAAGCGGCTCGGCACAATCAGTCGGCGAGCATACAACCAGTGCGGTGGTGCGCAGTCTGACGCTGGTCATTATGCTCGATGGGTTTGCTGCCATTTACTTTATGGAGATCGGCTGGTGACTGTGCATAAGACAGTGCCTGACTCAGCACCGGTTATCCGTATCAGATCACTGGTAAACCGCTTTGGCAGTCAGGTGGTGCACCGTGAGCTGGATCTCGATGTGCAGCAGGGTGAAATTCTGGCTGTCGTCGGTGGTTCTGGCAGCGGCAAGTCGGTGCTGATGCGCTCTATTCTCGGTTTGCTGCGCCCGGCAAGTGGCACGATAGAAGTGTTTGAGGATGAGATTACCGAGGCCTCGGCATTACAGCAGCTGATGTCCCGTTATGCCGGAGTCTTATTTCAGGAGGGGGCGCTGTTCTCCTCACTGACGGTTCTGGAAAATGTGATGTTACCTTTGCAAACCCGATGGCCGGATATGTCTGCGCTATTGTGCCGGCAACTGGCGGTCTCCAAGCTCGGTCTGGTCGGTTTAAGCCCGGAAACAGGTCTGAAAATGCCGGCAGAATTGTCAGGGGGGATGCGTAAACGGGCCGCGCTGGCACGGGCGCTGGTTCTGGAACCTGAAATACTGTTTCTGGATGAGCCGACCAGCGGTCTGGATCCGATTGGTGCAGCTGAGTTTGACAGCTTGCTCAAAACTTTGCAGCAGGCATTGCAGTTTACTGTTTTTATGATCACCCATGATTTGGACACGCTGTATGCCATTGCAGACCGGGTCGCGGTTATTGCTGATCAGAAAATTGTGACAACAGCAACGCCAGACGAGGTTGTAAACCACAGCCACCCGTGGATCCGCGACTATTTTACCGGGCCCAGGGCAAGATCGGCCCGCCAGCAGCATGCTAAGCGTACCGGTTAAGGAGTGACAATGGAAACAAAAGCCAATTACATTATCGTCGGCATTTTTACCCTGCTATTTGCCGTGGCTGCCGTGTTGTTTGGTCTGTTTAGCGCAAAGTATGCCAGTGACAGCAGCTGGCAGCGATATCAGGTGGTTTTCAATCAGTCAGTGATTGGTCTGGCAAACGGCAGCCCGGTACTTTACAACGGGGTCAGTGTAGGGCGGGTTGCTGATATCGGTCTGGATCCGCAAAATGTCAGTCAGGTTCTGGTCACAGTGGACATTGAGGCCGGGGTGCCCATTTATCAGGACACGGTTGCCACCATCAGGCTACTGGGGCTGACCGGCAATGCCGCTGTTCAGCTCAAGGGCGGCTCGCCGGATAGTTCAAAACTGCCGACTGAACGCGCCGATCCGGCAAAAATCGCCGCGGTCTCATCACCGCTGAACACTTTGCTTGAATCGTCTGAGGGGATGGTGGTGACAGCCAGCAAGGTACTTAATCAGCTTGATGCGTTGTTCAGCGACAGTAATATTGAACGGATTAACAGCACCCTGGTTTCACTGGAACGCTTTAGCGGGTCATTGGCAGGACCTGACAGCGACGTTAAGCAGTTACTGGCGCAGAGCTCACAGGCCAGTAGTGCTTTACTTGAATTACTTAACGTTCTGACTGCCACCACCCGAAAGTTTGACCAGTTGCTGGTGGGTATTGATCAGGGTTTGGTGCAGGATTTACCGGAACTGAAAAACCGACTGGCGGCTACGCTCAGTAATCTGCAGGCGCTTTCCGGCAGACTTGATGCGATTGTTGCGGCAAACCAACCTGAGCTCAGTCAGTTTGGGGGGATTGGCATGCAGCAGGTGGGCGGAGGGCTTGAAGAGCTGCGCCGGCTGATCCGTGATCTGAACAAGCTGGTGCAACAGCTTGAGCAAAACCCCGGTGGCATATTGCTTGGCGGGGAGCAACCGCAGGAGTATGGCGTGCAATGAACAGACAACTGCTGAAAACCTTTAACCTGCTGCTGACCCTGCTGCTGCCGGCTACCCTGGCTGGTTGTTCTATTATTCCGCAACCCAAAACAGTGCAGTTGCTGGATCCGCAGTTAGCGACACCAGCAGTGCGGCCGGTTGCAGCAAACTGGCGGCTGAACGTTAACCGGCCGGTGACTGATCCGGTACGCGACTCAAACCAGGTGCTGGTTCGTACCCGGCAAGGACAGCTGCAGGTGCATCCGTCCGCACGCTGGGTTGCTGCCAGTCCCGATTTGCTTCGCACCCTGCTGATCCGCTACCTGCGGGACAGTCAGGCGCTGCAGCTTACAGCGTCTGCCACTGCGGGGCTGGATCACACCCTGGCGCTGGATCTGCGCCAGTTTGAGGTGGTGGAAGACAATAACCAGCTGCAGGCCAGGATAAAGCTCGAAGCACGGCTTTACGATAACCGTTCAGCAAGGTTGCTAAGCCGCCAGCTTTTCGCCCGGCAACAGCCGCTGCCTGACATGCAGCCGGCGCAGCTTGTCAGTGGCTTTGAAGCTGTGCTGCAGCAGCTTATTCCTGCCATTACCGACTGGTTGACGGACGACCCTGGATCCGGGCAGAACAGTCAGGACAACAGCGGGTAAAGATATGATTGCGGTCTGGCTATTTAACAGCTTGATTGTGGCACTGGTGGTGATTATTCATTACGAGTTTTTGTACCGGCTGACACGGTATATTCCGACACTGAATATGAAACATCGTTACCGGATTGTGGTGGGGGTGTTTGGCGCGCTGATTGCGCATGCTATTGAAATCTGGGTATTTGCGCTGGCGTATTACCTGATGCATCGGGCTGACGGCTGGGGTGAGCTCAGTGGTAATTCAGATGGCAGCCTGATGGACTGTGTTTATTTTTCTTTTACAGTGTACAGTACCGTTGGTTTTGGAGATATTGCGCCGTTAGGTGAGCTCCGGTATTTGACCGGTATCGAGTCGCTGACCGGGTTAGTATTAATTACCTGGACGGCGTCCTTTTTATTTATTGAAATGCAGCGTAACTGGAGCGCCCGCTAACATCGGGCGGCAAAAATTGCCATTACCGATGTACTAAAGCGTATTTCGCTGCGTACCATATGGCTGTTATTATTTTTCAGGATGGTGTTTTGAGCGTTCGTTTAGCGGCAGATTTATTACCGGGCCCGCACGATTTATGGTTTTTGCCATTGGGCGGCTGTGGCGAAATTGGCATGAACCTGAACCTTTACGGCCATGACGGCCGTTGGTTAATGGTCGATTGCGGTGTGACTTTTTATAACCCGTTACAACCCACCTCAAGCCCGATCACGGCCGAGGTACAGGCCGCCGATCCGGCATTTATCGCCTCGCGTCGCGAGCTTTTAACTGGCATTGTTATCAGTCATGCGCATGAGGATCATATCGGGGCTTTGCCTTATTTATGGCCCCGGTTTGGCTGCCCGGTATACTGCACGCCTTTTGCCGCCGAAATTTTACGCCGCAAAATCGCCAGAACCGGCCTGTCACAGGATATGCCGATTATTGAAATTGCCCCGGGTAGCACCTGCACTATCGGCCCGTTTTTAATTAACTGGCTGAATATCACCCACTCCATTCCCGAGCCACAGGCGCTGTTAATTACAACGGCTGCCGGCAAGGTATTTCATACTGCCGACTGGAAAATAGACCCTGCACCCATCACCGGCCGGCCATTTAAACCCCAGGTATTTAAGCGACTGGCCAGCCAAAATGTTACCGCTATGGTGTGTGATTCGACCAACGCCTTAAGACCGGGTTTTTCTGCGTCGGAATCAGCCTGTTATCAGGGGCTGTATCAGGTTATCCGCAATGAAAAACAGCGGGTCGTGGTAACGGGTTTTAGCAGCAATATCGGCCGTCTGATCAGCCTTGGCCATATTGCCAGGCGCACCGGCCGCTATTTAGCATTATTTGGCCGCGCGATGGAAAATATGGTGGGTGCAGCCAGAGCCTGTGGTTACTGGCCGGATGATATTCCGTTGATTGACCCTGCTCATGTCGGCTATTTACCGGCGAATGAAGTCCTGGTGGTGGCGACCGGCAGCCAGGGCGAGCCCAGAGCTGCCCTTAGCCGGCTGGCACAACAGCGTCATCCGCATTTATTACTGGAAGAAAATGATTTGGTATTGTTCAGCGCTATTCTGATCCCGGGCAATGAAATGCTGGTAAGCCGGCTGATTGAGCAGCTGAAAACCCTGAAAGTACGGACCTTACAAAGTGCGGACAGCGCCGAGCTGATTCATGTATCAGGCCACCCCAATCAGGGTGAGCTCGACATGCTTTATCGTTATGTGAAACCTGCTATCGCGGTGCCGGTGCACGGTGAGCGCGAACATATGCAGGCGAATGCTGCCGTTGCCCGGGCCGCGGGGGTAATGCAGCAGTTAACCGGTCAGAACGGTGATTTATTTGTGCTGGCACCACAGCCGCGGGTTTGGCCGCAGGCTGTACCAACCGGACGGATAGCGATACTGCATTAGCCGCGATGTCAGCATTGCAGGGGCCCCGGGTAACCCAATTAAGTTACTTTCGCTGATGTAGCTAATAATGGTTACATGTTTGACATGTAACCATATTGGGTTACTATTAATTTCCAGGAAAAGCTGACTGAGACCATTATGTCTGCCACTTATGCCGTACTGACCGGCGACTTTGTTAAATCCCGCAGTATTGCTGCTGGCCAATATGACATCGTATTGTATCAGTTAGAGCAATTACTGGTTACCCAGGCCAGGGCGTTGGGTTGCAGCTATAGCTTTTACCGTGGCGATGCCTTTCAGATCCTGCTGCCACAACCTGCCGAGGCGGTAACCCTTGCCCTTTATATCCGGTTAACACTGCTAAGTCTGAGCCGCGATTGCAAAATCAGTATTGGCCTGGGCGAGGTGACCAATCTGCGGCGCGATGTTAAAAGCGCCAGTGGGCCGGCTTTTACATTATCGGGTAATGGCCTGGATAACCTGCACAGCGGGCAGCGTTTTGCCATTCATAGCCAGCAATCGTCTGTAGAGCAGGTGTTGGCCGTGCCGTTGCAAATGGCAGACCGCATGCTCAGTAAACTCACCGCCCGTCAGTCTGAAGCTCTGCTGCTGTATTTTCTGACCCCGGGCAGCTCACATGAAAATATCGCCGACAAGCTGGGTACGTCGCGGGAGAATGTCACCAAATTACTTAATAATAACCATGCTGACTACCAACTGCTGCAGGCATTTATCCAATATTGCCACAGCCATATTACAAGGAGTCTGGGATGAGTGACGGCAGCTTACTGCTGGGATTGGTGCTGGTGCATATCCTGGCCGATTTCTTTTTGCAGCCCACTGCCTGGGTACAGGCCCGGACAGCGCGGCACTGGCGCTGTGTTCAGCTGTATTATCATGGCTTTATTCATTTTGGTCTGAATGTGTTGCTGTTAGTGCTCTGGAATAACCTCAGCTGGTCTGGCATTAGCGGGCTTAGTGTGATTGCTCTGGCATTGCTTATCGCGGCAAGCCACCTGCTGATTGACATTGGCAAGTCATATTTTTCCGGTCTGCGCTATTTTGTGCTGGATCAGCTGTTGCACCTGATAATTATTCTGCTGGTATGGCTGGCGCTAGCTGAGAACGGTTACAGCGCACTGACATCGCTCGGGCAGGCGCTGCTAGAACCAGAGCATCTGCTGATACTGCTGGCGTATCTGCTGCTTATGAAACCGGCGTCGGTACTGATAGCTCTGGTGCTGACAAAAATAGCTGCGCCTGCCAGCAGTGTAAAACAGGGCTCACCGGCGGCAGGCCAGTTAATCGGCATTGCTGAGCGCTTACTGATCCTGACCTTAATTCTGGCTGGTCAGTACTCGGGGGTGGGGCTGGTGGTGGCAGCAAAATCGGTGCTGCGCTATAACGATTTACGTAACGCACAGGACCGGGCATTAACCGAATATATTCTGCTGGGATCGTTATTAAGTTTTGGCCTGACCATACTGGTCGCCATTATGCTGCTGAACTTAACGCCGGGTGGCTTACTGGCGCAAAGCTAAACGTTAAGTAAAAAATATCCTTTTAAAAGCAGAGCAACAATATGCTCAGCGTAAGACAACGCCGACAGCAATACAGGGAACATCGTCATGAAAATAGCTAAATTTTTACCCTGGTGTGGTGCAGTAAGTTATCTGCTGGCGCTGCAGGTAACCGCGAATACCATTTATCTGGTACGCCATGCTGAAAAGCAGGATGATGGCAAAGATCCGGCATTAACTGCATGCGGCCAGGCCAGGGCTGCTGCATTAGCCCGCTATTTTCACGATATCCCGCTTGAGGCCGTGTATGCCACACCTTTTCAGCGCACCCGACAAACGGCTGCCGCGGTGGCCGACAGCAAACAGCAGGCTGTTATTCCTTATGATCCTGCCAAGCCTGAGCAACTGAAACAACAATTAATGGCTCACCGGCAACCGGTGCTGGTTGTTGGCCACAGCAATACCGTCCCTGAACTGGTTAAACTTCTCAGCGGTATCGAGGTTGCCCCGTTAACTGAGCAGCAATACAGCCTGTTATACCAGGTGCAGCTGGGCGGCCAGCGCAGTGTGACGCTGCGTCATCAGCCTTTTAGCTGTGATAAGGCACTATAACCAGAGGCATTGCCTGTAGCTGGCTTAACTAAAAAATGGTTCTGTGCTGCCAGCAAACCACTTAGCGTTTTACACAGGCAAACAGCGCATTGCCTGCCATGTTATCCCAGGGGATTATTTTGTCGTAATCGTGTGCCAGAATATGCACCTCAAAGTACGGGCAGAGCAGGGCTTGCAATTGCGCAAAGCTGACGGCAACCATAGTATGCTGGTCCTGCCAGACCTGAGTAATGTCGGCGCTGGTTCTGGCAATGCTAAGCTTAAGGGCTTGCTGCTCACCCTCGCCACTGTAATGCCAGCCTGATTCAAATACAAAATGGCTGTTGTCGAGCTGGGTACTATGACGCACGGCAGACTGATTGCAGATAGTATTTTTATCCACGGCATTAAATACAAAGAGTCCGCCAGCAGTCAGCGCCTGATATACGCTGGCAATACAGTGTTGTAATGCCTGCATGCTGGCACTGTAATGAATCGAATATAAAAAGCAGGTAATCAGATCTACCTGCTGTTCCAGGCTAAAGTGACACATGTTCTGCAGCATAAAGTTGGC
>NZ_JAWVZF010000140.1:0-7655 GCF_033722355.1 Arsukibacterium sp. | reverse complement strand
GGGTATTTATCTGGTAGATAACCGCATCTTTACTCCACTGTGGATGGCTAAGCTTAACGTAAGGCTCAGGCTGATAGCGTGCATCATAATTGTCGGTCATAACCGTTTCCTTAGCTGCAGAGACCACAGTGCCGTTGCCGGGATTTTTGCCGACGCAGCCACTGAGCAGTAACGCGGCCAGCAAGCATAAAGCAGGGCCAAATTGTCGAACAGACATAACGTATGTCCTCCCTGGTTAATTATGGTTTATCATCGTTTGAATGTAGGTATCATGATCCGGCAGTTTAGATAGCGGTTCCTGCTTAATTGCCCGGATACTGGCCAGCATATCGCGTAGCTTTTCCGGGCTGAAATTAGCGGCTATCGGATGATAATCTTTCGGTTCAATCCCCTGGCCCAGCATCACCTGCAACCAGGAGCTCTCCAGAAACAAGTCGTTCTGCTCACGGAAAAGCTGACCATTGTCGGCGAAAATGGCGATTTTCTGGCGTAAACTGTCAGGAATAGCGAGCTGTTGCATATCGCGCCAGAACGGACTGTCACTGCGCTGATTGACGTGATAGTGCAAAATCAGGAAGTCACGAATTTGAGTAAATTCCAGCTCAGACTGCCGGTTATATTCATTAACCGTACTATGGCAAATACCATTGTGCGGAAATAGCTGGATAAGCCGCACCACCGCCGATTGGATCAGGTGAATACTGGTCGACTCCAGCGGCTCTAAAAAACCACTGCTCAAACCCACAGCCACCACGTTCCGCTGCCATTGCTTGCGGCGGCGGCCGGTTTTAAAACGCAGAAACTTTGGCTCAGCCAGCGCCTGACGCTCTAAGTTTGCCATCAGCAGATCAGCAGCCTGCTCGTCGCTGTAATGGGCACTGCTGTACACCAGGCCATTGCCATTACGATGCTGAAGCGGAATACGCCACTGCCAGCCGGCGCTGTGAGCAATCGAACGGGTGTAGGGCACCGTTTTTTCAAAGCGCTCGGAGGGCACCGCTACGGCGCGATCGCACGGTAAAAAATGACTCCAGTCATCATAGCCGGCGTTCAGTTTGTCCTGAATCAACAAACCACGAAAACCAGAGCAGTCGATAAATAAATCGCCACTGAGCTCCCGGCCAGCGTCCAGTACCAGGCACTTTATATCGCCATTGGCGTGCTGAAATACCTGCTGCACTTTGCCCTCATGCCGCACCACCCCCATTTGCTCGCTCAGCTTGCGCAGGTAGCGGGCGTACAGGCCGGCATCAAAGTGATAGGCATAGGGCAGTTCCAGAATGCTGTCTTTGGCGTTAATCGGCGCAAATTTGCCGGCCATCGCACACAGGTAGTTTAAGTCGTACTGCCATAAACTGCTGGTATCGCCATGCTGACGGGCCCGAAGCCATAAATGATGAAAATGACAAAAGGCCAGGCTTTTGCCAGGAGCACCGAAGGTATGAAAGTAGCCCTCGCCCGGTACCCGCCAGTTTTCAAATTTAATCGCCAGTTTAATGGTTGCCTTGGTTTCCCGTAAAAACTCGGCTTCATTGATGCCCATCACATTGTTAAACAACCGGATAGGCGGGATCGTGGCCTCGCCGACCCCGACAGTGCCGATATCTTCAGATTCCACCAGTTCAATGTCAACTGCGCCGGCTAATACTTTTTTCAGCAGCGCTGCGGTCATCCAGCCGGCGGTGCCACCGCCCAGTATCACTACTTTTTTTACTGCGTTATTTACTGCATTGCTCATATGTCATTACTCGAAAAAAAAGCCCGGCCATTAAACCAGGCCGGGCTTTTATCAGGGAGAACCTGTGCTACCTGCGGCCAGCCTGCTGCCATGGCAACAGGCGCAGCCTGGCAGAATAATCAGAACGTGTAGTTTAGTCCTAACATGTAGTTAGTACCAAAGCTCTGATACTCAGTAACCTGACGGACATCTGCACCGTTGGTTTTAAGCGTGGGCTCATCAGTGATATTCTGCACCTGGAACGTCACCCGCAGGCCGTCCAGCGCATCAATATTCGACTCACTGAAGTCATAGCCAATCTGGGCATCCCACAGTTCAGCACCGCGGTCTTCTACTGTGGTCAGAGATAAACTCAGGCCACGGGTTTCACTTAAGAACTCATCACGCTTGGTACCGGAGATCCGGAATTCAAACCCTTTATACTCGTAATAAGCGGTTAAGGTGTAAACCTCTTCTGATAAGCCGGGTACCCGGCCGCCGTCATCCAGCTTGCCGTCCATAAAGGTGGCACTGGCCACAACCCCAAAGCCATACAGCGCTTCATGGACGATCTCGAACGGCACACTGGCCTGGAACTCATAACCACGAACAAAGCCCTGTAAGCCATCAGTGACCTGAGAAATACCGCCAAGGAAGGTTGCAGGGGGCTGATTACCGGTAGCATCAGACGACTGGTGGTAGCCTGGAATATAGACGTCAGAGAAGTCGGCAAGTACCGTTTCATTACGATGCCAGTTTTTCAGATCTTTAAAGAAGAAGCTGGCGGCAATAAAGCCATTATCATGATAGTAATTCTCATAGGCCAAATCGAACTGATTGGCTTCCAGCGGCTTCAGCTGAGTATTACCGGCATTACCGCCCCAGGGACTGTTTTCCGGGTCTTCACTGAGAATATTTGAATCATTAAACTGGAACGTGACCTGAGCATTGGGTCGCAGGTTATCCATCCGCGGCCGGCTGATCACTTTAGACACAGCGGTACGTACGTACTGACGATCGGCAACTTCAACACTGACGTTCAGGCTTGGCAGGACATCGGTATAATCGGCGCTGTCACTGACCGGGGTTGCGACGGTGAAGCCCTGGGCATTGCTGGTAGTGCTGAAACCTTTACCGCTTTGCTTGGCATTAACCACCTGCACCCCAAAGTTACCCTGCACCATCATGCCGGCGACTTCGGTATTCATATCAAACTTGGCAAATAACGTGGTCAGCTCTTCTGAAATGCTGTAAGTGTCACCAAAGCGACCGTTCTCCAGCAGTGCAGCATCGGTTTCAATATAGTAACCGCTGTTATACAGACCTAAACTGTCGTACGCCGTCACGCCCTCAATGCCAATAAAGCTTAAGTCAGCCACACCAATCGGGTTAGGGATAGCGACATCGTCCGGCCAGCTTGGTGCGGTTAAGAAAGCACCATTGTTAATCTTGGTTTTAACCCGCTCCTGATACATTACGCCGGTTTCCACGCCGGTAATAATGCCCCAGTTAACAAAGCCGTTAAATTGCAGTCTTACGCTGTCCAGCGTCTCGTCGAAATCCGGCTGGTTAACAAAGCCATCCTGCGCAGTTTCCGGGCCGAAACCGGGTTCACCCTGAAAACGATCAATTGGTGACAGTGCGCCACCCCAGGCTTGTGGCCCGGCTAAACGCATCAGGCTGGCGTCAGTGTAATCAACACCCGGCAAGGTCGGGTGATCACTGTAAACCACGCCGGTCGGGGTCATTGTCCAGCTGCGGGCAGCCAGTGGCCGGCCATCAGTTCCCGCGCGACCAACACCGGAATAGCTTTCAACGTCGGTAATGGTTTTTTCCACTTCGCCGCTGGACATATCCAGCTGTGCTGTCCAGTCATCGCTCAGCTCATATTCCAGATTTAAGCCAAAGGTCAGTAAATCAGCTTCCTGACGACGGGCATCGTTACGGACAACAGAATGAAAGCCATCATAATAACCAGAGGTCACCAGTCCATTTTCGACACCGGTAATCGTATAAGCGCCGGTACCCCACTCAGCACCACCTTCTTCCAGACCGCGGCGCACATCATTTTCAACAAAGTCGATATACAGGGCGTCGAAGTTAACAGTCAGTTTGTCGGTCGGTTGATACTCGACGATCACGGCGAACGAATCGCGCTCCAGCATCGCTGAACGGGTGAAGGAGTCGTGGCCGCCCAGCACCACAGTGCCTGCTGGCACGTCTACCGGGTCGGTCGCCCGGCGCGGATTGTCCAGATTAACGTTAGCATAACCCCAGCCGCGGAACTGCTGCTCCTGCCGTGGTGTTTCCATTGACGACACTACCAGAGCAACACCCAGCGTATCATCAATAAATTTATCAACAAAGTTGACCGAAAAACGGTGACCGCTATTGTCAAAATCAGGGTTGCCTGATGACTTACCATTCTGCTCAAAATTGGCATTAAAGGTCAGGGTCGATTCGGCCGTCAGCGGCCGGACGGTTTGCAGGTCGATGGTGCCACCGATACCCTGCGCCGTAATGGTTGCATCCGGGGTCTTGTAAACCACAGCGGTTGATACAATTTCTGACGGATACAGGTCGTACTCCACGCCACGGTTATCACCCATACCTAACAGCTCGCGGCCGTTTAATGAGGTACCGACGTAGTTTTCGTTAAAGCCGCGTACCGATAAACCACTGGTGCGGCCGTTGCGACGCTCACCGGCAAGGCCAGGTAAACGTGCCAGTGACTCAGCAATGCTGGTGTCAGGCAGCTTACCAATATCTTCTGCTGACAGCACTTCCACCACCGAGCTTTCGCTCATTTTAATTGCCTGCGCTTTTTGCAGACTGCCACGGTAGCCCGTTACCGCAATCACTTCGATATTATCTTCTGTTGCCTGCGCGTTCGCATCATTATTTTGCTGAGCAACAGCCGCTGAGCTGGCGCCGGCTGCAATCAGAGCGACCGTTAGCATATTCAGTTTAAAGTTTTTCATTACCCTTGTCCCCGGTGAGGTTGTTTTTGTTCAGCAGTAAAGCAGTTCCGGTATTTTGTATCCGGTGAAAACTTACTAATCCACTTTTACTATGGTCATTTATTAAACTTATTCGGGCGTAAGCTCAATATGAATACGTATTCATAAGCAGCTTAATGCACAATGCCGGAGCAAAGCGGCTATTCCATGCACGATTACAGTGCAGGCCTTACTGATCATGCCAGCAGCAAATTTTTCAGGTCTGTCCGTTTGTGCCTGTTATCTGCTGAAATGCGGCTGATTATCCTGCTTGCCGGTACGCCCCTGCCGGCTATTTTCGCTGCATACGTATGCAGCATGTTTAACTATAGTCCAACGTTGTTTTATGCTTGCACCAATTAATGGCAGTGACGGGCAAAGCCAGGGATTTTGCTTTGCTGCCAATTCGGAGCAATGCACTATGACTATCGCGAGCCATGGTTTCTGGCGTTACCGCCCAATTGATGAGGATAGCAACAGCAGGCGTAACTGCCAGCTGGCGCTGCTAAAACAACAGATTTGCCGGCAATTGCCACAGGTACCCCGGCTAAATGACATAGCCAGCCGACTGAATGTCAGCAGCCGCTCCCTGCAGCGTTATTTGCAAAGCAGTAACACCAGCTTCCGGCAGTTAGTTAATGAATGCCGGCACCAGCTGGCGCAGCAATACCTGAAAGATAACACCTTTAATATTCAACAAATTGCTACCCAGCTTGGTTTTGAAGAACAGAGTAGTTTTCAAAAAGCCTTTAAAAGCTGGCAAGGCTGCCCGCCCGGTGTTTACCGTCAGCGCAGCAGCACAACAATAAGCCGTTCTTATCCAGGGCAACCCCTGGCCAGCCGACAGGTGATGTATGGAACCAATTAAGCAACTCGCAGCGTTAGCAGGCCTGCAGGACAGCTATGTACATGCCCAGGGGCATGTTGAGCACATTGCGCTGGCTGATCAGCAGGCGCTGCTGGAAGCCATGGGTTATGATTTAAGCAGCAGCGACGCTATTGCCAGACAGATAAGCCAGCTGCAACAACAACCGTGGGCAGAAATCGTCGCGCCAGTGCAGGTACTGGCTGAAGAACAGCCTGTTACCGTCAGGATCCAGCAGCCTGCGGCCACTGCACACAGTCAGTGGCAGTGGCAGCTTGAGACCGAACAACAGCAAAGCTATTCTGGTCAGCTGCGGATTAGCACCAGCGATATTATTGCCCGTCAGCAATTTGCCGACACCGAGTATCTGGCTGCCAACCTGAGCCTTGATGTGGAACTGGGCCCGGGCTATCACCAACTGACGTTAACCCCGCAACGCAGTACCGCCAATGCTGACAGCCAGAGCTACCAGCAACAGCTTATTGTCACCCCAAACCGCTGCTTTCAGCTGCAGGATCAGGCGGTGTTACATAAAACGATGGGCCCGGCTGTTCAGCTTTATGCACTGCGTTCCAGCCGCAACTGGGGTATCGGTGACTTTGCCGATTTAAAAAATCTGGTGGCGCCGCTTGCGGAACTCGGTAATGACTTTATTGGTTTGAACCCTTTGCATGCGCTGTATCCCGGCCTGCCGCAGGATTGCAGTCCCTACAGCCCGAATAGCCGGTTATGGCTCAATACGCTGTATGTGGCACTGGAACAGAGCCCCGAATTTGCCGAGTGCAAAAAGGCCCAGCAATTACTGCAAAGCCCGGCCTTTCAGGCCCGCTTGCAGCACTGCCGGGCCGCCGCCGATGTCGATTACCACGCGGTTAGCAGCCTGAAAGCTGAAATGGCCACGGTACTGTATCAGCATTTTAAACAGCAGCACTTAGCCAGCAACAGTGAGCGGGCCCAGCAGTTTAACCAGTTTATTGAGCAAAGTGACCCAAGCCTGCTGCACCTGGCCCGTTATCAGGTATTGCAGGCGGTGTTGTTCAGCCAGGATACCACGATGGCCAGCTGGCAGAATTTCCCGCCAGCGTATCAGAACCCGCACAGTGTCGCGGTGCAGCAATTTGCACAAGAACACACTGATGCCATTCATCAGCAGTTGTATCTGCAGTGGCTGGCCCAGCAGCAACTGGCCGAGGTAAAACAACAGTGTCAGCAACAGGGCATGGCGATTGGGCTGTATTGCGATGTGGCCGTCGGTGCTAACAGTAACAGTGCTGAGAGCTGGAGTGCACCTGAAGACTTTCTGATGCAGTTAAGCGTCGGTGCACCGCCGGATATTATGGCACCGAAAGGACAGAACTGGGGGCTGCTTGCCTACAACCCGCATACTCTGAGGCAAAAGGCTTATCAGCCCTTTATTCAACTGATCCGTGCCAATATGCGCTATGCAGGTGCGCTCAGACTGGACCATGTGATGGCGCTGTTACGGTTGTGGTGCTGCCCGCCTGGCGCAGATGCGACCCAAGGCGGTTACATCAGCATGCCGGCTGCCGATTTATTTGCCATTATGGCACTGGAAAGCCAGCGCAATCACTGCGTGGTGATTGGTGAAGACCTCGGCACAGTACCGGCAGCCATCAGCCAGTTAATGACCCAGTATCAGGTGTTGTCTTACCGGGTATTTATGCTGGAGCAGAAACCCGGCAGTTATCAGCACCGTGACCAGACCTATCCGGCATTGTCTCTGGCCACCGTTACCACCCACGATATGCCTACGCTGGTAGGCTACTGGCATGAACACGATTTAGCATTGCGCCATCAGCTGGATTTATTTCCCAGCGCCCGCATTGCTGCCAATCTGGCGCAATTGCGAAAAGACGAAAAGCAGCTGTTATGTCAGCAGTTACAGCTTGAACCGGGTAATGTCAGGCAACTGGTGCAGAACAGCCATTTGTATCTTGCCGCCACGCCTGCGCGTTTAATGGCATATCAGCTGGAAGATTTACTGCTGGTTGCCACCCCGGTTAATATCCCCGGCACCAGCACAGAATACCCAAACTGGCGGCGTAAATTGCCG
>NZ_JAWVZF010000139.1:0-7688 GCF_033722355.1 Arsukibacterium sp. | reverse complement strand
TCAAAGCCATAATCTGAAGCCAGCACATAATCAGCCCGCATCCGCCAGCCGGCGGTATGGTATTTACCATGTGCAACATCCGGGGCATTTTCGGCCGCACCCAAACTTGCCGGGGTAAAACGTTGTTTTATTCTGTCGTGGCTAACCAGGGCTTTTATTGCACTGTTAATAGCATCACCGTCACCATCTGCAGAGGCATTTAAATCACCCAGCAATACAAAGCGTTGTTTTTTAGCCAAACCACCGGTATTGCCGCTGTCGTCATAAATGTAGCCGGCTTTTTCCGGATTAAGATAATCCAGCCAGAAGCGTATCTCGTCATGGTTGCGAATGCCGTTGCGGTTTTCAGGGCCATCAAAAACAGGTGGTGTCGGGTGGCTCGCCAGCAGATGTACCGTCTTGCCGTTAACAATAACAGGGACATCCCAGTGTGACTTGGAAGAAAGCGGCATCTGTTGCCACGCTTCTTCACTGTACCAGGGGCTGCCATCCGGTTTTCTCGTGGGCATAAAGCCTGGCATATCGCGCCATTTAAAGTGCTGAAATGTTCTTACATTGGGTTTGTCTATCGGAAACTTAGACAGAATTGCCATGCCATATTGTCCCGGGTAATAACCAAAACCCCAGGCATCAGAACCCACTCCGCTGGCCCGGCCATCATTGTCCAGATCAAACGGGCTTGGCTGGCCGGTATTGACTGTTGCATAGTAAAAATAAGGGTAATCTATTGCTTCGCTACCCTGTTGCGACTTATTCAGGTAGTTATTAATAAAGGCCTGAATACCCTGCTCTGGCTGGGCGATGTAATCAAATTCATTCAGCAGCAGAATATCCGGCCGCACCCGCTGAATAATGGCTGCTATGTTCTTTACCTGTTGATTATCACCATCAGCTAAAATGCGGGCCAATATCTTGCCATTACCGGTTTGACCGGCGGGCAGGTAGTTGGTTGACTCCATGCTGACATTAAAGGTGGCGACTTTAACCTCAGCAGTTGCAGTGGCCATAGCTACTCCAGGCATTATTAATATTAAGCCAATATAAAGTTGTTTAAGCATAGGTAAAAGACATTGTTTAAATGGTCGCTCAGCATAACGGCGTAATAATTAAAAAACCAGTATCGTGCATATTTAAGCTGACGACCGATATTTTTTTGAGCAATTTAAGATGTGATCATTCGCAACACCGACCAGTCATGTTACACTTGCGTGACAGGCGCCTTTTGACTAAAGAAGAGCTTAAAAGTTCCCGGTTAAATTGTCGTGTAACGAAAATGACATAAAGATTAGTTACACTTTGCCCCAGATAGAAAATTGAAAACAGCATATGTATTCAAACGGAATTAGAACACTACTTTTAACTACCAGGTGAAAACGATATGAAAATAAAACATTTAGCGTTGGCGGTGACTCTGGCATTAGGGTCAGCAAATATCGCTATGGCGAATGATACCTCATCAGGTGTCCGTGGTAATGTAATCGGGCCTGCAGGGCAGGTTATAGCAAATGCCAAGGTGGAAATTGTCCATTTGCCATCAGGTACCCGCTCAAGCGCTGTAACTAACGAAGCCGGCGCGTTTTCAAGTATGGGTTTACGGGTAGGTGGTCCTTACAGAATTACTATTACCAGTGATCAGGGTGTGAAAACCTACAATAACGTCTTTTTGTCGCTGGACGATACCTTACGTTTAACCGCCCAGGTAGAGCCGGCTCAGCAGGTTGAACGTATTACCGTTACCGGACGTTCTATCGTTGCCCAGGATATTGGTAGTAACAGCTACTTCGATGCTGAAGACATCAGAAATGCCCCAACTTTTGACCGTGATATTAAAGACATCGTTCGTAACAACCCACTGGCAGTATTATCGTCCAAAGATGGCGAACTGAGCGTGGCGGGCACCAATCCACGTTTTAACAGTATTTCAGTGGATGGTATTGCCCAGAATGATGATTTTGGCCTGAATGCAAACGGTTATCCGACGACGCGCTCGCCAATATCTTTAGAAGCTATTGACCAAATTACTATTGACGTTTCACCATTTCACGCGAAAGACAGCGGCTTTCAGGGCGCTAAAATAAATGCGGTGACCAAGTCAGGTGGCAACGAAACGTTTGGCTCAGTATTTTATGAAACACAAAATGATGACTTAGCCGGTACACCTAAAAATGGTCGTACAGAAATACCAATCGAATTTGATGAAACAACCTATGGTGCAACGTTAGGCGGCGCTGTAGTGCAGGATAAGTTATTCTACTTCATTTCCTATGAGTACTATGAAGCGAATTCACCTGTAGAATGGGGACCAGCAGGCAGTTCTGCGCCAAACCAGTCCAGAGCCAGTCTGGCCGACTATCAGGCAGTACGGGATATTGCGCAACGTGTTTACAATGTTGATCCGGGCGTATGGGATCTGGCTCCGGTGACTGACGATGAGAAGTTGCTGTTAAAATTAGACTGGAATATTACTGACGAGCACCGTGCTGCGTTTACGTACCAGTACACCAAAGGCAATCGCACCTCTAACCAGAGTTCTAATCCATTTGAGCTGCGCTTATCGTCACATTGGTATAACCGTATTGAAGAACTGACGAACTATGCGTTTAAGTTATATTCAGATTGGACTCCTGATTTATCAACTCAGTTCAGTCTGACTTATATGGATAACCCAACAACCCAGGCATCATTTGGTGATTTTGGTGATGTTTTGGTTGAAACCGACTCTGGCGATATTGCGCTGGGTTCTGATTATTCAAGACACTCTAATGACCTTCGAAAGAAAACTTTTATAATGGCGTTAGATGCTGACTACTTAATTGGTGACCACAGCGTTAGTTTTGGTTATCAGTTTAAGCGGTTGGATATATTTAACCTGTTCTTACAGCGGACCAAGGGTGAATACATATTTGCCAGTCTGGAAGACTTTGAAAACCGTATCGCTGAGGAAATTGATTACCAAAACGCTAACAGCTTAGATCCTAATGATGCTGCAGCGTCTTTTGTCCGCGATGAACATGCATTTTATGTCCATGACGAGTGGGCTTTCAGTACTGATATCACTATCGACTTTGGTATCCGGTATGAAATGCTGGCGTCTGATGATAAGCCATTATTTAATGATCAAATGGCGGCCAGAACCGGTGGTTTAGACAACAGTGAAAACCTGGATGGTACTGGTATCATACTGCCGCGTTTTGCCGTTAAGTGGGATGCAACAGATGATTTAGTGGTTCGTGGTGGCTTTGGTCGCTTCTCTGGTGGTCAGCCAACAGTATGGGTGTCTAACTCGTATTCGAATCCTGGTGTCGGTATAGCTCGGGTAAGCGGTGAAGATTTTACCAATGTCAGTCTGACTCAGGTGCCACAAGAATTACGTGATGCTGTAGCCAACGCTCAGACTTATGGCAGCACGAACTTTACAGACCCTAACTTCGACTTACCTTCAGACTGGCGGGTACAGGTTGCTGCTGATTACCGGTTTGATATCCCGATGCTGGGTGACAACTTCCTGTGGACCAACGAGCTGATGTACAAAAAAGGCGAAAATACCGCTTTCTGGCAAGACGCCAGCTTATTTGGTGATGAAGATGGTACTACCGCAGATGGTGGCCGGATCATTTATGACGATGAAGATGGTAGCACCCGCGATCTGATGCTGACCAATGCTGATAAAGATGGCCGCTCGATCGTATTCACTACTATCCTGAATAAAAACTGGGACAATGGTGTTAGTGTAACAACCTCATACACCAATCAGGACATTACTGATGCGCACACCAGCACCAGCTCGACTGCCAGCAGTAACTATGGTTTTAATACAGTAATAAACCGTAACGAAGCCATTGTGGGCCGGTCGACATTTGAGACAGAGCACCGCTTTGTGGTGAATTTTGGTTACAAGCATGAGTTTTTCGAAGGCTATGCAACCAACATTAATATGTTCTTTGAGCGTCGCTCAGGTAAGCCAATTACTTACTATGCAGATGGTAACGATTTAGATGGTCGCAGTGGTCCTGGTCGTGATCCCTATGGTTTGTTAAGTCCAGGTACGTCAAATGATGCGTTCCTGCCTTATATTCCTACCCAGGGTGATCCAAACGTACGGTTCACCTCGCCAGAAGCAGAAGCGACTTTCTTTAATACCATTAATGCGCTTGGTTTAGATAAGTATGCTGGTGGCTACTTACCTAAAGGTGTAAACACTACCCCGTGGGTGACGACGCTGGATTTAAGTATCCGTCAGGAAGTGCCTGGCTTTAAAGAAGGTCATAAAGGTACTGTTTACCTGACAGTGGATAACTTCATTAATCTGCTGGACAGCTCTAAAGGTAAGGTTTACGGCAGTAACTTTGGTACTACTGAACTGGTTGAATTTACGATAGACCCGGCGACCCGCCAGTATGTTTATGGTAACCCGTCTACCAATACCCGCAACTGGGATACGTTCTATACTGACGATTCAACCTGGCGTTTAAAAGTGGGTGTAAGCTACCGCTTCTAATCTGGGTTAAATTGTGATCTGAAATGCCAGTCTTGCGACTGGCATTTTTTTTAGCTGTTTTTATTTCTATCTGTCGCATTATTAGCGATAATTGCCAGCTGTTTTTCGCAAAGTAGGCGATGTTGTGGCTAAGAATACTATTATTGCTATTGCTGGTGCGTCGGCATCTGGCAAAAGTTTATTTGCATCAACAGTATACCAGGAGCTGGTAGCAGAACTGGGTGGGGAACGAATTGCGATTCTGTCTGAGGATGCTTATTACCGGGATCAAAGTCATTTATCTTTTGATCAGCGGGTTCTGACCAATTACGATCATCCCTCTGCATTTGAACACGGCTTGCTGGTTGAACATCTGCAGCGTTTACGCGCAGGCCAAAGTATTGAGATGCCACAGTACAGCTATAAATTGCATACTCGCCTCGATGAGACAATTAAAGTGCATGCTGCGAAAGTTATTTTAGTGGAAGGCATTTTACTACTTAACGATGAAAAACTACGTCAGCAGTTTGATATCAGCGTATTTATGGATACGCCACTAGATATTTGTCTGTTACGGCGGATTAAACGTGATCTGGAAGATCGTGGCAGAAGTCTGGCATCGGTAACCGAGCAGTATGAAACGACGGTAAGGCCCGCCTTTTTTGAGTTTATCGCTCCCTCTAAACAATTTGCCGATTTAGTGGTAACCCGGGGCGGCAAAAATCAGATAGCTATTGATATTATAAAAGCAAAAATTCGCCAGTTACTGGCAGAATAATAATAATCAGGGATTAACATATGATGGGATTAGTGGGCATTTTTGCTCTGTTACTGGTAGCTATTGCGGCGTCAACACATCGCAGCAGGATAAACTGGCGCACGGTGGGTGGTGCTTTTAGTATACAACTGGCAATTGGTGCTTTCGTCCTTTACGTGCCGTTCGGTCAGGACGTGCTGTACAGTATATCGCAGGTCGTCGCCAATGTTATTGGTTATGCCAATGCCGGTATTCAGTTTTTATTTGGTGACTTAGGCAATTTTTCTCAGGGCTTTATATTTGCCATCCATGTGTTGACGATCATCATCTTTTTCTCATCGTTAATTGCGGTTTTATACCACATCGGGTTAATGAGCTGGGTTATCCGGCTTATCGGTGGTGGTTTACAAAAGTTATTAGGTACCAGCCGGCCGGAGTCGATGTCAGCAGCGGCTAATATATTTGTTGGTCAGACCGAAGCGCCGTTAGTTGTCAAACCGTTTATTCCGACGATGACCCGCTCGGAGTTATTTGCGGTTATGGTCGGTGGTCTGGCATCGGTAGCCGGTTCCGTACTGGCTGGTTATGCCGGCTTAGGCATTGAGCTGAAATACCTGATAGCGGCCAGCTTTATGGCGGCGCCGGGTGGTTTTTTAATGGCAAAAATAATATTGCCGGAAACTGAGCAGCCAAAAAATGAGTTGGCTGAAATCAGCACCGAGAAGCCCCATACTAATGTGATTGATGCTGCGGCTGCCGGTGCTTCCAGTGGCATGCAGCTGGCACTGAATGTTGGTGCTATGTTACTGGCTTTTGTCGGCTTAATTGCCTTGGTAAATGGTATTGTCGGTGGCATAGGCGGCTGGTTTGGCAATGAAAATCTGACCCTGCAGCTGATATTCGGCTATGTTTTTCAACCTCTGGCTTTTGTTCTGGGTGTTTCCTGGGAAGAAGCCCGGCTCGCTGGCAGTTTTATTGGCCAGAAACTGGTTATTAATGAGTTTGTCGCATACCTCGACTTTGTGCAGGTGAAAGATCAGTTAAGTGCTCACACTCAGGTAATAGTGACTATTGCCTTGTGTGGTTTTGCTAACTTTTCGTCAATTGCCATTTTGTTAGGCGGTCTGGGCGGTATGGCTCCGGGACGCCGGGCCGATATTGCAGAGCTGGGATTAAAAGCCCTGCTTGCTGCAACATTGGCCAATCTGATGAGTGCTGCAATTGCAGGACTCTTTTTTTCCTTAGGCTAACAAACAGGTCTTTTATATGACACAGCAAGTTCCAACGTTAGATATAAGACGGTTTGCCACCGACAAAGATAACTTTGTTGCCGAAATTGGCAAAGCCTACACTGAATTTGGATTCTGCGGCATTAGTGGCCATGGAATTTCTGACGAGGTGGTAGCAAATACTTACCGTGCAATTAAACAGTTTTTTGCCTTACCCAATGAGGTTAAAGCAAAATATCATAAGCCAGGGCAGGGGGGCGCGCGGGGCTACACCGGTTTTGGTGTTGAAAAAGCCAAAGACTCTAACCACCCTGATTTAAAAGAGTTCTGGCACGTTGGCCGTGAACTGGAGGGGCCTGCACCACACCCGTGTTTATATCCAAATGTCTGGCCGGTTGAAGTGCCGGGGTTTCAGGAGGCAACTTATACGCTTTATACCGAGCTGGAAAAGCTGGGTAATCGGGTACTTGAAGCGTTAGCGTTGTATCTGGGGCAGGACCAGCATTACTTTGCTGATAAAGTCGATTACGGCAATTCAATATTGCGGCCTATTCATTATCCGCCGATTAAAGATACCTCCACCGAATCTATTCGTGCTGGCCAGCATGAAGATATCAACCTGATCACATTGCTGGTGGGCTCTAATGAAGCCGGGCTGGAAATTCTGCGCCGTGATGGCAGCTGGTTACCGGTAACCACTATTGAAGGCACGATAGTGGTTAATATTGGTGATATGCTGCAGCGGCTGACTAACCATGTCCTGCCGTCAACTACCCACCGCGTTGTTAACCCAGCGGGAGCTGCAGCGGGTGAGCCGCGTTATTCTATTCCGTTTTTTATGCACCCTAATCCGGATTATGTTATTGAAACACTGGAGACTTGTATTAGCGAGACACGGCCTAATCGCTATCCTGAACCGATTAATTCCAACGACTATTTAATGCAGCGTCTGGAGGAAATTGGTTTGCTGAAAAAGGCGAAGTAAGCACCAGCTTGCTCAGCAAATAAGCGAACGGGTGAAAACGAGCAGAATAGTTGAATTCAGTAGTTGACTAGTTTTTTTGAATCGCTATACTGCTCGCCATGTTAAGCACCTGGTGCGAAACATACGCAGATGTGGTGGAATTGGTAGACACGCAAGCTTCAGGTGTTTGTGCCCACAAGGCGTGAGAGTTCGAGTCTCTCCATCTGCACCAAATTAACCGGCCATGGCCGGTTTTTTTGT
>NZ_JAWVZF010000138.1:0-7756 GCF_033722355.1 Arsukibacterium sp. | reverse complement strand
AGCACCGGTAATGGACATTGACGAAACGGCTTTTCGCAGTGGTGTGGTCAAAGCCCGCCGCTACGGTGAGATGCGTATTCCGGCAGAGCTTCGGTTTGTGCAGAGTGTAAAAGCGGCAGGCAAAGAATCTGAAGAGCTGGTACTGGACGATCTTGCTGCTTATGTTGCCGGTTTAATGGAAGATAACGTGCGTTATGTCATGGGGTCGGGTAGCACTGTCGCCGCCGTTATGGCAGAGCTGGGTCTTGCCAATACCTTACTGGGTGTTGACGTGGTAGAGAACGGCAAGTTGATTGCCAGCGATGTCACAGCGAAGCAATTACTGGAGCTGGTGACCGATTATCCGAGCAAACTGGTCATTACCCTGATTGGTGGCCAGGGCCATGTATTTGGCCGTGGTAATCAGCAGTTGTCGCCGGCAGTAATAAAAGCCATTGGCCGGGACAATATTATGCTGCTGGCGACAAAAACCAAGCTTCAGCAACTAAATGGCCGGCCACTGCTTGCTGATACTGGTGATCAGGCGCTTGATAAAGCGCTGCACGGCTTATTACATGTGCTGACAGGCTACAACGACTACGTTATATACCGGTTAGGTTATCAGGATGAGGAGTAAAATGAATCAAGTGAGCATACCAGCGCAGTATATCGATACTGTTGCTGATTATTTTGACGGCCTGACGCCGCAGGCGACAGATGATCAGTTATTTGCTGCCGGTTATTTGCGTGGCCATTTTGATTTGGCGGTGGGTAGTCTGGAAGTTGCCGCAGAATCTTTTGATAAACCCCGGTTATGTAGCTGGGTGGAACAAAGCCTGGCAAAAGCAATAGCCGGTGGCGAGCTGACTGCTGCTGATCAGCAGCATGTCCAGCAATTGTGGCAACAGATACAAATGCTGTAGGGTGCGCCGGCAAGACTTTCGCACCACAATAGGTTAGTATGGCAACCGGATTTAATTGCTGCCAGGTAAACTATTTCTGCCGGCAGCCCAGCAAAAGTGGAACTTATGTCTGATAAATATACAACGTTAGAGCAACACGCCAGTTATGGTATTGGTTTACAGATGGGGCAGCAACTGGCTGACAACCCGTTTGACGGCCTGGATATTAACGCAGTAGCAGCGGGTCTGGCTGCGGCTTACAACGAGCAGCAGCCAGAAGTCAGTGAGCAGCAAATCCGCGAAGCATTTGGCGTTATCAGCGAGCGGATGCAGGCAGCTGAACAGGAAAAAGCTAAAGCCCTGGCCGAAGCAGGCGAAATGTTCCTGGCTGAAAATGCCAAGCGTCCCGAAGTGACAGTTACCGCTTCAGGCCTGCAATATGAAGTGCTGGTCGCGGCTGAAGGTGAGAAACCGACTACTGCTTCTACCGTTCGGACACACTACCACGGCACGCTGATTGACGGCACGGTGTTTGACAGTTCGTATCAACGTGGTGAGCCGGCAGAATTTCCGGTCTCCGGTGTTATTGCCGGTTGGACTGAAGCTTTACAATTAATGGCGGTAGGTTCAAAACTGCGGTTGTATGTACCGCAGAACCTGGCCTACGGTGAACGTGGGGCAGGTAATGCTATCGCCCCATACAGCACCCTGGTATTTGATGTAGAGTTACTGGCTATTTTGTAAAGGCCTGGCAAAACGCTAAAGCAACTAATAAAAAGCCCCGCATCAGCAGGGCTTTTTATTAGTCAGACAACCGGTCACGGCTTTGGCCCAGTCGCATTACCGGTAAGGGTTATCGGAAATACGAGCTGCCTGGCCAATCAACACAATTAGTGCTGCCAGCAAGTAGGCTGCCAGGATCAGCATGCTCCAGTAGGCCATGCTCAGGCCTAAAAACTGCCAGTCGACGGCGCCACAGCTGCCGGTGACTTCAAATACCGCTGGCAACCATTTATCCAGCGCTAACCAGGCCGGAAATTCAGCAAACAAGGCACAGCTGCTAAAACCACCCGCTGCCAGTGTCTGCTCAATATTGACCAACTGAACTGCATGATAAAGACCAATTGCAGCGCTTATCAGCCATAGCGCTGTCGCCACCAGCCGCAAAAAATCGTGTTTTGGTGCCAGAAACCCCAGCAAACCAGCAAGCAGCACGCCGGCAAACGCAGCACGGATATAAATACATTTGATGCAGGGTTGTAAGTTAAGACCATACTGAAAATATAAGCCGCTTGCCAGTAAGGCCAGAGCGCTTAATGCCAGTAAAAACCAGGACAGGCGATGGCGCGATGTTTTTTTTATTGTAGCCAGCATAAATGTTCCTATTGATATAACAATCAGTTAATTGGCTAATTTAAGTGATTTATCGGCATTACACAAATGTTGTGTTGGTGGTGGCAGGCTATTTTTAAGTACCGGCTTGTTAACTGACAGCGCTCTGGTACAATCAGTCAACTTTTATGACGACCCTGACGGATTTTTTGGCATGACCAATCTGATTAAAGCGCAAAGCCCTGCCGGTTTTGCAGAAGAATATATTGTGGACTCGATCTGGAATGGCAAATTTGCGCCTGGATCAATCTTGCCGGCAGAGCGTGAACTGTCTGAACTGATTGGCGTTACCCGGACAACATTACGTGAAGTACTGCAGCGCCTGGCGCGTGATGGCTGGTTGACTATTCAACACGGCAAACCCACTAAAGTGAATAACTACTGGGAAACGTCGGGCCTGAATATTCTGGAAACCCTGGCCCGGCTGGATGAAGATCAAATGCCCAAACTGGTCGATGATTTGCTGTCAGCCCGGACTAATATCAGCGCTATTTATATTCGCGGTGCGATTAAAACCCACCAGCAGCAGGTAATAGCCGCTTTTACTGGGGCTGAAGCACTGGATGATACCGCCGCGGCCTTTGCCGAGTTTGACTACAATCTGAACCATGAACTGGCTTTGCACTCATCAAACCGGATTTATGTGTTGATATTAAATGGTTTTCGTGGGCTTTATAATAAAATTGCCCGCTTTTATTTTTCGCATCCGGCCGCCCGGGAACTGGCCCGCAAATATTATGCTCAGTTAAAGCAATATGCTGAAGCGGGAAAACACGATGAAGTTGTCATGGCCGTGCGAAAATATGGTATTGAAAGCGGTAAAATATGGCAGGAATTAAGACCTGACATTCCAAAAGATTTGATTGAGTAATATCAAAGGCTGCTGATTGCAGCCTTTTTTATATTTTCTGTCCCCGGCTGCCGCGTGCGGCTTGTTGTTTATGCCAACGCCGTTTATGATGCCCGGTTATATCATATTTCTTTTTGCTATAAGCGGCAGTGCCGCCTGAAATAGGCCCGAGGATGAAACACGCATCAGCAAAGCCAGATATCCGTCCGGCAACAACCAGTTCCGATATCTATTTAGATTGTAATGCTACCACACCCGTACTGCCAGCAGCGGCGGCTGCCGCTATGCAATGCATGCAACAACAATTTGGAAATCCTAGCAGTAGTCACACCACTGGGATTAAGGCAAAAGCGACGCTGGAACGCGCCCGCAGTCTGGCCCGTCAGGTAACCGGGGCGGGGGAAGGACGCATTTTGTTTACTTCCGGTGCCACTGAAGGTATTCAGAGCTCAGTGGTGTCGGCGCTGCTGGCGCTGCGTGATCAGAATAAAGGTGGGCCGGCAACTTTACTGTTATATGGTGCAACCGAACATAAAGCCGTACCGGAGAGTCTGAAACACTGGAATACTGTTTTGCAGCTTAATGCGACGATTAAAGCAATCCCTGTCGATGTTAATGGCCAGCTCGATTTTGCTTTTATCCGTGAAAACGTGCCTGCGGCCGGACTTATCTGCACGATGGCTGCCAATAATGAGACAGGCGTGATGCAGCCACTGAAAGAACTTGAAAGCTGCATCCGTAAAGCCAATCCTGCTGTTTACTGGCTGGTGGATTGTGTTCAGGCGCTGGGTAAAATGCAGTTGCAACTGGCGAAAACCACTATCGATTACGCGCCATTTAGTGGCCATAAGCTCTATGCACCAAAAGGTATCGGTTTTTTGTATGTCAGGCCAGGGGCACCTTATCAGCCTTTTATCACAGGAGGTGGCCAGGAGAGCGGTCTGCGCTCCGGTACTGAAAACTTACCCGGGATTGCGGCGCTCGGCGCAGTACTTGCAGAGCTGCAGCAACCTGAAGGCGGGCTATTTCAAGCAGAGCAGACTTTGTGGCAATACCGCGAAAAGCTTATCGCAGCCCTGTGTTATGTTTTTCCTGATCTGGTATTAAACAGTGACCAGCCTTACATTGTGCCGACCACGGTAAATTTTTCAGTGCCGGGCTTTTTCAGCAAAGATATTATGGATTTATTTGATGCAGCCGGGATCCGGATTAGTTCCGGCTCGGCCTGCAGCTCAAAAATACCCAGCAGTTTTGTGCTGGATGCCATGGGGCTGGCACCCTGGCGCAGTCAGGGGGCTATCCGTTTATCGTTTGGGCCAGCCATGACAACAACAGAATGCGCTGATGCCTGTCATGCAATCAGAGCACTAAAAGCAGTGGTGAATAAACATTGTCTGGTGGTAACCGATGCCACACCAACTCTGGAGATCCATGCTGATGGTTTGCTGCAACTTAAGCATGAGAACAGTTGCAGCTATTTGCTGATTGATGCCCCAAGTGCTCAAGCCATAGTGATTGATCCGGTACCAGCGCTGGTTAACCGGATTGTTAATATTGTCCACGGCCGTCAGCTAAAGCTGCTGGCGATACTGGAAACACACCAGCACCATCAGCAGCAAAGTGCAGCACGGCTATTACGTCAGGTACTAAATACTGAGCAGCAACATTGCGATGAGTTTGGCTGGCCGGGCGCTGCCACAGAGCTCAGACTGGCAAATATGGTGTTAACCCGCATAGCCACCCCGGGCCATTGCGCCAGCGCTATCAGCATTATTGTGCGCCAGCAGCACCAGGTATTAGCGGCGTTTGTCGGCGATGTTATTATGCCTGGCGGCATTGGCCGTACCGATTTGACTGACGGGGATGCCCGGACGTTACAGCGCAGTATCTTGGATTTGGCCGAAAATATTAATGCTGATACGTTGTTATTATCCAGTCATGACTATGCGCAGCGTTTTGCCACCACGCTGCGTCTGGCGCAACAGGAAAGTGAATTGTTTACTCAGGTTCTGGCCGGCGAGCCGGCAGCAATGTGGCAGCAGCAACTCAATATTCAGACGGCAAAGTTACAGCAAGCCAGTCATTACTATTGCGGCCTGGTGGAGGTGACGCCAACCGATGCAAGCCGGTTGCTGGATATATCTGAACTGACTGAAGTGCTGACACGTCAGCCTGAGTTACAGGTGGTTGACGTCAGGGAGCCTCATGAGCAAACCGCCGGGCCGCTGCAGCAGCATTTACCGGTTGAAACTGAGGTGCTGGCGGTGCCATTATCGAAATTATGTGATGCATTAATCAGCAGGAAACTGACGCCAGAGCGGCCGTTGTTGCTGGTGTGTCGCAGTGGTAATCGCAGTTTGCTGGCCTGCAGGGTACTGCGTCGTTTTGGCTATGGCACAGTATATAATTTGAACGGTGGCATGGCGATGCTGGTCTGAACCGCAGGCAAACAGGCAAAAAAAGCGCCGTTAATACGGCGCTAAACTTGCTCCATCAAGTACAAATATCGCGATCAGTAGAAAAACTGTTGTAGCGGGTTTAGCAGACGGGTCAGGCCTTTGTTAAATTTCAATGGCGCACTGAGCACTGATAAACATAAACAGTCTTCATCAGCCAGAGTCCTGGGCGTATGTGTATCGTCCGGTGAATTAATCAGTAAGTCACCAACCCCATACTCGCCATTTTCATCAACGATTTTTCCCGCCAGCACCAGCGTCATTTCCAGACCGAGATGGGTGTGGTTAGGAACTTCGGTGCCTTTATCAATATACAGTAAAGACACATGCTGTTTGTCTGCCGTAGGCAATTTGGCCGTAGCAATGCCACCAAGGTGCAGCCATTTGTTTTGTTTTTGGGCAAGCCTGGCAAGGGCCCTTGGAATTTCAAATGTTTTGCCATTCACTGTCACACTTGCTGCTTGCGCTGAGCTGGCTGTCCTTACGTCAGCATCAGGTGTCAGCGCTGGCTGGCTGGTGATGAAATTAAGCATTTGTTGCCATTCCTGCTCAGTATCCCGCTTACTTAACTGCTGCTCGGTCAGAACAGCTGCCTGATCATTGGTAATGTCCCTGCTTTGCTGCTGACAATGCGGGCACAAATCAATATGAGCTGACACCGCAAGCGCAACATCGGCAGACAAAGACCCTTCAACATACTGCTCCAGTAGCATTAAACCTGGATGGAATTTAACTGCGTGTGTCATCTAGTGCCTCTCTCAATCTGTCCAGGGCTAAACGGATCCGGGACTTCACTGTACCTAAGGGTATTGCCAGCTCATCAGACACCTCCTGATGAGATTTTTCTTCTAAATAAACCTTTTGCATCACCATACGCTGCGCAGGCGGTAACGCATCAAAATGAGGCGCTAATTTCTCACTCATCAACATGGTATCCCAGCTGTCGCTGCTGTTGCTTTCCTGCTCGGGATAGTCGCCATCAAACCATAAGTCATCGGCACTGATATCGTCTTTACGGCTTTGTTTTTTTCTCAGCATATCAAAGCGAACATTACGCGCTATGGTAAAAATCCAGGTTGACGCGCAGCCCCGGCTGGCGTCAAACAAGCGAGCTTTGCGCCAGACATTAAGCATCGCATCCTGTACCATTTCCATGGCCTGCTGCTCGTTGCCAAACATTTTGATGCCAAAAGCTCTTAATCTTGGGGCAAAGTAGCTGAACAGTTCAGCATACGCTGCTTTATCCTGATGCAAGGCTACCAATGTCAGTGCGTCTTCCCATTGCCCGGTACGTAATTCGTTATCTGTATTTATCGTCATCCGTTGGCTTATTCGCTTTTGCTTAGATAAACCATCATGATGCCCTGTTAGCGCGGTAGTTTCCAACATATTCGTTTTTCCCGGCTGTTAATCGCTACGAAAAGAATGATTCGACTTGAGCGTTATACGGCTTTTTACTAACGGTGGTTTATCAATTCAAATACAAAAAAATAGAAAGGATTTGTCGTTTTAATGCAATTATCATTCTATAAATGTGATGTATTATTGGCGAACATCTTTACAGGAGACAATAATGAAACATGTTCTGGTAATAAACAGTTCTATCAGCGGTGATGACGGCCGTTCCACTCAGTTAAGTAAAGCATTTGTGGAAAAACTTGGCAGCAATATTAATCTGACTGAGATTGATCTCAGTGCCAGACCTTTACCTCATTTAGAGATGAATGAGCTGGCAGCGTGGATGACCCCGGTATCGGAACGTACTGCAGAGCAGCAGCAACTTGCCGCTTTGTCGGATAAGCTGATTGAGCAGGTACGTCAGGCGGATGTCATCGTGTTCGGGGTACCGATGTACAACTTTGGCATTCCGTCACAACTTAAATCTATGCTGGACAGACTGGCTCGGGCAGGCATCACATTTAAATACACTGAAAATGGCCCGGTTGGTCTGTTGGCAGACAAACCGGTCATTGTCCTGGCGACACGTGGCGGTATTTATCAGGGCACGACAGCAGACAGTCAGACGCCGTTTTTAACCAGTTTTTTTAATTTTATTGGCCTGACCCAACTTCACTTTATTTATGCAGAAGGCTTAAATATGGGAGAGGAGGCTGCGCAACAAGCATTGGCGGCAGCCCATCAGCAGCTTGGGAAAGTTAGTGATAAAGTCGCGGCTT
>NZ_JAWVZF010000137.1:0-7762 GCF_033722355.1 Arsukibacterium sp. | reverse complement strand
CCTGCTGCTGATTTGATCCCGGCCGTGTTGTCTACGGTTATTTTCGGTATTTTAAAAGCAGAGGTTTTACTATGTTTATCCCGGTTAAAAGCGGCTTGCTGGCCAGTCTGCCAGTGTTATTATTCGTTGGCAGCGAGGCGTTCGCCCAGCAGCATCAGCATGATCATTCCCAACAGGACAGTGTTCTGCAAAGCACGCTGGCAGCTCAAAGCACGCTAAAGCAGCTGATAACGGGTGATAAACCCGCCACCGTCTATACCTGCTCAATGCACCCGCATGTCCGCTCCACTAACCCGGATGATCGTTGCCCGATATGCGGCATGGCGCTTATTCCGGTAACGACCGACGAAGCAGAAATTCACGCTGGCCCTTCAGTATTGGAATCAGATCGCAGTATCAGGTTGAGTCAGCGGGCTGAAGCCTTGTTGCAGCCGGAACTGACCCCGGTGCGGCGGCAGCGGGCTGAACATCACCTGGCCCTGGTTGGCAAGCTGGCTGCCGATCAGAGCCGGTTGAAAACCATCAGTGCCTGGACCGCTGGCCGGATTGATAAGTTCTATCTTGATAGCAGTGGGGTCGATGTTACTGCCGGCCAGCCGATGGTAGAGATCTTTAATCCGGATCTTATTGTTATTCAGCAAGAACTGGTACAGGCCAAGCAACTGGCGGTAGCCCGTGGCAGCAGTTTACCGGCTGACAGTACGCTGGCCGCTGCGCGTCGCCGGCTAAGGCTGTTAGGGGTACCTGCATCCCAGATTGACACAATTTTACAAAGTGAAAGCCTGCAGGATACGGTCACTATCAGTGCGCCGGTATCAGGTAGGGTACTGGATAAGATGGTGAATGAGGGGGCCTATGTCAGTGCCGGCCAGCCACTGTTTAGCGTACTGGCGCTGGATAAACTCTGGCTGGAGCTTGAAGCCTTTGAACATCAGCTAGGCGCCATCAGGCCGGGGCAGAAGATAAGTGTTGAATTGCTGGCACTGCCGGGAGCAACATTCGATGCCGAAGTATTGCTGTTGGAACCGCAGGTTGACAGCAACCAGCGCACCGTCACTGTCAGGGCGGTGCTGGACAACCCGGACGGTCAGCTGTTACCTGGCATGCTGGCCCGGGCAAGGCTGCTCGACACTCAGGATAATGTGCTGCTGATTCCGGCATCTGCGGTGCTGCATACCGGCAAGCGCTCGCTGGTCTATGTGCAACAGCCCGGCCAGAGTGCAACCTATAGCGGTCGCGAAGTTGTTCTTGGCCGGCGCTTTGCTGAT
This sequence comes from Arsukibacterium sp., assembly GCF_033722355.1. Taxonomy (GTDB): domain Bacteria; phylum Pseudomonadota; class Gammaproteobacteria; order Enterobacterales; family Alteromonadaceae; genus Alishewanella. Next base: position 6,494 of record NZ_JAWVZF010000137.1, on the reverse strand, counting down.
CAGTATCAGGTGCTGGAGGGCTTAACAGAAGGCGAACTGGTTGTCAGCAAAGGGGCATTTCGCTTAGATAGTGAGCTGCAAATCCGGGGTCTGCCCAGTATGCTTTCTGCCGACGGTCAGGCCGGTAATCCCCACGCAGCCCACGGCCATCAGCAGATGAACACACAAACAACAGCGCCAGTGCAGGCAGCATTAGTGCCGCAAGACAGCTTCAGTCTGACGGAAGCTCAGCAAAAAGCCATGCTGGATGCATATCAACAGTTATACCTGGCGTTAACCGAGGATAGGTTAACCGACTGGCAAGAAGGGACTGTGGCTTTTGAGCAAGCCGTTAACGCGGTTAGCTGGCCTGCTCATTTACAGCAGCACGTCGCACAGTTACTGACTGGCGCCGGTCATAGCCAGCATGTCAGTGACCTTGAACAGGCCCGGGCCCAATACTATCTGCAGGTGCAGGCTTTGTTAGCGCTGGCAGAGCAGGGTATGCTGGCTGACGGTTGGTACCGGGCATATTGTCCTATGGCGCGCGACGGTGAGGGCGCCGGCTGGTTACAGAAGCAATCTGAAGTTTTAAATCCGTATTTTGGCCCTATGATGCAAGGCTGTGGTGACATTGAGCAGCAGTACAGCGATGGAGGTCGTCATGCACACTGAACCTGGCCTGCAGCAACAACAGCACTCCTGGTTTTCACTGTTGATTGGCGCCTGTCTGCGCCAGAAATTGCTGGTGCTTTTAATCACTGCTTTACTGGTGCTGGTCGGTGTCGGCTATGCGCCTTTTGGCTGGCAAACCGGCATACCGCTTAAACCAGTAGCCGTTGATGCGATTCCAAACCTGGGTGAGAATCAGCAAATTGTCTTTACCGAGTGGCCCGGACGTTCACCACAGGATGTTGAGGATCAACTGAGTTATCCGCTGAGTGTCGCCCTGATGGGGGTAGCCGGTGTTAAGGATGTTCGCACCTTATCGATGTTTGGTTTTTCCAGTATTGCCGTTATTTTTGATGACAGTGTTGAGTTTTACTGGTCGCGCAGCCGTTTGCTGGAAAAGCTGGCCAGTCTGCCGGAGGATACATTACCGGCAGGCGTGCAACCGAGCCTGGGACCGGATGCCACAGCATTGGGGCAGGTGTTCTGGTATACCCTGGAAGGCCAGGATCCCGAAGGTAACACCACAGCCGGTTGGGATCTGGACGAGCTGCGCAGCATTCAGGACTGGTACTTACGAACCGGTTTGCTGGCCGCTGAAGGCATCAGTGAAGTCGCCTCCATTGGTGGCTACCAGCGTGAATACCAGATAGAGGTTGATCCGGATTTACTGCGAATTTATCAGGTTAGCCTGGCTGATGTCAGTAATGCTGTGATGGCGGCAAATCTGGATGTCAGCGCTGGCAGTCGCGAGATTAATGGCGTTGAATATCTGTTGCGTGGCGTAGGGTTAGTAAAAAACCTCAGTGATATTGAACAGGCGGTCGTGCGTTTGGCGCCTGATAATACGCCGATCACAGTAGCGGATGTGGCAAAAGTCAGTACCGGTCCGGCCCAGCGTCGTGGCGCCCTTGATGTGGCAGGAGCCGAAGCCGTGGGCGGCGTGATAACAGTACGGCAGGGTTACAATCCGCGCCAGGCTATCGACAATATTTATGCCAAGCTCAGCCAGATCAGCCGTGGTTTGCCAGCCAAAGCTGTCATCGACTGGCAACATACCAGCGCAGCGCAGGTCGCAGACTTTGCCCATGCCAATGCATTACCGGCCTGGGGTAACGATAACAGCCAGTGGACCTTGTTTTTGCAACAGCATCCGGCCGATAGCTGGCCACAGTGGCTGACCTTAAGTCAGCTGACGGTAGTGCCGTTTTATGATCGCTCAGCGCTGATTAACGAAACCCTCGGAACCCTTGAGCAGGCACTTAGCCTGCAGATCCTGATTACCATTATTGTGGTGCTGGTGATGTTATGGCACCTGCGGGCAGTATTTGCGGTCAGCACTATGCTGCCGTTAGCGGTACTGTTGAGCTTTATCGGTATGAAACTGTTTGCAGTAGAAGCCAATATCGTGGCGCTGGCCGGTATTGCTATTGCTATTGGTACTATTGTTGATATGGCGATAATAGTCAGTGAGAACCTGATCCGCCAACGCAGGGAGCAACCTGAGCTGAGTGCTTATCAGGCTGTGCAGCGGGCGATGCAGGAGGTTGGTCCGGCCATATTAACAGCAATCAGCACGACCATCGTCAGCTTTTTACCAGTGTTCAGTATGACGGGCGCTGAAGGCAAGCTGTTTGGTCCACTGGCGTACAGTAAAACCCTGGTGTTACTGGCGGCTGCCTTTCTGGCGTTAACGTTATTACCGGTGCTGCTGTTTTTACTGTTTTCACCGCGAATGCAGGGGGTTAAAAAGTACCTGCGGAGCCTGACAGCTCGCTGGCCTCGGTTAACCCTGCCGTATAATTCAGATACCCGTCTGCGGGCATTACTGTTGCTGATGTTGTTATTAGCCGTCACCGGCTTGCTGGCCTATTTCTGGCAGCCGCTGGGCCCGGCGGCAGGCTTGCTCAGCAATATTTTGCTGGTTGCCACGTTGCTTGGCACAATACTACTGTTTTTCTGGCTGTTTTCATTGTGCTATCTGCCGCTGTTACGACTGGTATTGAAGGTGAAGCTGCTGTTTATGCTGCTGCCGTTGTTGCTGGTATTGTACGGACTGAGTATCTGGGTGGGTGCTGAACGGGTATTGCCCTGGGTAGCTGCCGACAGTGAGACAGCACAGCGTTATCCCGGCATGGGGCGGGAGTTTATGCCCGCGCTGGATGAAGGGGCGTTTTTATTAATGCCAAGCCTGATGCCGCATACGTCAATAACCGAAGCGCTGGATGTGCTGCAGCAGCAGGACCTTGCTATTGCAGCGATTCCGGAAGTAAGAACCGTGGTAGGCAAAATCGGCCGGGCCGATACGGCGCTTGATCCGGCGCCATTGGGTATGATTGAAACGCTGATTCAGTATCACAGCGAATACAAAACCGATGCCGCCGGCAACCGGCAGTATTTTCGCTATGATACCGTTGAAAACCAGTTCGTCAGAGACAGTGACGGCCAGTTAATCCCTGACAGCCAGGGTCGGCCATACCGGCAATGGCGGGAGCATATTCACAGTCCGGATGATATCTGGCAGGAAATTATTCAGGCCGCACAGCTGCCGGGCGTCACGTCAGCCCCGCAGTTACAACCGATCGAAACACGTCAGTTAATGCTGCAAACCGGGATGCGTGCAGCAATGGGGATAAAACTGGCAGCACCGGATCTGACCACTCTGGGGCGTACTGCCTTAGAGCTCGAGCAGTTACTACGTCAGGCCCCGGCCGTCCAGGCACAGACCGTCAATGCCGAGCGGGTTGTTGGCCAGCCGTATCTGGAGATCCATCCGGACCGCGCTGAAATCGCCAGGCATGGCCTGAGTATGCAGCAGGTGCAACAGGCTATTTCCAGTGCGATTGGCGGCATGGATGCTGGCCGGGTTATTGATGGCCGTGAACGTTATCCCATCCGGGTACGTTATATGCGGGAGCAACGAGATACGCTGGAGCAGTTGGCTGACGTATTAGTTGACACCCCGGCCGGCTATCCACTGCCGTTAAAGCAATTAGCTGAAATTCGCTATCAGCGTGGGCCGCAGATGATCCGCTCGGAAAACACCTTTTTAACAGCTTATGTTACTTTTGCCGGCAAGCCGGGTGTGGCTGAAGTGGAGGTGGTTGCAGCGGTGGCAGCTTATCTGGATGAAAAGCTAAGCAGTGGTGCCTGGCAGCTGCCTGCCGGCGTCAGTTACAGCTTTGCCGGCAGTTTTGAACAGCAGCAGCGGGCGGCGACAACGTTGCTGTGGGTGGTGCCGCTGGCACTTATCATTATTTTTATGTTGCTGTATCTGCAGTTCCGCCGGGTGAGTACCACCCTGATGATTTTCAGCAGTATTGCCGTGGCCTGGGCCGGTGGTTTTATCATGCTTGACTGGTTTGGTCAGAGTAGCTTTTTAAATATCAGCCTGTTTGGCACTAACCTGCGTGAGCTGTTTCAGTTGCAGTCTTATAATCTGAGTATTGCGGTCTGGGTGGGGTTTCTGGCGTTATTTGGTATTGCCGTTGATGACGGTATTGTGATGGCCAGTTATCTTAAACAGGCTTTTTCTGAGCATAAAGCTTCAACAAAGGCCGAGGTCAGGGCGCTGGTGCTTTCAGCTGCTGCAAAGCGGATCCGGCCTTGTCTGATGACCTCAGCGACCACGATATTGGCATTGTTACCCGTGCTAAGTGCGACCGGCCGCGGCGCGGATTTAATGATCCCAATGGCCATCCCAACCTTTGGCGGGATGTTATTTGTCCTGTTAAGCGTATTTATGGTGCCGGTGTTGTATTGCGCGGTGGAGGAGCTGAAAGTATCTCGGGTAATTGAGTAGCGCTCGACTGCAATACCCCATTTGGCTTGCCACAGCAACTCGCCTGCGGCTCAGACACTCTGTGGCAACCAAATCGGGTTTCCAGTCTCACGCTCCACACCAAAGCGAGAATCGGATTAGCCTAAGCCAGCAGAATAAAGCCAAAAAAGGCCACTATGGCTGCGATTAAGGCATAGGGGAACTGGGTTAAGGCATGGCTCATCAGGTTACAGCCTGAGCCTTGTGCCGCCAGTACGGTCGAGTCACTGTAAAAACAGGCCTGGCTACCAAACGAGCTGGCCGAAAGTAGCGCGCCTATTACCAGTGGAATATTGGCATCTACTGCAAAGGCCAGTGGCATCACGATAGGGATCGACACCGCAAAAATACCCCAGCTGGAGCCGGTCGCAAACGCCAGTATTGCCATGGCTAAAAAGACTAAAGCGGGCAGCATCTGCGCAGTCATGTAAGGCGCAAGGTTTTCAATAATATAAAGCGGTAGTCCCAGCTTGTCGCAAACATCTTTAAAAATAAATGCCGCGATAACAATGCTGATTGCCGGCAGCATGGTTTTAAAGCCGTTCATCATCACGTCCATCATCTCAGATAATGACATCAGCTTCTGTACGCCATAATAGACAAATGAAAATACCAGCGCCGCTATCACCCCTTTTAAAATATCCGGCTCACTTAGTGACTCACCCAGTAACATGGTGAAGCCAATTAACGCCAGCATCGGCATCACAAAATTGTGTACTTTGCCGTGTTTATTGCTGGTTTCAAATTCTTCTTCAATGGAGTTTACCGCATACTCGTCGCTGGTATGATACGGCATTTCATCAACCGCATGGCTTAGCATGCGTGCGCCTGCCTGCGGACTGTCGGCTAATTCACATTCAATGGGTGTGCCCTGCTGTGTCTCCAGTTCCGCTTTTTTCATTGGTCCGAGATCCGGCATCAGTTTTAACGTCACCAGCATCACGACGATAATGGCCATGATGGGGTAAAGCATATAAGGAATGGCCTCAATGTAAACCGCGACCCCTTTTCCTTGCTCGGCCACATTGTTATCTTCAAGCAAGCCACCAAAGAATACCGCCCAGGTGGAAATTGGCACCAGCACACAGACCGGGGCAGCAGTGGAGTCGACGATATAAGCCAGTTTTTGTCTGGATACTTTAAATTTGTCGGTGACCCGCTTCATTGCCTCACCGACAGATAGCGCATTAAGATAATCATCAACAAAAATAACGCAGCCCAGTAAGAACGTCATAAACATTGAGGAGCGGGGACCGCTGGCTTTTCTGGCGCCAAAACGGCCAAAAGCAACAGCGCCACCGGTATGGATCAGTAAACCAATCAGCGCGCCAAATCCTGCACACACCAGAATTAACCAGCCGATGGTTTCATCCTGCATCACGTTGACTGAGATATCTGAAAAATTTGATAACGCTTCTAACGGGTTTATCAGCAATAAACCGGTTACCGCGCCCAGTATTAAGGCCAGGATAGGGCGCTTTAACCAGACAGCAAAGGTTAGTACGACTAACGGTGGTATTAAGCTGATTGCTGAGGGGGTAACAGCGGCCGCTTCGATGGCGGCTGCGACGGGTTCGGCAAGATTTCCCACAGTGCTATCTGCTGACATTTTGTATTCTCACATCAAAGCTCTGTTACCAGAGACGGGTTGGTAAACCGCTGCAGCAGATAAAACAACGCAACGGAGCGCACTTTTTTATAATCCTGAACCAGTAAATATGGGTACAGGGGTGTGGCTTCAGTAACCGTAAAACCACGGCGCAATCATATCAAAAAATTATTTTTCCACCAGAAAATTGTCTTGGGACCTTAATGCAGGGGGTTGCTTATAACAAGCGGAGTGCATTGTCATAAAAATTTACATCACCTTCTATCTCAAATGTTAAAAATCAGTGAAAACAGTTGGTTAAGGATTGGCCTGAAAAATGCTTTAACTATATAGAATGCGGATATTAGCGGTTATTCGCCCTTTTGTTCCAACAAGGAGATTTAATATGAACAAACTCACGAAGGGGATGTTAGCGGG